>JAZNKW010000001.1:0-4316 GCA_045578745.1 Anaerovoracaceae bacterium
TAAGGAAGTAAAGGCAGCTCTGGGAATGCCGGCTGCAACTTCCTTCAAGCACGTTTCCCCAACTTCTGCAGCAGTTGGCGTAAAGCTGTCCGATGACCTGAAGAAGGCATGCTTCGTAGACGATATCGAAGGTCTGGACGAATCCCCTCTGGCATGCGCATACGCAAGAGCAAGAGGTACCGACAGAATGAGTTCCTTCGGTGACTGGATTGCACTGTCCGACGTTTGCGACGTAACCACCGCAAAGATTATCCAGCGCGAAGTTTCCGACGGCGTTATCGCTCCCGGCTTCGAACCGGAAGCTCTGGAAATCCTGAAGACCAAGAAGAAGGGCGCTTACAACATCGTACAGATCGACGAAGCTTACGTTCCTGCACCCCAGGAAAAGAAGCAGGTATTCGGCATCACCTTCGAACAGGGCAGAAATAACTTCGAAATTAATGAAGCTCTGCTGGAAAACCTGGTAACCGAAAACAAGGAACTGCCTGACTCCGCAAAGCGTGACCTGATCATCGCTTTAATCACTCTGAAGTACACCCAGTCCAACTCCGTTGCTTATGCAGTAGACGGTCAGGCCATCGGTGTAGGCGCAGGCCAGCAGTCCAGAATTCACTGTACCAGACTGGCAGGTACCAAGGCTGATACCTGGTTCCTGAGACAGATGCCAAAGGTTCTGAACCTGCCGTTCAGATCCGACATCGGCCGTCAGACCCGAGACAACGTAATTGACGGATACATCAATAAGAATGAAGAAGATGTATGTGCAGAAGGCATCTGGCAGAACTACTTCACAGAGCAGCCTGCACCTCTGACAGCTGAAGAAGCTGCAGACTACCTGGCAACCAAGACCGGCGTAGCACTGGGTTCCGACGCATTCTTCCCGTTCAGCGACAACATTGAACGCGCAAAGAAGTCCGGCGTAAGCTACATCGCACAGCCAGGCGGCTCCGTAAGAGACGACGTAGTGATTGAGGCCTGTGACAAATATCAGATCGCAATGGCCTTCACTGGTATGAGATTGTTCCATCACTAATCGTTACAATGCTGTTCTCATGCAGTGATTCCCATGCTGTTTCCCTCACTTAGTCCTCGGCACCGGAGGTGCCTGCGAAATCGTTCCGGAAACACATCGGAACCAACTACAGAATAAAACAGCATTGGAACTATCACAGATGGTACAGATTCGTATGTAAAAGGCATTATCGAGATTCAATTACATTTGAGGTAAATGGATATGTTCTGGATTATTTTTATCATTGTTCCGATTGTTTTATTAACAGTGTTTGAAAAGAAAAGACCAGATTTTGCACCGTTTGTGATTGTGCTTTGCCCTATTGTGAATGTAATCTTTTTCTTTCGGGAATTCATGTACTATGAAGCAAGACCTCTTCTGCTTTTCTTTACGGCGATTCAGATGGCGGTGGTGGCAGTGCCTGCGTTCCTGATACGATGGAAAAATCAGAAAAAATAAATGAATTACTCCCAATCAGTTTTACTGGAGGTAGATAAACGTGAAAATTATGGTAGTTGGCGGTGGTGGCAGAGAACATGCTATCATCAAAAAAATCAAAGAAAATAAATCTGTAGAAGAAATCTTTGCGCTGCCTGGTAACGGCGGGATTGCAGCGGATGCGGCTTGCGTGAACATCGGCGCTAAGGATATCGAAAATATCGTAAAGTTTGCAGTAGAAAACAAAATCGACTTTGCGGTTGTTGCACCTGATGATCCGCTGGTACTGGGCTGCGTGGATGCACTGAAGGAAGCCGGTATTCCTGCATTCGGTCCATCTAAGGCAGCTGCAATCATCGAAGGTTCCAAGGTGTTCTCCAAGGATCTGATGAAAAAGTACGGCATCCCTACTGCAGAATACGAAGTATTCAGCGATAAGGATGCAGCGCTGGCTTACCTGGAAACCTGCCCGATTCCAACCGTAATCAAGGCTGACGGTCTGGCACTGGGTAAGGGCGTAATTATTGCAGAAACAAGAGAAGATGCAAAGGAAGCAGTTGTTTCCATGATGGAAGACAAGATCTTCGGTGAAAGCGGAAGCAACATCGTAGTGGAAGAATTCCTGACCGGTCCGGAAGTTTCCGTTCTGTCCTTCACTGACGGCAACATTGTGGTCCCTATGGTTTCCTCTATGGACCACAAGCGTGCACTGGATGGTGACAAGGGTCTGAACACCGGCGGTATGGGTACCATCGCTCCAAACCCTTACTACACAGCTGAAGTTGCTGAAAGATGTATGAAGGAAATCTTCCTGCCGACCATCGAAGCAATGAAGAAGGAAGACAGAGAATTCCGCGGCTGCCTGTACTTCGGTCTGATGATTACTGAAAAGGGACCGAAGGTAATCGAATACAACTGCCGTTTCGGTGACCCTGAAACTCAGGTAGTTCTGCCTCTGCTGGACAGCGACCTGCTGGAAATCATGATGGCAACTGCTGCAGGTACTCTGAAGGAAGAAATGGTTAAGTTTGCGGACGACGCTGCATGCTGCGTAGTAATGGCATCCAACGGTTATCCTCAGGCTTACGAAAAGGGCTTCCCAATCACTACTGACGAAGACTTCGGCGGTATCCTGTATGTTGCAGGTGCAAAGCTGGGTGAAGACGGTGCAGTTCTGACCAATGGCGGCCGTGTACTGGGTGTCGTTGCAAGAGCTGAAAAGCTGGAAGATGCAGTGGCTGAAGCATACAAGCAGGTTGAAAAGGTACACTTTGACAACGCTTACTATAGAAAAGACATTGGCGCAAAAGCACTGGCTGCAAAGGAGGCATAATAGAAAATGGTTTATAGAATTTTTGTAGAAAAGAAACCGGGTCTGGACCACGAAGCGAAGAAGCTGCTGGCTGACATCAAGGGTCTGCTGCAGATTGAAACAGTGACTGACGTAAGAATGGCTAACAGATACGATGTGGAAAACATCGAAAAGGATCTGTTCGACTACGCTCAGAACACCGTATTCGCTGAACCGCAGCTGGACATCGTGACAGAAGATTTTGCACCGGAAGGCGCAGTTGTATTCGCGACTGAATACCTGCCAGGTCAGTATGACCAGCGTGCAGACTCCGCAGCACAGTGTATTCAGATCATCTCCCAGGGTGACCGTCCAACCGTAAGAACTGCAAAGGCTTATGCAATCTACGGCGATGTGACTTGTGAAGAACTGGCAGCAATCAAGAAGTACGTAATCAACCCTGTGGAATCCAGAGAAGCTGCTCTGGAAATGCCGCAGTCCCTGGCTATGGAATATGAAATCCCAACAGAAGTTGAAACCATCGAAGGCTTCACTGGTCTGGACCGTGCAGGTCTGGAAGAGTTCGTAAAGAACTACGGCCTGGCTATGGATGTGGAAGACGCTGCATTCTGCCAGAAGTACTTCCAGTCTGAAGACAGAAACCCTACTATTACAGAAATCCGCATGATCGACACCTACTGGTCCGACCACTGCAGACATACAACCTTCAATACCACCATCGACAAGGTGACTTTTGAAGATCCGATTCTGGAAGCAGCATGGCAGCGTTATATCGACTGCAGAACTGAACTGAACAGAACCAAGCCAATCAACATGATGGATATGGGTACCATCGCAGCGAAGATTCTGAAGAAGGCAGGCAAGATGCCTAAGATCGACGAATCTGAAGAAATCAATGCATGTACCGTGAAGATCAAGGTTGACGTGGAAGGGGAAGAACAGGACTGGCTGCTGCTGTTCAAGAATGAAACTCACAACCATCCAACGGAAATCGAACCATTCGGTGGTGCGGCTACCTGCGTGGGCGGTGCAATCCGTGACCCACTGTCCGGCCGTTCCTATGTTTACGCAGCAATGCGTGTAACCGGTGCTGCTGACCCGCTGAAGCCGGTAAGCGAAACTCTGGAAGGCAAGCTGCCTCAGAGAACCATCGTAACTACTGCAGCTGCAGGTTACTCCTCCTATGGTAACCAGATTGGTCTGACTACCGGTATGGTAGACGAACTGTACCACGACGGCTACGCTGCAAAGAGAATGGAAATCGGCGCAGTTGTGGGCGCAGCTCCTGCTGAAAACGTAAGAAGAGAAAGACCGGAACCTGGCGATGTGATCATCCTGCTGGGCGGCAAGACCGGCCGTGACGGCTGCGGCGGTGCAACCGGTTCCTCCAAGTCCCACACCATGGAATCCCTGGAATCCTGCGGTGCGGAAGTACAGAAGGGTAACGCTCCCGAAGAACGTAAGCTTCAGCGTCTGTTCCGTAACCCCGAAGCAAGCAAGCTCATCAAGCGTTGCAACGACTTCGGCGCAGGCGGTGTTTCTGTTGCTATCGGT
>JAZNKW010000002.1:0-5985 GCA_045578745.1 Anaerovoracaceae bacterium
GTCCGGTAAGGAATTCCAGTATCCTGTTGCATGGGGTATCGACCTGCAGACAGAACATGAACGTTACCTGACAGAAGAAGTCTTCAAGAAGCCAATCTTTGTAACCGACTATCCGAAGGATATCAAGGCATTCTACATGCGCCTCAACGATGACAACAAGACTGTTGCTGCATGTGACCTGCTGGTACCTGGCGTTGGTGAAATCATCGGCGGTTCCCAGAGAGAAGAACGTTACGACGTACTGACTGCACGTATGGCAGAACTGGGTCTGAAGGAAGAAGACTACAGCTGGTACCTGGATCTGCGTAAGTACGGCGGCGTTAAGCACTCCGGCTACGGTCTGGGCTTCGAAAGAATCATCATGTACATCACCGGCGTTTCCAACATCCGTGACGTACTGCCATTCCCTAGAACACCAGGCGCTGCAGAGTTCTAAAATCACTGCCGGCATCCGGCAAAATATCTGCGTCAAGCAACACACGACCCGCGGGCTGTTATGGCTCTGCGGGTCTTTTTTCTGCGGACCTTTTCCTGCCGGAGAAAATATGGTAAAGTAAAGATAAGAAAACTGATTTGGGAGATCGGCTATGAAATGCAGAACATGTGGATATGACAATTTGCTGAAAGCCAATTACTGCCGAAGCTGCGGCAGCGCTTTTACAGCAGAAGAAAAAGAAGCGGCGAAAAAAGCCAGCCTTGGAGGGAAGATGGAAAAAACAGAAGAGGTAGTTAAACGGGTGAAAACCGTGAAAGATATTCTTACCCTCAGCTTCCTGACGGACAATGTGTTTGTTCGGATTTTTCTGATTCTGCTTCCGCTGGCAATTGCCGTGGTGACGGGTCAGATGGCGCCGGGCGGCCTGACCATCCTGGAAAGCGAAGAATACGTCATTCACTGTGACACGGAAACACAGGAATATTATGTAGATACAGATGCGCAGGTAGTCAATCTGCAGCTTTATGTACCAAAAGATACTGAAGGAGTGGAAGTCATCTACTATGAAGACGGAGGTGCACAGGTCTACAGCCACACCTACATCTTAAGTGACAGCATTTCCGTCAATGCGGTGACACAGGGGTATTATGTGATTACTGCCCAGATTCCGTCAGAAAACCAGAGCATCACCATGTATACTGTTTAGGAGGATCTTATGGAACAGAAGAACATTTACTGCATCCTCTGCGGACAGGAAAACAAGGCGGAGGCAGAGCGCTGCACAGCCTGCGGACAGCCTCTGGCACAGAAAGACGAAAATCAGGTGAAAGCATTCGCCGGAAAGAAAGTAAAGGAAGGCGTCAAGGACAAGGTTAAGGAAGAAGCCGGTAACATCTTTACCTCCTGGCTTTCCAAACTGGTGAACAGCCAGCTGTACGGTCTGCTTCTTTCTTTCTCCATCGTGACATCAGCAGGTACCGTCATGGCGGCGGGCAATGACATTAACGAATTCACAGGAGAACTTCCGGTGGAGACTGCATATGGGCAGCAGGCGCTGTATTCCCAGACCATAGAGACCCTGGCCATGGGTGTTCATATTAAGGAAGATTACGGCAGCGGAGATACCTTCCTTCGCCGCACCATTGAAGGACGGACCGATTATACCAGTGAGACAGAAGTGATAATCCGGGATGGAAATGGAACGGTGGCCACCTTTGCCGGCGGTTATGGAGACGAGACACCGGTCTATTTCGAAGTATCCGGAAGCTGCATCGTTGAAGCCGTCAGCACCAGTCAGTATGATGGCAGGGTGACACGGACTATTGCAGAGTTCGGGGAGGACGGCAGTCTGCAGAAGTATCAGGAATACCGGGATGATGTTCTCATAGTGGAACGAATTTATTACCCGGGCGGCGGTGTGGAAAAGGAAACTCAACATACCGTTTATTCCGAAAACGATCACGAGTTTCTGCCGGACTATACCATTTCCTGGTTTGATGAAGCCGGCAACCTGACACGGAAAGAGTCTTACCGGGAAGGAAGCCTGCTGGAAGCAATTGACTACTGATAAGGGGGAAGAATGATGAAATACGATGCACTTTATATAAATGGAAAGATTTTTACATCTGATGATGAGCGGCCTTATGCACAGGCCATGGCAGTGAAGGACGGCCGCATTGCCTGGATTGGCAGTGATGCAGAAGCGGAGGCTGCCGGAATCGCTGCGGACTCTGCACTGCTCATTGATCTCGGAGCAAAACGTGTGCTGCCGGGCTTCGTGGACTGTCACATGCATGCCATCATGCTGGCGGATTTTGCCCAGCAGATCAGCGTGCTGCCGCCGGAGATTTATTCTATTGAAGACCTGAAGGCTGCCATCCGCCGGGTGCGGAGTGAACAGGAGGAAGGACAGTGGATTTACGGCTGGGGCTATGACGAAGGAAAGCTTGCAGAAAACCGGGCACCGAACCGACGCGACCTGGATGCGGCCTGCAGCGACAGCCCTGTTCTCATGCAGAGAAGCTGTACCCACATCTGGGCCGTCAACAGCAAAGCGCTGGAACTGGCTGGTATCACGAAGGATACGCCAGACCCGGAAGGCGGTAAAATCGGCCGTGATGAAAACGGGGAACCGGACGGAATCCTCTATGAAACAGCAACCTACCTGGTGATGAACCTGCTGCCGCAGAAAACCGTGGAAGATATGGCACAGGATCTGGTGCGGCTGGGATGCATCCTCAGCTCCCAGGGTGTAACCACTGTGACTGATATGGGGGGAGATGTTTCTGACAAGTACGGGGAGATTTTCCGGACCGCCATGGAACGTGGATTTAAGAACCGTGCATCTGCGTACTGCTCCTGGCGTTTCGTCCAGCAGCAGGGAGATGCAGTGGTAACCGGAGACCCGGATTTCATGGGAGATGGACAGTTCCGCCTGGTTGGCGTAAAAATGGTTGGTGATGGCAGCGTATCCGGCAGAACTGCCTGGTGCGATGTGCCATACTTACCGGTACCGGATGAGAATGGTCTGATTCCTGCGGACGCTCCGGAGGAATATGGTATGCCGGTGTGCACCGAAGAAGAAATCCGGGCAGCACTGGAATTCTGCAAAAAAAATAAATGCCAGCTGTCCATTCACTGCATGGGTGCGAGAGCTATCGACCGAGCCGTGGACCTGACCTGGGAGGAAAGACCGTGGATGGATGATGCACGGATTCCGTCTGTTCGCCTGGAGCACGTGGCCATGCCGACACCGCAGGCTGTAAGACGGTCTGCAGAAGCAGGCATCACCTGGGCTACCCAGCCGATTTTCCTGTACTCTGAAATCGAAAGCTACCAGAAAAACATGCAGCCGGAACGAGTGGGCGAAAACTATAACATCGCCGACTGGAAGGAAGCGGGGATACGGTTTGCTTTCAGTACCGACGCGCCGGCCACCAGCTGGGCCACACCGTCGGAGCCTTTCGCTATTCTGAAGGGTGCTGTGACCAGAAAGGCCTGGAACGGGGAAGACTGCGGCCAGCGCCATAAGGTAGACATTGAAACTGCCATCAAGCTGTACACAAGAGAAGGCGGCCCGATTGCCGGCTTCACCGATGTAGGTATGCTGAAGGAAGGCTACATGGCAGACTTCATCGTCCTGGACCGTGACATCCTGGAACTCCCTGCAGAAGAAATCCACCAGGTCCGTGTGGACGAAACCTGGATCGGCGGGGAAAAGGTGTATGAACGGTAAATTATTTCAGAAGCTCTTCAAGGCTGGTCAGTTCGCTGACCAGTCTTTCTTTTTGTGTCCGGCTCAGCCGTTTAATCCTGGCTTCCAGACTCATGGCCTGCTCCTTCGTTTCGGACACATGGTACCAGATCAGCTGAACCGGCAGACGGCTCCTGGTGTATTTGCAGCCGGTACCAGCGTTATGGGATGCAAGACGCTTCACCAGGTCGTTGGTCCAGCCGCAGTAGAAGCTGCCGTCGCAGCACTGCAAAATATATGTATAGTTGTTCTTTTCGGCCGGCAGATTTATTGCCGGCAGCATTTTCATCGTATTCATACAGATAGGGTACCACTTTTTTCGTCCTGACGTCAAGCCTGACAAGCTGGACAATTCTGCGGAATTGTAGTATGCTGATAAGAGTTGAGAGTTTACGGTCCCAAAGGACTGTTTTATGGAGGTGTATTTCATGAATGAGAGAACGAAGGGGTTTATCCTGGTGATTTTATCGGCAGTGGTATTCGGTATGATACCTTTGATTGTCCGCAGCGTGAATGACTGCGGCAGCAATTCTATCATGACATCGTTTCTGAGGTTCCTGCTTTCGCTGCTGCCTCTGTACCTGAGTGTAAGGGCGAAAAAATCAAACCTGAAAATCACGAAAGAAGAGGCACTGAAGATTTTGCTCATTGCCGTGTGCGGCTTCGGAGGCACATCGGTGCTGCTGTTCCTTTCCTATACCTATATTCCGACCGGCATGGCGACCACCATCCATTTCGTGTATCCGGTTTTCGTCATTTTTGGAAGCATCCTGTTCCTGAAACAGAAAATCAGCCCGATGAAACTGGTTTGTGTAGCGTTGTGTTTCGGGGGTATTCTGCTGTTCTATAACGGCGGTGATGGAGCATTGGATCCACTGGGAATGCTGTTTGCATTTGCATCCGGTGTAACCTATTCCTTCTATATTGTGTATCTGGATTTCAGCGGATTGGCGAAAATGGAACCGACCCGTATGATTTTCTATATGAATACCTTCTCGGCACTGATGGTGGGTAGCCTGGCGGTTGCCACCGGAAGCTTTACGTTGGATATCTCGCTGAAAGGCTGGATTCTGGCCCTGCTGCTGGCAATCAGTGTATCCTTCCTGGCGGTACGGTCGTTCCAGATGGGAGTCCGGTACATCGGTCCGCAGAATGCAGCTATTCTCAGTACCTTCGAGCCGATTACGTCTCTGGTGGTGGGAATCCTCGTTTACCAGGAAGTTCTGACCCTGGCCGGTGTCATCGGATGTGTACTGATTCTGTCTTCCGTTGTAATTACTGCGCGTATGGAAGAATAATCGTTGCATTTCCAATGTTTTTTTGGTACAATAACTTTAATTGTAAATATATTTAGGAGGTCCTAATTCTATGAAAGGCTATACTAGCGAAACTATTAGAAACGTTGCTTTACTTGGTCATGGAGGATGCGGTAAGACCACATTCCTGGAAGCTGCTCTGCACGCTACCGGCGTTACCAATAGAATGGGTAAGGTTGAAGACGGTAATACCGTATCTGACTACGACAAGATGGAAATCGAAAAAGGTTTCTCTATCAATACTTCCGTAGTTCCAATTCTGTGGAAAGAAAACAAGATTAACTTTATCGACACTCCAGGTTACTTCGACTTTATCGGCGAAGTAAATGCTGCTATGAGAGCTGCAGAAGCTGCAGTAATCATGGTAGATGCAGGTGCTGGTATCCAGGTTGGTACCGAGGCTGCATGGAAGGCCTGCGAAAGATACAACAGACCAAGATTCATCGTTATCAATAAGAGAGATAAGGACGAATTCGACTTCTATAAGACTTTTGGTGAACTGAAAGATAAGTTCGGTGAAAAGCTGGTTCCATTCAGCTGGCCTCTGTCCGTAGAAATCGACGAAGAATTAAAGGAAGCCATCGCATCTGCTGATGATGAACTGATGGAAAAGTACTTCGAAGGTGAAGAATTCACTGAAGAAGAAATCCTGAACGGCCTGAAGAAGGGTATCGCTGACGGCGGTATTGTTCCTGTATGTTCCTCTGCATTCGAACTGGGACATGGTCTGGAAGGTCTGTTAGACCTGCTGGTAACCTACGTTCCTACTCCGCTGCAGCACGGTCCATACAAGGGATTCAATGATAACAACGAACCAGTTGAAAGAATCTCCGTTGTAGATGCTCCTGTATCTGCATTCGTATTCAAGACCATCGTTGACCCATTCGTAGGTAATATTTACGTTCTGAAGGTTGTACCCGGTAAGCTGAACTCCGGCGACGAAGTTTACAACGAAAGAGCTGGTAAGGTAGAAAAGCTGG
>JAZNKW010000003.1:0-3376 GCA_045578745.1 Anaerovoracaceae bacterium
AGTTAACCTTGATACCCCATTTTTCGATACCACCGTGCTTGATGTTGATGATTTCTCTCAGACCTACAGAGTGTTCGTCTTCGCCAACAGTACCGCAAACAACTACCATTGGGTTTTCTTCGAATTCTTTGTACAGTGTAGCATCGTCTAAGTGATGTGGTTCAGGTGGAATTTCCAGAGTTGTAGGGTCTACATCGAATGTAACCTTACCCTTCATTTCAATTCTTGTACCTTCAGCTTCCTGCATGATTTCCTTGGAGTTTACTACTGGTTCTTCCAGACCTAACTTACGTCCGATTTCCAGAGCAACTGCTTCAGCAGTACTTGGTTCTGCAGGGATCATCATTGTCATCAGTACTACGCCGTCTCCACACCATTCCATTTCAGGCTTGATTGCTTCGCCGTCTAAGTACTTAGCAACCTTTTCTAATCTTGTTGCTACAGTATCTTCTTCTTCTAATTCGTCGATGTAAACGATCTTGGATCTGTCTTCGAATGTACATCCGCCGATTAATGCAGCTGGATCTTCAGGGTTTCCACCGTACTGTTCAACGTTGTTGTAACCGTAGTGAGCAGTAACTGGAGCCATGTAGTCTTCTTCTCTTTCGAAGATGTAACCATAGCCTACGCCGCCTTCGATCTTTCTTGCAATACCGTCGCCGTTTCTTTCTGGATACTTAGCGGAGTCAACGAAGAAGCCTTCCTGTACAGCCTGGAAGTAGCCGCCAACTTCGATAATTTCTTCCATGAACAGAACTGCTCTTTCCTTCAGGTCACGAGCCATTTCGCCCAGAGGACCATCCATCTTCAGTTCTACTAAGTCCATTAAACCGTCCATAGCGATCAGAGCCTGCTTAGCGTTGTCAACAGCTTCCATGTTGTAGATGTGCCATGGAACGTTTCTACCTTCGTCAGGAGTGATTGTGGACTGGATGTCAGCTCTTGTCAGCTTGGAGATCAGCATGTTCATTACGTGAGTAACTGTAGCTTCTCTTACGGAGGAACAGATGTACTTCGTGTTCTGCTGAGCTCTCATCTTGTATCTTCTTAAGAAGTCTCTCAGAGCTACTGCATATGGTAAATCGTAGTATACGCATGGAGCTGGAGTAGCTGTTGGAGGAACTGTGGATAATGCGATGTTTTCTGGCTTGATACCAACCTTTTCAGAGAACAGGGAGTTGATAGCGTGCTGAACGATCAGTTCTGGCATTACCTTCCAAGCTTCTCTTGCTGTTGCGTTAGCATTGTGTGCGCCGTCGATCTGCAGAATGTCAGCCCAAGCTAAAACTTTCTTGGATTCGCAAGCGTCTACGAAAGATCTAACACAGTTGATATCTCTGTATAATACGTTGTACTGAGGGTCCTGGTGAGCACCGTTGATACCTTCTTCAGCGAACATTACAGCTACGTCTGGACCAGCAACGCCGGAAACGTAGGAATGATAGTTGATTGGACGACCAACTTCATCTTCGATGATGTCCAGAGCCTTTCTCTGAGCTCTAACCTGTTTTCTAGTTACAGGAATACCACCGATACCCTGTGGAGTACCTTCCATCAGACCGTCGATGTGGGACTGACCCATATGTCTGATAACCATGATATGGTCAGCACCATGCCATGCAGCCATTCTCATTCTTCTGATATCGTCTTCGAATCTACCGGAAGCGATTTCAGTAGTGATTACTGGCATTGGCTGTGGGTCGATGTTTTCGAAGTACTTAGCTGGAGGCAGGCCAACGGAATTCTTCAGAGGTTCTGTACAATCTTTGAATTCGAAAGGACCCATCTTCAGGCCAGGAGCAGGTTTTCTCCAAACCCATCCTCTTCTTCTTGGTTCATATTTGTCAAGATCTTTTAAAATCTCTCTTACGTCTAACTTTTCATTTGGTTTTAATTCGAAATCTGCCATCGTTATTTAACCTCCTTCTTGAATAATGCTACTGCGTCATCCCAGTATTCACCCTGAGCTAACTTTTCGGAAGCTTCTCTGATGGAGATGCCTTTTTCCTTGGAAATCTTGTAAACTACGTGGCCAGTACCGTGTCCCATCAGACCTCTGTCCATGCAGCCTTCAACGATCTTCTGAGTGTCTAAAGAGGAAACACCCATTCTCAGTAATACAGCTCTTTCTACGGAAGGAGTTGTATTCTTCTTACCTAATTCAAGAAGTGGGTCAACAACCTGAGCTGTTAATTCCCAGAATTTGTTATATAATTCTTCGTCAGAAAGATTAGCAATATGCGCTCTTCTCTGTTCGAAATCGTCTGCTCTTTTCATTCTTTTTATTCTCCTTATTTCTCGTAGAAGCCTGCGCTCTGATTTTAATCCTCAAAGCGCCGGCCCTCTACGTTAGTATGCTTTGATTTTAGTATTCTACGCCTAATTCATCTAATGCAGCCTTAACAAATGCTTCATCAGATCTAGTATCAACTACTAAGAATGCGATATCTTCAGCAGTTAACTTACCAGCAGCTCTAGGAACGGATCTCTTAATTAAGGACTTTCTCATCTTGTCTAAGCTTAATTCCTTAACCTTGAATACGCCTGGGTTTTCTGGCAGAACGATGTTCTTACCAGGAACGTCCTGATCTGGGTTACCGAAGAAGATTTCGATACCATTTTCTCTAGCGAAGTCTAACTGAGGCTGAATGTGCTTACCAGCGCCAGTGTATTCTGTTTCAGTTACAACCAGGATTTCATCTTCTGGTAATTCCTGAGCCAGGGAGAATGCAGCAGCTAATGCTGTATTACCTGCAGGACCTCTTTCCAGACCTTCCAGGTTAGCTAACATTTCTGTCATGTACATAACTTCGCCCTGTGTAGTTGTAACGTATCTGTCCATGTATCTCAGCGGTCTAGCTGCGGAACGAGGAACGTCACCAGTGTCAGGGTTTGTAGCGTGAGGTACACCGAAACCAGTGTGACCAGTTGTGCAGGACTTCTTGTTGAACTGTACGTCGGAAGCCATATGTAAACCAGTCAGGTCGATGGAAGCAGCTACAACTTCTGTGTTTTCAGCGCCAGCCTTGATCAGACCTCTAGCTGTACCAGTTACCATACCGCCACCAGCCTGTGTACATACTACCATAGCTGGGTCCTTACCAAATCTTTCACGGCAGTCCATAGCGATTTCGTAACCTAATGTTTCAACACCAGCGATACCGAATGGGGAGTACAGGGATGCATTGAAGTATCCGGAGTCTTCCATTACGGACAGGTGTTCGTAGAATAATTCAGGACCTACTGTTAACTGAATAACTTCTGCGCCTAAAGCTTCGCACTTTCTAGCTTTTTCAACGATTTCAGGCTGACCTACGCCCTTGGAGTCGTAGCATTCCTGAACGATGATGCACTTCATGCCCTGCATAGCAGCCTG
>JAZNKW010000004.1:0-1927 GCA_045578745.1 Anaerovoracaceae bacterium
AGCGAGGAGGGAAGAGAAGTGCCAAGAAAAGGTAACGTACCAAAGCGTGAAGTACTTCCAGATCCAGTATACGGAAGTGTTGTTGTTGCTAAGTTAATCAACAGCATCATGCTGGACGGTAAGAAGGGTGTAGCTCAGAAGATCGTTTACACTGCTTTCGACCAGATCCAGGAAACTACTGGTGAAAACGCACTGGAAGTATTCGAAAAGGCAATGAACAACATCATGCCTGTTTTAGAAGTAAAAGCAAGAAGAATCGGTGGTGCAAACTACCAGGTTCCTATCGAAGTTAGACCAGAAAGAAGACAGACTTTAGGTTTAAGATGGTTAACAAAGTACACTAGACTTAGAGGCGAAAAGACTATGTCCGAAAGACTGGCTAAGGAATTAATGGATGCAGCAAACAACACTGGCGCATCTGTAAAGAAGAAGGAAGATACTCATAAGATGGCAGAAGCTAATAAGGCGTTTGCTCACTTCAGATGGTAATTCCGACTATATTAGTATAGGGAATATTAATAAGGTATTTCTGAAGCATCGAGAAAGCCGACCAACAAACAGGTTCGGTGGGCTTTCTTATTTAGTTAATAAATGGAGGAAATGTAATGGCTGGTAGAGAGTTTTCTTTAGAGAAGACAAGAAATATTGGTATCATGGCGCATATCGACGCCGGTAAGACTACTACTACAGAACGTATCCTTTTCTATACTGGTAGAACACATAAGATTGGGGAAACTCACGAAGGTTCCGCAACTATGGACTGGATGGAACAGGAACAGGAACGTGGTATTACAATTACCTCTGCTGCAACCACTGCACAGTGGAAGGGCAATAGAATCAACATCATCGACACACCAGGACACGTAGACTTTACTGTAGAAGTAGAAAGATCTCTGAGAGTTCTGGACGGTGCTGTAACTGTACTGTGTGCTAAGGGCGGTGTAGAACCTCAGTCCGAAACAGTATGGAGACAGGCTGATAAGTATGGTGTACCTAGAATGGTTTATGTAAACAAGATGGACATCTTAGGTGCTAACTTCTTCAGAGTTGTTGATATGATTAAGGACAGATTAAAGGCTAATCCTGTTCCTATTCAGCTGCCAATCGGTGCAGAAGATACATTCGTAGGTATCGTGGACCTGGTTGAAATGAAAGCAGAAATTTACAAGGATGACCTTGGTAAGGAATTCGAAAGAACTGAAATTCCTGAAGATATGATGGACTTAGCTACTGAATGGAGAGAAAAGTTAGTTGAATCCGTTGCTGAATGTGACGAAGAACTGATGATGAAATTCTTAGAAGGCGAAGAACTGACTGTTGAAGAAATCAAGTCTACAATCAGACAGCAGACTATCGCTTGTCAGATGATTCCAGTAGTATGTGGTTCCTCTTACAGAAACAAGGGTGTACAGATGATGTTAGACGCGGTAATCGACTTCATGCCGTCTCCAGTTGACATCCCTGCTATCAAGGGTATTAACCCAGAAACAGGAGAAGAAGACTGCAGACCTGCAAGCGATGAAGAACCATTCTCCGCTTTAGCATTCAAGATCATGACTGACCCATTCGTAGGTAAGTTAGCGTTCTTCAGAGTATACTCTGGTGTACTGGAATCCGGTTCTTACGTATACAACTCCACAAAGGGTAAGAAGGGTAGAATCGGTAGAATCCTGCAGATGCACGCGAACAAGAGAGAAGAAATCAACATGGTTTACTCTGGCGATATCGCTGCTGCAGTAGGTCTGAAGGATACTACAACTGGTGACACTCTGTGTGACGAAAAGCACGAAATCATTCTGGAATCCATGGAATTCCCAGATCCAGTAATCGAAATCGCGATCGAACCAAAGACAAAGGCTGGTCAGGAAAAGATGGGTATCGCATTAGCTAAGTTAGCTGAAGAAGACCCAACTTTCAAGACATACAC
>JAZNKW010000005.1:0-62521 GCA_045578745.1 Anaerovoracaceae bacterium
TATGGCACAGGTTATCGTAAGAGAAAATGAAAGCTTAGAAAGCGCTCTGAAGAGATTCAAGAGATCTTGCGCAAGAGACGGCGTAATGTCTGAACTGAGAAAGAGAGAGCACTATGAAAAGCCAAGCGTAAAGAGAAAGAAAAAATCTGAAGCGGCTAGAAAGAAAGCTAAGAAGTACTAATTAAAAAAAACTAATTAAGGTGATGATTTTTTAATGACTTTAAAAGAACAGTTAATGGCTGACTTTAAGGAAGCCATGAAAGCAAAAGACGAAGTGGCGAAGAACACAATCAGCTTTGCAAGAGCTGCTGTAAAGCAGTACGAAGTTGACAACAGAGAAGAACTTGATGACGCAGGAATCGTTGCGATTCTGGCGAAGCAGGTAAAGATGAGAAAAGACGCCCTTGCTGATTTTGAAAAAGCTGGTAGAACCGATCTGGTGGAATCCTATAACGCTGAAATTGAAATTCTGTCCAGATACCTTCCGGAACAGCTGTCAGAAGATAAGCTGAGAGAAATCGTTGCGGAAGTTGCTGCTGGCCTCGGTATCGAAGGCGGTAAGCAGAATATGGGTAAACTGATGGGACCGGTTATGGCTAAGGTGAAAGGCCTGGCTGACGGTAACGCAGTGAAAAAAGTAGTTCAGGAATTCCTGGGCTAAATACGTAACCTACGTAACAATGGACAACCTGGTTCCGGCCAGGTTGTTTTTATTTTTTGCATAACAGAAGGCCTCTGAAAATATATATATCAAAGATGTAATTCGGAGGAGGGATACCATGGAGTTTTTCGAGGAAATGATACAGACAATGGATCTTCGGCGTCCCAGGGTAATCGTAACAGATGAAGCAGCAGTGCTTGAGAATGTAGCAAATATCGTCATGATCAGTGAAACTTCCGTTACCGTAAGCCACGGGCTTATGGGCGCTGCGGCCAGAAAACTGACAGGGAAAGGATCTTCGGCATACACGACTGTTACGGGAACCAATCTGGTAATTCGCGAAATCTGTGAAGGGAGGCTTCTCATTGGCGGCAAAATACAGCGAGCTGAGTTTTTTCAGCCACCGGATTCACATTAGAATTGAGGGAGTACGGCTGGATCGCCTGCTGAACAGTGCACTCAATAAGGGGTTGAATATCAGAAGACTTCGTATGGTCAGTGATACGGAGGCTGAATGCTGGGTCAGTGCGGGGGATTTGAAAATTCTACGCCGCCTGGCAAAATCCGCATACCGCATCACGCTTCTTTCTGAAAAGGGTCCCTGGTTTGGAGTGCGTTCTTTTATCAGAAGACCTGTACTGGCTGCAGGCTGCCTGTTGGCACTGACTCTGGTGATTCTTCAGTCTTTTGTGGTGGAATCTGTTGTGATAAATGGGTACCGTGGAATTCCCGAAAGCGAGCTCCTGCGGTGTCTGGAGGAGCAGGGCATCCGCAGGGGCGTGTGGCGTCCCGGTATAGACTGGGCAGCTGCGGAGAAGACTATATACCAGAGATTTCCGGAAATCAGCTGGCTGCATCTGGCTTATGACGGCAGAATGGTGGTTTTGAGAATATCAGAAACCAATCATGAAATATATGAAAAAGATAAACAGGAATTCGGACTGCCGCAGAAGCAGAAAACCTACACGAATCTGGTTGCGGAAGCTGCAGGTTATGTGGAAACCATCCAGCCATGGTACGGAGAAGCCATGGTGTCTGAGGGTGATTATGTGGAAAAAGGGCAGGTGCTGATCAGTGGCTGCATTCCGCTGGAACCTACCACCTTTGAGCCGGAAGGAGAGCAGAAAACGGAATATTTTGTTCAGGCAAAGGGGGAAGTCTGGGCAAAGGTACCTTACCGGCTGACCTTTAATCAGGAACGGTATCTGTGGGGAGAACCGGCAGGTCCGGAGGATACGGTAACTCTGAGCAGGGCAGAAAAGACACAGGCACAGGCGAAGCGGAAGACAGAACAGCAAATCCGCCTCTGGGCGAAAGAAAATCTCCCGGAAAGGGCAGAAATTATCAATAAAAGTTTGAAATTTTTCCCGGATGGAAATATAATAGAAGTGAGCGTCCTGTTAGAAGTACGCCAGCAAATTGCAAGTCCTCAGGAGGAATTCATTGGAACGAAAGATAACGATACCAGAAACAATTGACAGAATCGAACTGTTCGGAAATCTGGACAGCAACCTGGAAGCAATCAGAGAAGCCACCGGCGTGGATATTTTTCAACGGGATGACGGCCTGATTCTGAAGGGGGAAAACCTTGATCTGGCAGAAGGCATTCTGGCCGAACTGGCTGCAGTGCTGCAGAAAAAGGAACCGCTGGACAAACAGAAAGTAGCATATATCATTGGCCTGAAGCAGGAGGGACTTTCCTACAGCGACAGCAATGTAAGCAGAGATGTCATCTGCTTCACACATAAAGGCAAACCTCTGAAGCCGAAGACCGTAGGACAGAAAAACTATGTAAACAGCATCAGAAACAGGGACATTGTTTTCGGTGTAGGACCGGCCGGTACCGGTAAGACCTATATCGCTGTAGCAATGGCCATTAACGCATATAAGAACAAGGAAGTGCAGAAGATTATTCTGGCCCGCCCTGCGGTGGAAGCCGGAGAACGGCTGGGATTCCTGCCGGGCGACCTGCAGGATAAGGTGGACCCTTATCTGCGTCCTCTGTACGATGCGCTCTACGATGTACTGGGCAGAGAAGCGGCACTTCGTCTGAAGGAAAAAGAAGTCATCGAAGTGGTGCCGCTGGCATACATGCGAGGCCGTACGCTGGATAATTCCTTTATTATTCTGGACGAAGCACAGAATACTACAAGGGAACAGATGAAAATGTTCCTGACCCGTATGGGCTTCGGCTCCAAGATGGTCATTACCGGGGATATCACCCAGATTGACCTGCCGAGAGGAAAGAAATCCGGTCTGGTGGAAGCCACCCGCGTATTGAAGAATGTGCGTGACATCGACTTCTGCTATCTGACCGATGTGGACGTAGTGCGTCATGAACTGGTAAGAAAGATTATCTGCGCCTACGATCAGTACTATAAGAAGTATCCGGACGAACTGGAAGAATAGGAGACGCTTATGAAGATTTATTTTGAAGAGGAGCATGTGGTAACCCAGGAGATACTGGATACCATGATGAAGGCAGCAGAAATCTGTATCGATGCAGAAAACATAGATGTAGACCGCAGCGAAATCAGCGTGACTTTCGTGGATATGGAAGAAATCCATCAGCTGAATCTGGACTACCGTGGAGTGGACAGTCCGACTGACGTGCTTTCCTTCCCTCAGTTTGACGATCTCAATGATCTGCCGGAAGACGGAGGAATTGCGCTGGGTGACGTAGTCATCTGTAAGCAGAAGGCTGAAGAACAGGCGGAAGAATTCGGTCATTCTTTCGAGAGAGAAATCATGTACCTGTTCGTGCACAGCGTGCTTCATCTTCTGGGATATGACCACATGGATGAAGATGAAAAGAAAATCATGCGCCGCCGCGAAGAAGAAGTTATGACAGAACTGGGAATCACAAGGGGGGATGTGTAATGACAGACAGAGAATTGTTCCGTGCAGCCATGGAAATGACCCGCCGGTCCTATGCTCCATTCTCAAAATTCCGGGTAGGGGCTGCACTGCTGGCGAAAGACGGAAACGTATACACCGGATGCAACGTGGAAAACTCCTCCTTTGGAGGCACAATCTGCGCGGAACGTACAGCTTTCGTGAAGGCAGTTTCCGAAGGATGCAGAGAGTTTGAGAAGATTGCCATTACAGCATGTCCGGTGCCTGAAGAAGGAGCGGAGGAAGCCTTTGTGGAAGCATGGCCGTGCGGAATCTGCCGCCAGTTCATGAAGGAATTCTGTGATGATGATTTCATTATCATCACCGGAACCGGCGAAGAAACTATGAGATACATGACGATGAATGAAATTTTGCCGGAAGGATTCCGGTTGTAGGAACATAGGAGAAACGATTTGAAAACAGGTTTTATTGGAATTATCGGACGCCCGAATGTAGGCAAGTCCACTTTACTGAATGCAGTGCTGGGAGAAAAGATTGCCATCACTACAGACAAGCCGCAGACCACCAGAAACACCATCCGCGGTATTTACACCCGTGAGGAAACAGACACCGATGAAGGATGCCAGATGATTTTCCTGGATACACCGGGGATTCATAAGCCGCGTACCAAGCTGGGCAACTTCATGACAGACACTGCCATCACCACATTTAAGGAAGTGGAAGTAATTCTGTTCCTGGTTGACGGAAAGATTGACAAGGGTCCGGGGGATAAATATATCCTGGATATGATTAAGGATATCGACACTCCGAAGATCCTGGTTATCAATAAAATTGACAAGATGAATCCGGAAGAATTCCGTGAAATTTTCGAAGAGTATGAAAACATGAATATCTTCGATGCAATATACGGAACTTCTGCACTGGAAGGTAAGAATGTGCCGCAGCTGCTGGATAAGATTGAAGAATTCCTGGAAGACGGTCCGCAGTACTTCCCTTCTGACATGGTGACTGACCATCCGGAACGCTTCATCGTAAGTGAAATTATCCGTGAAAAGGTGCTGCTGTATCTGGAAGACGAAGTGCCTCACGGTGTAGCCATTGAAATTGAAAGCTACAGCGAAGAACCGACTATTACCAGAATCGGTGCGGTTATTTACTGTGAACGTAAGTCCCATAAGGGCATTATCATCGGTAAGCAGGGCAAAAAGCTGAAGGGTATCGGCAAGAGTGCCCGTATGGAAATCGAAGCACTGATTGGTACCAAGGTATTCCTGGAACTGTGGGTAAAGGTGAAGGAAAACTGGAGAGACTCTGACTTCGCCCTCGGAAACTTCGGCTACAAGGATCTGTAGAAAGGAGCCGGACATGGTTACTGATACGGAAGCGATTGTTCTCCGGCAGACCAGAACCGTAGGCGGCCGGCGGATGATTCTGCTTTTCAGCAGGAAGTTTGGTAAAATCAGTGTGGGGACCAGTCTCAATGAAGGCGGAAAAAACAAATCCGCGCTGGCAGTACGTCCTTTCACCAACGGCAGATATGAGCTCTTTAAGGGGAGAGACAGCTATAACCTGAATCATGCACAGGTACTGCAGAGTTTTTACGGAATCGGCGAAGATCTGGATAAATACATGGCAGCCAGCTATGTGCTGGAGCTGACCGAAAAGATTTTGCCGGATGAAATGCCCCAGATTAAACTCTACAATCTGCTGCTGGAGTTCATGGAGGAGCTGGAAAACAGGGGGAAAAAGCATGAAACACTGGTCATGGCCTATATGATAAAGGCTCTGGATATTCTGGGAAGCATGCCTCAAATCAGAGGCTGCGTCTGCTGCGGAAGCACTGAGGAACATCTGAAACTGTTTTCTGTGAAAGAAGGAGGTATGATCTGCAGAAAATGTGGAGAAAACCTGAAGGAAGAAGACAGCCGACCATTGATTTATGAGACAAATTTTGCTATAGTAGATATATTAGGGTATTTTCAAAAGCACCCGCTTTCCGCCTTCCGGAAACTGGCGCTGGAGGAAAAGACGCTGGAGAAGCTGCAGAAGATAATGAAGCAGTACCTGGCGTATCATCTGGATGTAAAAGACCTGAAGAGCGAAGGCTTTTTCAGGGACGGATTATAATACAGGAGGTATGACAATGGAAATCACATTAGAAAAGATTGAACTGGTTAAAGACAGAACAGGTGTATCTTATAAGGAAGCAAAGGATGCTCTGGAAGCAGCTGAAGGAAGCGTAGTGGATGCGATTATTGCAATCGAAGACACTGTTGACGAAAAGCCTGCAAAGAAGGTAAATGAAGCTGCCAACGAAACCGTTGACAAGATTAAGGACATGGTTAAGAAGGGGAATATTTCCAAGATTACCATCAGAAAGGATGATGAAGTTCTGCTGAATCTGCCTCTGAATGCCGGTCTGGTTGGCGCGCTGCTGGCACCATGGGGTGTGATTGCAGGTATCATCGCTGCATTCGGTTTCAAGTGCCAGATTGAACTGCAGAAGGATGATGGTTCCATCGTAGACATCTCCCAGAGAGCTGAAGAACTGGGTAAGGAAGTAAAGGAAAAGAGCTCTGTTGTGGTAGATGATGTGGTTGCAAAGGGTACTGAAGCATACAACAGCATTAAAGAAGCAGCAGCAGAAAAGATTACCGAACTGAAGTCCAAGAAGGATGATCTGGATATTGAAGTGGAAGTAATCCTGGATGATCTGGAAGAAAAGCTGGAAGATCTGGCTGAAAAGGCGGAAGCTGCAGCTGAAGAAATGTGCTGCGAAGAAGACGAAGAATAATTTGGACCTGTAAACTTTATTTAGTTAAGTAAAGTCTTGATTTAATTAAAGAAACAAGGTCTTCCGGGAAACCGGTTTATAAAAAACAGTTTATAATTTATACTTTAGGAGACAGATATTAAAATGAGCAGAGAAGTAACAATGGAAAAAATTGTAGCCCTGGCGAAGAACAGAGGATTTATTTTCCCGGGCTCTGAAATTTACGGCGGGCTGGCAAACACATGGGACTACGGTCCTCTGGGCGTTGAGTTCAAGAACAACGTAAAGAAGGCATGGTGGAGAAAGTTCGTTCAGGAATCCAAGTACAATGTGGGCCTGGATGCAGCAATCCTGATGAACCCTAAGACATGGGTGGCTTCCGGTCACGTTGGCGGTTTCTCCGACCCACTGATTGACTGTAAGGAATGTAAGTCCAGACACAGAGCTGACAAGCTGATTGATGAATATCATCATGAGCAGGGCATTGAAATGGTAGTTGACGGCTGGTCCAACGAAAAGATGGAAAGCTACATCGCAGAAAAGCAGATTGCAGGTCCTGACTGCGGCAAGTCCAACTTCACAGGCATCAGACAGTTCAATCTGATGTTCAAGACCTTCCAGGGTGTAACAGAAGACTCCAAGGCTGAAATCTTCTTAAGACCTGAAACTGCACAGGGTATTTTCGTAAACTTTAAGAACGTACAGAGATCCGCGAGAAAGAAGGTTCCTTTCGGTATCGCACAGATTGGTAAGTCTTTCCGTAACGAAATTACCCCAGGCAACTTTACTTTCCGTACCAGAGAATTCGAACAGATGGAACTGGAATTCTTCTGCAAGCCTGGAACTGACCTGGAATGGTTCGCATACTGGAAAGAATACTGCGTAAACTTCCTGAAGAGCCTGAACATGACCGAGGAAAACTTAAGAACCCGTGACCATGAACAGGAAGAACTGTCCCACTACAGCAACGCGACTACCGATATTGAATATCTGTTCCCATTCGGTTGGGGTGAATTATGGGGCATTGCTGACAGAACCGACTTTGATCTGACTCAGCACATTAACACTTCCGGTCAGGACCTGTCCTACATCGATCCGGAAACAAACGAAAGATATGTCCCTTATGTAATTGAACCATCACTGGGTGCTGACAGAGTTGCTCTGGCATTCCTGGTTGATGCATATACAGAAGAAGTACTGACTGATGCCAACGGCAAGGAAGACACCCGTGTGGTAATGAAGTTCCACCCTGCGCTGGCGCCATTTAAGGCTGCAGTACTGCCTCTGGCTAAGAAGTTATCACATGTCGCAGAGCCTATTCATGAAGAACTGTCCAAGTACTTTATGGTAGACTATGATGCAGCGGGTTCAATCGGTAAGAGATATAGAAGAGAAGACGAAATTGGAACTCCATTCTGCATTTGCGTAGACTTCGAGACTGAAGTAGACGGCTGCGTAACCGTACGTGACCGTGACACTATGGAACAGGTAAGAATCCCTGTTTCTGAAGTGCGTGCTTATATCGAAGAAAGATTAGCTTTCTAAGGCCTAATCCCGCAAAGCATTATCAGCCGGGCGGTATTATGCTGTCCGGCTTGTTTTTTGCTCAGAGAGTGGAAAACAGAAAACAGATTGTCATGAATATGACAGAAATGGAGAAGTGTTATGATGAAGAAGTATGTTTATTCCTTTAATGAAGGTTCCAAGGAAATGAAGGGTCTCCTGGGCGGTAAGGGTGCAAACCTGGCAGAAATGACCAAGATTGGTCTGCCTGTACCTTTTGGTTTTACCATTACGACAGAAGCCTGCAACCGCTACTATGAGGAAAATAAGACTATCGGTCAGGATCTGATCGATTCCATCTACGAAAAGGTGGCAGAACTGGAAGAAGTGACCGGAAAGAAATTCGGCAGCACTGAAAATCCGCTTCTGGTTTCCGTTCGTTCCGGTGCTGTTATCTCCATGCCCGGCATGATGGATACTGTACTGAATCTGGGTCTGAATGACCAGTCCGTAGAAGGTCTGGCTGCACTGACTGAAAACAGAAGATTTGCTATGGACAGCTACCGCCGCTTCATTCAGATGTTTGGTGATGTAGTACTGGAAATTCCAAAGTCCAAGTTTGATAAAGTATTTGATGGACAGAAGGCAGCAAAGGGTGTACAGTTCGACGTGGAACTGACTGCGGATGATCTGGCTGAAGTAATCGTTGGCTACAAGGAAATCGTAAAGGCAGAAACCGGCCGTGATTTCCCTCAGGAACCGAAGGAGCAGCTGATTGAAGCTGTTCTGGCTGTATTCCGTTCCTGGAACAACGACAGAGCAATCCTGTACAGAAATCTGAATGGTATTGCTCATAATCTGGGTACTGCTGTAAATGTGCAGTCCATGGTATTCGGTAATATGGGTGATACCTCCGGTACCGGCGTAGCATTTACCAGAAACCCTGCAACCGGTGAAAACAAGCTCTTCGGTGAATTCCTGGTTAATGCACAGGGCGAAGATGTAGTAGCCGGTGTAAGAACACCAATGAACATCGAAATGATGGAAGAAGCTTTCCCTAAGGCATTCGAAGATTTCACCAAGATTTCTTCCGTACTGGAAAAGCACTATAAAGATATGCAGGATATGGAATTTACCGTGGAAAGAGGCAAGCTGTACATGCTGCAGACCAGAAACGGTAAGAGAACTGCACATGCAGCCGTTAAGATTGCTGTAGATATGGTGAAGGATCAGCTGATTGATAAGGCAACTGCTGTTACCAGACTGGAGCCTGAACAGATCGACCAGCTGCTGCATCCTATGTTTGATAAGAAGGAACTGGCTGCAGCGGCATTCATTGCAAAGGGGCTGCCTGCGTCCCCAGGTGCTGCCTGCGGACAGATTTACTTCACTGCTGCAGACGCTGCAGCTGCTGCTGAAAGCGGAGTGAAAGTAATTCTGGTTCGTGAAGAAACTTCACCGGAAGATCTGGCTGGTATGGTTGCTGCAGAAGGTATCCTGACCGCAAGAGGCGGTATGACATCCCACGCTGCAGTAGTAGCTAGAGGCATGGGCAAGTGCTGCGTAGCCGGCTGTTCTGAAATTCTGGTTGACGAAGAAGGCAAGACCATGAAGGTTGGCGATGAAACTTACGTAGAAGGCGACTTTATTTCCATCAATGGCGGTGACGGTAAGGTTTACGAAGGCGTAATCAAGACTGTAGAACCTGAAATGTCCGGTGACTTCGGCACCATCATGGAATGGGCTGATGAAATCAGAGAACTGAAAGTAAGAACCAATGCTGATAATCCAAGAGATGCAAAGCAGGCTCTGGAATTCGGTGCAGAAGGTATCGGCCTGTGCAGAACTGAGCATATGTTCTTCGAAGAAGAAAGAATTCCGGCAATCAGAAGAATGATTCTGGCTGACACTCTGGAAGAAAGAGTTGCAGCTCTGGATGCACTGCGTCCTTACCAGCAGGGTGACTTCAAGGCAATCTTTGAAGTAATGGGTGAACTGCCTGTAACAATCCGTCTGCTGGACCCACCTTTACATGAATTCCTGCCTCATACAGACGAGGATATCAAGGCGCTGGCTGAAATGATGGGTGTAACTGCTGAAAAGCTGTCCGCGAAGGTAGTTGAACTGCACGAACAGAACCCTATGCTGGGTCACAGAGGATGCCGTCTGGCAGTTACTTATCCTGAAATCGCAAAGATGCAGACTGAAGCAATCATCAGCGCTGCTCTGGAAGTGAAGAAGGAATCCGGTAAGGATATCATTCCTGAAATCATGATTCCACTGGTAGGCGAAGTTGAAGAACTGAAATACGTAAAGAAGGTTGTAGTAGAAGCTGCAGACCGTCTGATTAAGGACTCCGGTATTGAAATGGATTACATGGTAGGTACCATGATTGAAATTCCAAGAGCAGCTCTGACTGCTGACGAAATTGCAGAAGAAGCTGAATTCTTCTCCTTCGGTACCAATGACCTGACTCAGATGACCTTCGGTTTCTCCCGTGACGATACCGGTAAGCTGCTCCAGTCCTATGTGGACAAGGAAATCCTGCCGGAAGATCCATTCCAGGTCATCGACGAAAAGGGTGTGGGCAAGCTGGTAGGCATGGCATGTACCCTGGGCAGACAGACCAGACCAAACATCAAGCTGGGTATCTGCGGTGAACACGGCGGTAACCCTAAGACTATCGATTTCTGTCACAGAGTAGGCCTGTCCTACGTTTCCTGCTCTCCTTACAGAGTGCCAATCGCAAGACTGGCAGCAGCTCAGGCAGCAGTAAGAAACAAATAAATAAAACATATGGCTGGTGTCTGTCTTTTGATACCGGCCTGTTTAATACATGGAGAGATACTATGAAAAATATGAACGTGCTGATTACCTTCCCTGTAACAGAAGAAAAGCGAAAAGCAATTGAAGCCACTGCACCGGATGCTGACTACACCTATCTGGCAGGACATTTTGTGGGAGATGAGAAGATAAAGCTGACAGAAGAACATCTGGAAAATGCTGATGTGATTTTGGGTTGTGTGCCGCCTGCCATGCTTCAGCACTGCCGACGCCTGAAGTTTCTTCAGCTTGACAGTGCAGGGGTGAAGCCTTACATCGAAGGCGCTTTGCCGGAGGGTGCAGCTCTTGCGTGCGCTACCGGCGCCTACGGCCTGGCAATTTCCGAGTGCATGCTGGCTGGAATGCTTATGCTGCAGAAAAAGATGCTGCTGTACATGGAAAATCAGAAAAAGCATCTGTGGAAGAAAGAAGGCATGGTTGGATCTGTTTACGGTGCCACTGTACTTTGCGTGGGTATGGGGGAAATCGGCGGTGAATTCCTGAAGCGCTGCAAAGCATTAGGAGCTTACACCATCGGTGTGAAACGGACTGCCGGAGAAAAACCGGAGTGGGTGGATGAGCTGTACACCATTGATGCAGTAGATGAACTGCTTCCGCGTGCAGATGTGCTGGCTCTGGTTCTGCCGGAAACTCCGAAGACCTATCATATGTTCGATGAAGAAAGACTGAGCAGACTGAAGAAAGAGGCTATCGTGCTTAATACAGGACGTGGGAATACGGTGGATAACCTGGCTTTGGCAAAGATGCTGGAAGAAGGCCGTCTGGCCGGTGCATGCCTGGATGTATTCGAACCGGAGCCATTGCCGGAAGAACATCCGCTTTGGGATGCACCGAATACTATCATCACTCCTCATGTGACCGGTGGATTTACACTGCAGTACACTCTAGATAAGATTGCGGACATTTCTGCAGAAAACTTCCGCAGATTCTGTGCAGGCGAAACACTGATAAATGAAGTGGATTTTGTGGAAGGATACGCGAAGAAATAAAACACTTATATGAAAAAATCCCGGTTCATGTTTCGAACCGGGATTTTTATGTTCAGGATTATTATTTTGCTGGAGATACTTCGACAACCAGGTCACTGATTGGGAAGCTGCAGCAAGGGTGAATGTAACCGTAGATGTAGTCAGCTTCTCTGCGGCCGTCTACGCTCTTTGGTGTATAAACATCACCGGAAACCAGTCTGGAGTGACACCAGCCGCATTCGCCGCTTCGGCAATGTGCCGGCGCTGCGATACCTGCAGCTTCCAGAGAACGGAGAATGGACACGTCGGAAGATGCAGTGATGGTCTGTTCGTGACCAGCAATGCGCACAGTAATTTCAAACTGCGGAGCCACATCTGCAGGGTAGTCAGCTTCTTTTGCCGGATTGAAGTATTCACCGAAGAGTTCGTGGCGGATGAACTTCTTACGCAGGCCCAGGGAGGCAATTTCTTTGTCGACAAAATCGTACATTGCCTGAGGGCCGCAGAGGAAGATAGAGTAATCGCCTTCCGGAGCATACTTCTTAATCAGATCTGCAGTGATGAAGCCCTTTTCGCAGCAGCAGCCTTCTCCGCTGCAGCAGCACTCTGCGGTTTCATCACTCAGTACATTTACCAGTTTGAACTTAGGGCCCTCCAGTGTTTTGAATTCTTCCTGGAAGAGTGCGTCTTCCATGGTGCGGCTGCCGTACAAAAGAATCAGCTGTGCATCTTCATCGCCGTCTGCGATGGATTTTGCCAGGGAACGGAATGGTGTGATGCCGCTGCCGCCTGCTACACCGATGATCACCTTGGCATCACGGAGAGGCTCGTAGGTGAACACGCCCAGTGGAGCGGATACGGTCACTTCTGTTCCAACTGCCCAGTTATCCAGAATGTAGTTGGATGCCAGACCTCCTTCTACTCTCTTGATGGTCAGAGCATAACGGCCAGCCAAAGCTTCTCTTGGAGAAGAGGAGAGGGAGTAAGGACGTGTCATCTTCATGGTACCGATTTCCAGAGTAACGGACAGGTACTGACCTGCGGAGAACCATGCGAGAGACTGAGTACCGCGGGCGGAGTCAGCTTCCAGCCAGAAAGTTTTCACATCTGCACTGATTTCGTCAATCTGCGCTACCTTTACATACTGCACTTCAGGATGGAGTGCGTTTGCCAGCTGATTTGGCTTATAAGAATCAGCATCAGGCAGAGCCTTGGCAGGAGCTGCTTCGATCTTGGCCTGACGGGTTGGATTCATCTTGGTGAAATCCATAGGATTCAGTTTACGAAGATTAGGTTTAGCCATATTTAAGCATCTCCTTTCAGTCTTTTAGCGACACGCTTACCGATGGTGTCACCGATGATATATGCGCTGCTGTAACCGTCGCCACGGGTATAATGACCGCCGCAGAAGCTGAGGCCAGGAATTGCATAGTCTGTCTTTTCACCTGCAATACGTGCCATCAGGTTATCCCAGCCGGAAAGCTTGTAACCGTAAATGGTTCCTTCTGGTGTGCCCAGATATCTTGCGAAAGTAACCGGAGTGGCTACACTGATTTCTTCGATGTGCGGCATGATGGAAATGCCCAGAGTCTTTTCTGCATCTTCGATATATTTCTTTGCCAGGTCGTTCTTGTATTTCTTGTATTCTTCCGGCTTCAGATCCTTAGGAACGTCGTTGCCGAAAATCGGCATGGTGAAGAACATGGTACAGGTACCTTCCGGAGAAGAGTCAGGAATTACGTTATTCAGGCAGTTTACGATGTACAGACCGTCATCTGCACGGGTGTTGTACTGTGTTCTTGGATCTTCATTACCCATGATGAATACGGTATAGTCATCCAGACCCAGTTCTTCTCTGGTGCAGTCCAGTCCCAGATAGATGGTAGCTACAGAGATACCGAATTCTCTGGCATTGGCCAGCTTCAGGTTCTGCTCAGGAATAACTTCCTGCGGGCTCATGTTGAATACGTTGTTCGGAATCACATTGGAGATGACTTCTCTTGCATACAGCTTTTCACCGTTTGCCACAACTCCGGCAACACTTCCGTCTTCGTTATACAGGAACTGGGTAACTTCACTGTTGTACCATACTTCACCGCCATGCTTCTGAATTACATCAATCAGGGATAAGCTGAGTTCGTGGCTGCGGTGCTTCGGCATTGCAGCGCCGTCTACCATATAACCGTAGAGCATGTTGATGTAATGCATTGCGTTCAGTTCATCCGTAGGCACACCCAGGTAACCCCAGTATGTGTTCATGATGTTCTGTGCCTTTTCAGGGATTCCCAGTGCAGTCATAACTTCTTCTACACTGTGGCCTGCGGTACGCATGAAGTCGGCATGTTTCAGCAGCATTACGAGACCGTTCGGATTGCCTTTTGTCTCATAGATATAGTCGGTTGCAGCGTCCAGCTTATGCTTCAGCATAATGAATGTTTTTACTGCTTCTCGGCAGCCCGGTACGGCTGCTTCCATACTGTCGCAGAAACCTTCGACTCCCGCAGCAAGACGTACATCGTATCCGTTTTCGCCCTTTACAATGGCACGAAGCAGATGACCTGTTTCATAACACCATTCAGGTTTGGCTCCCAGGTCTTCAAAGAGCTGGTAAACCTTATCCGGTTTTTCGGCAGTACCTACACTGCATAATTCATGGAGAGATGGTTCGAATTCGAAGCGTCCGCGTTTGAAGCTGGTTGCACATCCTCCGGGGATGTTATGCTTTTCCAAAAGCAGAGTCTTCAGTCCTTCTTTGGCGGTGTTGGCAGCAGCGGCCAGGCCTCCGTTACCGGCACCGACTACGATTACATCGTAGCGTTTTTCCATAATGATTCCTCCTGTCTGGGTAATCCCGGTTATTACATGTAAATGTACAAAAAATTATACTCTCTCGTTATAAATATGTCAATATGAAAGGGAATCGTTTGTTGTAACTAACGCAGGTTTATGATATAATATCACCCATCAAAGCAACGTAAACAGGAGAAAAAGACGATAGTATGGCGAAAAAGCGTAAATATAAACCTTTGACCAGAAAAGCCAAGTTCCGTCTGGCATTGGTAATTGCGGCCGGACTGCTGATTCTTGCACTGCTGGTGGCAGCGCTTGTGTTTGCAGTGAGGGGCGTACTGGCACTTACCGACAAAATCTGGGGCGGCGACGGAGGTGAAACTCTGCCGACGGTATCTCAGCCGGTGGATGTGGAGCCTCTGGCAACAGTAATCCTGGATCCGGGCCATGGGGGCAGTGACGGAGGTGCCGTGGCAGAATTTGAAGGGGAAGAAGTCATAGAAAAGGATATTGATGTAGCTGTCACAGGAATGGTAAAGGCACTTCTGGAACGGGATAATATCGAAGTTATTCTTACCAGGAATGAAGATGTGGATATGGATCTGAAAGAGCGGACCAAGTTTGCCAACGGAACCGGTGCCGATTTATTCGTCAGCCTGCACTGCAATACCAGCGAGGATATATCTGCCAACGGACTGGAATGCTACTATGAAAAGCAGGGAGAAAAGGGGAAGGACCTGGCTGCGAACATTATGGAAGCCGCGGCAGATACCGGTAAGATATCAACCAGAGAGCTTCGCACAGAGATGATGTATGTGGTACGTTTCACCGATATGCCCGCTACTTTGGTAGAGATGGGATTCATGACCAATGATGAAGAATTGGAGAAGCTTTGCCGGGCCAGCTATCAGCAGATTCTGGCAGAGGCCATTGCAGAAGGAATTCTGAAAACACTGAATATAGAGGAATAACAGTAAAAAAGACCGCAATCATGCGGTCTTTTCGTGTTTTATAAAAGTTATTTGTTTACAACACCGGCACAGAAGCAGGCGATGACCAGTACAAAATCAATGTAATTCAGCTGCTGAGGTTCCTGAGGACTCATGATTGCCTTGAATACCCCGTTGATACCAATACGCTGATCGCGTACCAGATGGAAGATGGAATCCAGCTGCCGGGCATCGGTAAAGAATTCTTTCAGGGCCTTTTCTGCATCAATATAAGCACCGGTCTGATTACGGGACATGAAGATGTTGAAGAAGGAAGTGGACATAACGGAAGTGCCGTCATCCAACCGGAACTTATAGTTATGATAAAAGCGGGAGTTGTCAAACCGGCGGGTTTGACCATACTGCACGCCCATATCATATGCCTTAAAAGCATCCTTCTGTGATTCACCGGTTACTGCAAATTCTCCCTTGATTTTTTTAAGAAGTTCATTCACAAGGATTTCACGTTCTAACATAAGATTCTCCTTTTGATTCATTCATGTATTGATTAATTAGCCGGAAGTGGGTGTTCTTCGTAGAAACGAAGCAGGTCTGAATCCGGCATAGGTTTGGCGAAATAATAACCCTGTATCCTGTCTATACCGTATTTTTTCAGATCTTCCACATCCTGCTGTGTTTCAGCACCTTCTGCGATAACCTTCAGATTCATATTATGGAAGAGCGTGCACAGGGTGCGGATTAGGCCATGGTCTGCCTTACTGTCATGAATCAGACCTGCATCCAGCTTGATAAACTGGAACGGAAGCTGAAGCAGACAGTTGAAATTGGAATAGCCACTGCCAAAATCATCAAGATAAAAACGGTAGCCGTCCTGTGTTAGCTGTTCCATAACTGCTTTTGTCTGAATAAAGTTTTCAAGAATTGCACGCTCTGTGAATTCAAGACAGATTTTGTGATGTGTTACTCCATAGCGGCTGGTTATTTCGTTCAGACGGTCATGGAATCCCGGCTCCAGCAGCTGTGCCATCGGAAGGTTGATGGAAACGCTGACCGGACATGTCTGTGGATTTTCAGAGAGGAAGCGGCATACTTCCTCGGCTACAAACCATGTCACATCTGAAATCATACCGGTTTCTTCAGCCAGTGGAATGAATTCCTGAGGACTGATTATGCTTCCATCTGGCTCGTACAGGCGGATCAGCGCTTCCATGGAACAGAACTCACCACTGTGCATACAGCGTACCGGCTGGAACCAGACCTGAAATCCCTGCTGGCGGCTTATATTGCGAAGCCGTTCTGTCAGATAACGTCTTCGGTCCATCTGGTCGCCGATTTCCTGTGTGTAAAGGATATAATGCTGTTTTGCCTGGTATGCCAGAGTTGTGGAATATTCCAGTTTTTCATAGAAATCAGCAGCATTCATGGCTTCGTTTCCGGTGACATACTCTGTTACAGTATAGTCCAGATCGATATGGTTGTCCATGAAATCGATGCCGGAGTCCATAAAACTGAGAAGGCTGCTGCGGCAGTCCGCTGCAGCTTTATCTGTAGTGTATGTTACTGTCAATGCGAAAACCGTACCGTTCATGTGGAAGGCCATACTGCGTTTTATCAGCCGTTCCAGTGCAAATGCGAACTGATAGAGAATTTCATCTCCATGAATATGTCCGTATTTCTGGTTAATTTCACCGAAGTTATGAATATTGATAAGGAAGACCTGTGTGCGTTCTCCTGCTTCCGCGCGGAATTCCGCATCACGGAAGAACCGGTGACGGTCATTGAGTTTGGTCAAAGTATGAATACCCTGACGCTGTCCCTGGAATGTGAGGAACAGAACTGTATCCATCATGGCCATGATAAACGCATTCAGCATGATTTCCGGATAAATACGCTGAACTACAATACAGAGAACAACAACCGGGAAGGTCTGCACCAGTGCACGCCGCATGGAACGGCTGGCATTTTTCATATTTCGGAAGTAGCAGATCATGACCAGACCCATCTGGCAGATGGTAACTAAATAGCCGGCTGCATTGATTGGCCCACGGTGATAGACCCCTGTCTGGTCAAAGTAGAACATCCAGCCGGTTTTCCAGTTGATTATAACCAGTATCATATAAGCTGTGAACAAAATTCGAAGTCCGCGCTTGGCATAAATCATACAGTGATCATCATAGGCATGTTCCAGAAGTTTCGTGAACAGGAACAGAGCGATGGTGGATGTTGTAATAATATTGATAATAAAGTACAGACTGTTTACAGACATGTTCACCCAATAAGGTACACTGTTCAGTGTAAGCAGTGCCCCGGTGATAATATCTGTGACAGCTGTTGCCGCGGTCAGCAGCAGGCAAAGCACAAAGTATCTGCTTGATTTTGTGAGGAAATATTTCCTTTCAAAATAAAACATACAAAGTACGATAACCAGTCCGACTGCAAAATAATCGCCGATAAAGTTCATTTTTACTCGCTTTCTCTATATATATATATCACTAATACCCAAATTAATTATACTCTATTAAAATACAGATTTCAACATTTTATTACAATATATATACTAAAATGAACGATAAAAAGAAAGTTGTAACCGCTAAGAAATGATAATAATTATCACAATTCTGTTGACAAACTGAAAACGCTGTGATAATATAAATACAACAAAAGGGCGTTGAAAGAAAATACTGAAGGGAGAATATAAAATGAGTAAGAAAGTAGCTGAATTATTAAATACACAGATTAATAACGAAATGTATTCCGCGTACCTGTATCTGGATATGGCGGTATATTATGAAAAGCAGGGACTGGATGGTTATGAAAACTGGTTTACCATTCAGGCGAAGGAAGAAATGGATCATGCTATGCTGATTATGCAGTATATGCAGAATAACGATATGGAGGTAAATCTGCTGCCGATTGCCAAGCCGGATAAGGTTTTCGAAAAGTATGAAGATCCGCTGTATGCCAGCCTGGAACATGAAAAGCTTGTAACCAGCCTGATTCATGAAATCTATGGTGCGGCTTACGATATCAGAGACTTCAGAACCATGAAGTTCCTGGACTGGTTCGTAGATGAACAGGGTGAAGAAGAAAAGAATGCGAGTGATATGATTACAAAATTCGAACTCTTTGGCCGTGATCCGAAGGGCCTGTACGAACTGGATAACGAGTACAAGGCGAGAATGTACAGTGCACCATCCCTGGTACTGGATTAATTAGAAGAAAATGAAAAGCGGAAGCCTCAGGCTTCCGCTTATTTTTATTGGATTATTCTGCTTCTGTGATTTCAGCTTCCGGTGCGTTCTTCTTTACAGATTCCACTCCGTTGAGGCAGCTTGCCTTGGCCTTGTAGCCTTCGCTGACTGCGATTACCTGACCGTTGGTTGCTTTCAGACGGAAACGGAACTCGCCGGATTTGTCTTCGTATACTTCAAACTTAGGATGCTTTTCTGCTGCAAAACCTTCTGCAGTCTGGTCTTCTACTGCAGCGGCAGGTGCATTTTTCTTCACGCTTTCAATTCCATTTCTGCACGCAGCTTCGGTAGTGTAAACTTCAGATGTAGCGATTACTTCACCGTTTCCTGCCTTCAGATCGAATTTAATACCGGTATTGGTCTTTTTCATTACGAATTTGCCCATAATATCATCCTCCTGTAATTGGTTTCGAATGTGTCTCCTGCTGTAATTATAATCCTTTCCTTAGCGGAATGCAATCAGTTTTGATGCAGTATGCCTCCATGCGGACAAGTGTATTGTGTAAAAAACAGATAAACTGCATTGAAAATATGTACTGCTGAACAATTGAGAAAAAATGCTGACAAAATGTAAAGAAATAAATGTTTTTTTTGTTGATTTTTTGTCGGTTTTGTGATAAATTATTCGATGTACGTAATAATCACATTTATATTAATGGTGTTTAGAAAAGGAGAAAACAAAATGTCTGCATTACTGAAATTCGTTCCAGTATTTGTACTTGCTGGTCTGATGATTAGTGGTCAGGACGCATTAATCGCTGCTTTCTTAGCTTGCGTATGTGCGTTCATTATCGCAGGAGTTGTAGCTAAGGTTAAATTCCAGGACGCTTTAGACTCCGCTATGAAGAGCGTTAGCCATATTCTGGTAGCTCTGTTTATTCTGATGTTTGCTTATGCAATGGCAGAAGCATTCATGTCCTACGGTGTAGGCGCTGCAATCATTAACATTGCACTCTCCCTGGGTATCACTGCAAAGTCTGTAGCATGCGTTGGCTTTATCTGCTGCTGCCTGCTGTCTGTTGCAACCGGTACTTCCTGGGGTACTTTCGCAGCTTGCGCACCAATCTTCATGTGGCTGTCCCACATCGTAGATGGTAACCCAATTCTGACTGTCTGCGCTATCGCAGGTGGTGCTTGCTTCGGTGACAACATCGGTCTGATTTCCGATACAACTATCGTATCTTCCGGTATTCAGGGCGTAGAAGTTATCCACAGAATCAGACACCAGGGCGTATGGTCCATTTCCTGTCTGGTACTGGCAGCAATCTGCTTCTTCGCAGCAGGTATCGTAATGGGTCTGCCTGGTGAAACTGTAGAAGCTGCTGGCGTAATGGCAGAAATTCCTGCTGACGTATTCGCTTTCCTGGAAGTTGAAAGACCTGCAGCATTAACTCTGCTGGAACAGGTATCTACTGGTGTTCCTGTATACATGGTAGTTCCTCTGCTGATCGTAATCGCTCTGGCAGTTATGGGCTTCAACACATTCATCTGTATCGGTTCCGGTCTGGTATCTTCCTACGTTCTGGGTCTGGTTGCTGGTACTGCTGGTTCCGTTCAGTCCCTGCTGGATGACATCGTTTATGTTGGTTTCGAAGGCGCTGGTGCTTGGGTAATCATCATGATGATGTGGGTTGCAGCATTCGGTGGTGTAATGCAGAAGATGGATGCATTCGCTCCTCTGGCAGCTCTGGTTGTAAAGATGTCCAAGAAGGTAAGACACCTGATGGGTTGGAACGCAGTTCTGTCCCTGTTAGGTAACGCTGCTCTGTCCGACGAAATGGCTCAGATCGTAACTATCGGTCCTGTTATCAGCCAGATCGTTGACGAAAACGTTGAAGGTTCCAAGGAAGATATGTACACTCTGCACTTAAGAAATGCTACATTCTCCGACGCTCTGGGCGTATTCGGTTCTCAGCTGATTCCATGGCACGTATACCTGGGCTTCTATGTAGGTATCGCTGCTGGTGTATATCCACTGGTAGAAATCACTAACATGGACTTCCTGAAGTTCAACTTCATGGCTTACATTGCTGTAGGTTCCATCATTATCCTGACCTTCACCGGTCTGGACAGATTCGTTCCACTGTTCAAGCTGCCTGCAGAACCAGCTGTACAGTTAAAGAAGAGAGCTTAATTAAAAATATGTTTTTTATCTGCAGGTCAGCAATGACCTGCAGTTTTTTTATTGCTTCAAATGATTCAAAAATGACTCAAACGGGTTGACAGGGCGTGCCCGCTCAAAGTATAGTAATAGTATAGTAAAGACCGAGAAAGGCAGAAGAACGGGTGATTGTATGATTATGAAGCGTTTTGGCGTGAGCCGTGTACTGGAACCGAAGGGAACGATTCCTGCGGCAGCCTGGAAAATCGATAACAGCCGTGACCTGGGAAAGGGTGAAATACGCATCCGACTGGAAATGCTGCACGTGGAATGGGACAATTTCTGCCAGATATGCAGCCATTGCGGATATGATGATACCCGCGTCAAAGCCAGAATTATGCAGATTATTCAGCAACGGGGAAAGCTGCATAATCCATATACAGGAAGCGGCGGCCTTTTCATGGGGGTAATTGAGGATATTGGACCGGAAACCGATACAGGGGAGCTGGAAATCGGGGACCGTGTCTTCAGTCTGTCTTCCTTGACCGGAGTGGCAATGAACCTGGAGCGAATCGACAGTATTGACTTCAACTATGGCCAGATTGCCTGCCAGGGATATGTAATCTGCTTTGAAGCGACCAGTATGATTAAGTATGACGGAAAAACATCCCCTAAATATCTTCTGTCAGCCATAGATGAAGAAGGGAACTTCCTTGGAGTACGCCAGGTGATTCAGAACCAGAGGGCAGAACGCGTCTCCATCATCGGAGGCAATCCGGTAACCACTCTGCTCTATGCGCAGATGCTTACAGACTGTTATGGTAAGGGGACACATGTAACTGCAATTATGGACCGGAATTCTCTGGGTATGCTGAGCGAACGCGAAATTACTGCAGCTTATCTGCCGGTGATTAAACGCACCTGTTTCGTGGACCTGAGCCGGCCTATTGAGGCTTATGAATCTGTGGTAGAGCAGCTTTATGACCCTCGCCCCATGGATGCGGTGATTAATCTGGAAGATATATCCGGATCTGAAATTGTGGCTACACTGCTGGTAAAAGAGCAGGGGACTGTATTCTACACAAGCCTGAAGAATAACTACGGTGCAGGGCTGCTTGCAGCGGATACGATGGGGAAAGAAGTGAATTCCTATGCGCTGGATGGATATGTTCATGAAGCACATACTTTTGCAGCAGAACTGATTGAAAAAGTAAGCAGCAATCTGGAATTTCTGGATGCGATTTACGATGTGAAAAAGAAACAGAACTATGACGTTCGGATTTTGAACCGTGAAAGAAAGTCGGAACTGGCAACCGAGCGGATTGACGACTTTGTATACCGCAGTCCGGTAACGGCTGTGATGATTGATGAAGCGCTTAACGTGGCTCAGTATGACTGCAGCGTCATCATTCAGGGTGAAACCGGGGTTGGTAAAGAAAAGATATTTAATATTATCCATCAGAACAGTCCGCGGCAAGGCAAACCGTGCGTGAAGATAAATTGTGCAACCATACAGGAAAATCTGGCTGAATCGGAATTCTTCGGTTATGAAAAAGGAGCCTTCACGGGGGCGCAGGCATCCGGAAAAGCAGGGTATTTTGAAGTGGCTAACAATGGAACACTGTTCCTGGATGAAATCGGCACCTTGTCTCTGAATATGCAGTCCAAGCTTCTCCGTGTGCTTCAGGAAAGAACCTACTACCGGGTAGGGGGTACTGAACAGAAACATACCAATGTCCGCGTAATCTGCGCTAATAATGTGCCTTTGCGAAAGCTTGTGCAGGAGGGTAAATTCCGCGAAGACCTGTATTACCGCTTGAATATCTGTTCCATTGACGTACCTCCGCTGCGGGAACGAAAAGAAGATATCGGCTGTCTGGCAGAAGCGTTTCTGAAAAGTTACAGTCAGAAGTATGGTGTGGAAAAAGAGTTTGCACTGGAAACACTGGATAAGCTGGAAGCCCATCACTGGCCGGGAAATGTAAGAGAACTGGAAAATGCGGTGCATCGATTATATATTGGGGAACGGGACCGTGTAATCGGGGAAGATGCAGCAGACCGACTTCTGAACGGATCGGTTTATGAGAATATGATTATCAATCTGAAACAGGAATTCAGCCGCAATGAAGGTGTGGATTTCAATCAGATTATGGAAGAACAGGAAAAAAGACTGATTGCCTATGCCTTAAAGAAAGAAGGAACTACAAGAAAAGCAGCAGAGTATCTGAATCTGCCGCAGGCAACTCTTGCAAGAAAAAAAGTCCGCTACGGTCTGTAGCGGACTTTTTTTATGTGATTACGTTCAATTAGCGCATCATCTTGGTCTGCAGCAGGAAGTCTGCTCTTGCAGTTTCCATTTCTTTCAGACATTCAGCGATTACTGTTTCGATCAGTTCGTCGGATGCATCGATGTAGTCTCTCTGACAGATTGCCTTCATAGCAGTCTTCAGTACAGCTACCTTCATATCGCCGTTTAAGTAAGCAGCGTTTGCGTTCCAAGCTTCATTGAATGCATCTTTTAAGTTGATTCTGATGGACATGATAATTACCTCCGGAGTTTAAATTTTACATAAACAATAAACTTCAAACTGTTTCCTGCTAATGCAGTAGTGCACTTGTTATACTCATGTTACAATGGAAACTGTTTTCTGTCAATTGTTAAAATTGATACAAGATAAAATCAATTAGATATATAGCATATTTCGTGCCAACTTTTCATCAAGCTGATAAAAAAGAGAAATGGCTGAATTCAGCCATTTCGGGATTTCAGGTTAATTTCATATGTGTATATTTTGCTCAGGAATGATTCAGAAATGAATTGCGATGACTCATAAATGAATCGTCGATGTGAATGCAGTTACTCATCCGGACCCAACAGCAGGACACCTGTGCAGGAATCGCTTTCCAGATGCACCTCTACAAATTCAGACTTGGAGGTAGGGACATTTTTTCCTACATAGTCAGCTCTGATAGGAAGTTCCCGGTGGCCGCGGTCAATCAGCACCGCAAGCTGAATGGAAGATGCACGTCCATAGGTGGAAACTGCATCCAGTGCAGCACGGACAGTACGGCCTGTGGAAAGTACGTCATCCACAAGGATTACGTGACGTCCATTGATATCGAATGGAATGCAGCTGGTGTCTGTCGGATTTTCTTTTCTGCGGTCATCGCGGTAGCCGGTAATATCAAGTTCGCCAACAGGGACAGCAACTCCTTCGATGGCCATAATGTTGGCGGATAGAATTTCAGCCAGCGGGAGTCCGCCGCGTTTAATTCCAAGAAGTACAATCTGTTCAGCACCTTGATTTCGTTCCAGTATCTGATGGCTGATTCGCTTCAGTGCACGGTTTATTTCGTCCGGATTCATCAAATTTGCGCGTAATTTCATCAGTTCAACCTCCATAAAAAACGTCGCGTCAGTATGGATAAAGGATATAATGTGTGTGGACTTTTGTCAAGAAAATCTGTATAATAAGTTTCAACGAGGCAGGTGAGTCTGCCGAAAAATAAGAGAGGAAAAAACTGAAAATGGGTGATTTGATTTTATATCTGGGCGTGACATTTGTTGGCTTTATTCTGGGCAGCAAAGTCCGCAGCCATAAGGAAAAATTCAGCTGGACGGCCCGCGTTCAGATGGTGGCTCTGATTGTTCTGGTTCTGACCATGGGGATGCGTATGGGTTCCAATGAGGAGGTAATTGCCAACCTGAGCACCATCGGTATTTCTGCATTTCTGATGACGGTAGTGATTATCGCCTGTTCTATTCTGGCTATCTGGCTTGCGAGACAGGCTATGGGCATCGACAGATTCGGCAGAATGAAGAATGCAGGAACAGGTGTTTTGCCAAGTGAGGGCGGTGCAGAAACGGCCGCAGCGGAAGAGGAAGCGGCCGGCGGCAATTCCACTACAGTGGCAATTATTGCATCCGTAGCTGCGGGAATGGCCTTTGGCTATCTGGTAATCCGCCGCGTATTTGAAGGCAATATGGATCAGTTTGATTCTCTGGCCGGACTTACCATCAAAATCGGTCTTTGCCTCCTTCTGGTCTTCATCGGACTGGATTTGGGCCTTGACGGAACGGTTGTGGATAATTTTAAAAAGGTTGGCCTGCGTATTCTGGTATTCCCGGCTGTCGTGGTTGTCGGAACACTGGCAGGTGCTGCTGCATGTTCCCTGTTTATGGAATTTTCACTGAAAGAGTGTCTGGCTATCGGTGCCGGTTTTGGATGGTATACTCTGGCGCCCGGCATCATCATGGAAAACGGTTATGTAACAGCCAGTGCAGTTGCATTCCTGCATAATGTAATGCGTGAGCTGTTTTCCATCATCTTTATTCCTCTGATTGCGAAAAAAATCGGATATATTGAAACTACCGGCATGCCCGGCGCAGCGGCCATGGACGTGTGTTTGCCAATCGTAGAAAAATCCACACGCAGCGATATCGCCGTATATTCTTTCGTTTCCGGTGTGATTCTCAGCACCGCTGTACCGATTATGGTTCCGCTGATTATCGGATAGGAGTGTTTTTATGGATACACTGAAACTTCTCGCCATGTACTGGAGCATTATGCTGGCATGTTATTTTATCGCCAGCCGACTGCGTCACAGGGCAGAATCCTTTGGATTTCTGAACAGAATACTGACCTTCTTCATCATCCTGCTGGTATTTATCATGGGTCTGCAGATGGGGGCGGACGAAGAAGTGACCTCTAGCCTGGGGACAATCGGACTGCAGGCGGTAATCATGACTGCTATGGCCGTGGGCGGAAGTATGTTCTTCGTATTCCTTGGCCGCAAAATCTTCGGTCTGAACCGGCAGGGGGTGCCGGCAGCTGATGCTGAATCAAAGGTTTCTGCGATACCGGATGTGGATACGGAACAACAGAACAGCAACGGTGATCTGATTATGACTCTGCTGATTCTGGCGTTTGTGGCAATCGGCATGGGATGCGGATATTTTGCGGTACCGAAACTGTTTGCCGGAAACATGGATCTTTTCGAAACGATCTGCAGCAAATCGCTGGTAATCGGACTGAGCACGCTGCTGGGGATTATTGGCTTCAATATGGGCCTTTCCGGAGATATGGCAAAACATCTGCGGGGCGTGGGTCTCAGTGTAATCGTGATTCCTGTGCTGGCTGTGGCTGGTTCTCTGGTGGGAGGTGCGGTTTATGGGCTACTCTCGGACCTGTCTGTACGTGAGGGGATTGCAATCAGTGCCGGCTTTGGCTGGTATACTCTGGCACCCGGTCTGATTACGGAAGGCGGATACAATGTAGCGGGGGCAATTTCCTTCCTGCACAATGTAATGCGTGAAACTCTGGGAATTATCGGTATCCCGCTGTTTGCCAGATATATCGGCTACCTGGAAGCAACAGCAGTTCCGGGAGTGGCTGCCATGGATGTATGCCTGCCGATTACAGAACGATCAACCCGACCTGAAGTGGTGGTGTACTCCTTTGTTACAGGGCTTTTGATGTGTATCAGTGTCCCTCTGATTGTACCGATGATGGTTGGGATGTAAAGAATTATAGTTTAGGGGAGGAAATGTATGAGTGACTTATATGGAAAAATGATGGATGACACGTTTGGTCCTTATTATGAACGGTTCCGCCAGCTGAATGCACTGTCGAAAGAAAATGCAGTAACGAAAGCGCAATTGTTTCCGGAAGGACAGTCATTGCTGGACCCTGACAGAATGCATAAAATGCTCAGTGCAGGAATTGTAAAGAGGGCGGGGCTGAACCGATACTGGCTGGATGAATCGCGGGCAGCTGATTCGAAAGATGTACTGAAGCAGCGTATTCTTATTATTATAGCTGCCTTTGGTGTGGCAGGCTTGCTGTGGCTTCTGGAGGAGCTTGGAATCGTAATATTGTAAATGAAAAGACGGACTGCTTTTTTTCAGCCCGTCTTTTGTGTTTATTCAATAGATTTCAGCGACTCTGTCATGCTGATCTTAGCCAGTTTTCGCTGCATTACCAGGTTTACCAGGAAAGCGAACACAAAGGTAATGATTACCCCCAGAGCATAGCTCAGCGGGCTGATATACATGTGGAAACTGAGTGCATCCACGGTTACCTGAGAGAGAACGAAGGTGTGAAGTGCTTTGCCAAGAGGCAGGCCCACAACTGCAGCGATGGCAGTCAGCAGTATGTTTTCGCGGAATACATACTGAGCCGTTTCGCCGGCGTAGAAGCCCAGCACCTTGATGGTGGCAATTTCACGGATTCGTTCGGTAATGTTGATGTTAGTCAGGTTATAAAGTACGATGAAGGCCAGTGCACCGGCACAGGCGATAACCAGGAGAACAATGTAGCTCAGGGTTCCGATCATACCTTCGATACGGCCACGCATGTCTTCTGTCAGGCTGACTGCAGAAACGTTTCTTGCATCCAGCATGATGGTACTGTCACCGTAAGGATCTTCGATTTCACCATCTTCACCTGTCACGCCAAGTACCAGGGCCGCGTTGGTTTCCATTGGACCCCAGCTGTTTTCGTAAGTTTCCTGGCTGAGATACAGGTAGCTGTTTACATAGTTGTCACAAAGACCGGAGAGTTCCAGCTCCATTTCCCGCATATCGCTGTCGTAGATGGTAAGCGTATCTCCAACGGATAAGCCCATATTGTCGGCCAGGTTGCTGTTCAGAACTGCTTTGCCTTCAGATGGCCAGTCAATCGGACCGTCATCGTTAAACAGCTCGATGTAAGCCGGCATTGCATCCGCTTCATCGGTAACAATCATAGTGACAGCCTTAGTGAAGCCGTTGGCCTTGGCATCCACGGAACTAGAGTGAACGAAGAGACAGTCGTCGATTACAGATCCTGATTCTTCCAGGAAGCGCTGCTGGTTCTTTTCGTTCATATCCTTCTTAAAGGATACGGTGTAGTCTACATGATAGATGGTATCGTACTGCAGGGCTGCCAGGTTGCTGACGGAATCGTTGATTCCCAGTCCTGTTACCAGCAGAGCGGTACAGCCGCTGATGCCGATTACCATCATGATGAAACGTTTTCGGTAACGGAAGGTGTTTCGAATAGAAACCTTTACCAGGAAGCTGAGTCTGTTCCAGATAAACGGCAGGTATTCCAGCCAGATTCGTTTGCCGGCCTGCGGTGCTTTCGGACGGATCAGCTGAGCCGGAACCTCTCTGAGCTCTGCACTGCAGCACCATACGGTAGTTCCTACACAGCAGAGAAGTGCTACACCCAGGCAGATCAAGCCCAGGCCCCAGTTATAAATAAAGATAATATTGGCAAAGCCGTACATAAGACCGTATACGGTCCAGATGACCCATGGGAACAGGTGGATTCCGATGAAGAAACCAATCACAGAGCCCAGGATGGCGGCACTGCCGGAATAAATTACGTACTTGCTCATAATCTGACGGCGGCTGTATCCCAGAGCCTTCAGAACGCCAATCTGGGTTCGCTGCTCGTCAATCATTCGGGTCATGGTAGTCATGCAGACCAGTGCTGCGATGAGGAAGAAGAATACAGGGAAGACTCTGGAGATGCCATCCACGATGGAGGAGTCACTCTCAAAACATGCATAACCTACATTTGCATCTCTTCCCAGTACATAAGTGGTCGGATATTCGATATCATCGATTTCCTTTTCGGCATCTTTCAATTCCTTACGGGCATCGGCGATTTTTACTTCACCGTCTGCAATTTCTTTTTCTGCGTCTGCAATTTCTTTCTCCGCATCAGCAATTTTTCGGCGGGCATCGGCCAGTTCTTTTTCACCGTCTGCCAGCTGCTTTTCGCCGTCCGCGATTTCTTTTTCTGCATCGGCGATTTCTTTTTCACCGTCCGCCAGCTGTTTTTCACCATCCGCAATTTCAGCCTCGCCGGCTTCGATTTCTGCGAGAGCTGCATCAAGCTCTGCTTTAGCAGGAGCCAGCTGCTGATCAATCTGTGCCTTCTGTGCATCGTACATATACTGAGGCATCATGCCGGAAGCAAGGGCCTGGTTAATCTGGGCATAAGCGGCATCACGCTGTGCTTCAAACTCAGCCAGACCATCTTCGTAGGCTGTACGTCCGTCAGCCAACTCAGCCTTGGCGTCGTCCAGCTTTCTGCGGTTTTCTTCCAGTTCTTTTCTGCCGTCAGCCAGTTTGACTTTTGCATCTTCGATTTTACGTCTGTTTTTGTTAATTTCTTTCTGTCCGTCAGCCAGTTCTTTTTTACCGTCGGCCAGCTCCTTTTTTCCTTTGGCAAGTTCTTTCTTACCGTCCTCCAGTTCAGCAGCGGCTTCGTCTACTTCTGCCTGTGCATCAGCCAGAGTTTCCCGTGCTTCATCGATGACAGCATCGTAGCGGCGCTCACCGGACTGATCCAGAGCGGCTTCCAGCCTCTTTTCCATGACTGCGTCGTGAGCCTCGTATTCATCAGAGAAGATGGTAAAGTCATCTTCAAAATCTACGTAGATTTCCGTGTAGATATCACTGTCCCAGCCTTCTGCCGGTATGTAGGCAAAACCGGATACTGTGCCGCTTCCCAGGGAGGTGGTTCCGCGTTCCTGATTCAGGTATTCCGGGGAGTCCACGATTCCTACCAGTTCAAAGGTTTCGTGAGCGAACAGATCCAGCGTATCTTCGTCGTTGGTGGAAGTCAGTGTAATCTGCCGGCCCAGGTCCGCTTCTGAGAAATAGCGGCGGTCACCTGCAAACTGGTTGCTTTCGGAAGGCAGCTGTCCGGCTTTCAGTTCCAGATAATTCATATCATCCAGAAGAGTATGGAATTTGAAAACCATCTCAGAACCATCACTGCTGCCGTCAGACACCAGCGCATCAGAGGACCAGGAACCTTCTGCTGCTTTTACACCTTCTGCCGATTCGATGATTTTCACATCCTCTTCTTCCAGCCCCAGTGTAGTAAGCAATTTGTAATTGTAGAAGTTGTGGGCAAGAACGTACTCATCACCTGTTTTCATGAAGTCGTTCTTGCACATTTTGAGCCCGCAGAAAAATCCGACGCCCAGTGCCACGATGGCCAGAATTGCCATCCACCGGCCCAGACTGCCGCGGATTTCCCGCAGGGTGGTTTTATGCATTATATTTTTCATGGGAGGGCACCTACCATTCAATCTGTTCAATCGGAACCGGATTTTCATTCCGTTCCACAGAGGTGACTGTACCATTCTTTACATGTACAATGCGGTCTGCCATTGGCGTGATGGCCTGGTTGTGGGTAATGATGACTACAGTCATGCCGGTCTCTCTGGCGGTATCCTGCAGCAGCTGAAGAATGGCCTTGCCGGTGTTGTAGTCCAGCGCGCCGGTTGGTTCGTCGCAAAGCAGAAGCTTCGGGTTCTTTGCCAGAGCACGTGCGATAGCCACTCTCTGCTGTTCTCCGCCGGACAGCTGTGCCGGGAAGTTATAGAGTCGGTGACCCAGTCCCACTTTGTTCAGGGCATCTTCCGAATCCATCGGATTCTTGCAGATTTGCGTAGCCAGGGAAACGTTTTCCACGGCGGTCAGGTTCTGAACCAGATTGTAGAACTGGAATACGAACCCGATTTCATGGCGTCGGTATGTGGTCAGCTGTTTCTGGCTGTAGGATGAAATGTCAGTGCCGTCCAGCCATACATGACCGCTGGTAAGCGTATCCATGCCTCCCAGAATATTTAAAAGGGTAGTCTTACCTGCACCGGACGCACCGACGATAACACATATTTCTCCCTTTTCGATTTCAAAAGTTGCATCGCGCAGCGCTTCGATGGAGATCTCTCCCATCTGATAAACTTTTTTTACGTTGTCAAATTTTACAAAAGCACTCATGCTTTTCCTCCTGCGTGTGTGATATGACTGGTATTATATCATATTCTATTGTTTTTTAGAATGATGAAACGGTGTTTCCAGGCGAAAAAAATGCAGAAAAAGCCCATAATCAAAAGGAAAAACAGAAATGCGGCTGCATCCTGCTGAACCAGTTCTCCCTGGCTGACCATGATTCGGAAAGGCCACGAAAAAAGAAGGGACACCGGGATACAGAGAAGAAGGGGGAGAAGCCCTCGAATATACCCGGTTCTGCCGCAGAGATAAAAGGCCAGCATGGGAATGATCAGAACTGTACTGCCCGCAGCGAGTCCAAGGAATGCTGCGCCGGCAGCTGTGGAAGCACTGCTTTCGGAAAAACCTGTCAGAAGCAGTGCTGTTTCCGTAAGGAAAATGGTCAGTATGCAGCTGCTGTAAATCCCTTTCTTTTCTGTGAACCAGCTGCTGAGAAGAGGCCCGCATGCCAGGAAGAAGCTGAAAAGCAGACCTGATTCTGATGTTGCTGGAGATTTTGCCGGACTGATCATGGAACAGATACCTATCGAAGGCAGAAGGCAGAGAAAAAACATGACAGCTTTCACCATGGAGGGACTGAAAAAATCATGGGGAGGAGGTTCGAGAAGCTGGGACCGCGGAATTCGTCCGCTGATGCAGAAGAATCCTGCGGCAGTCAGTATTGCGGCAAGTACAGGGACGGATACCGGTATAAATTTGGCCAAAACATGAAGAAACATGGAGCACAGCAGACTGCAGGACCAGGCAAGTCCCAGAAATGGTGCTGCAGAAACGTAACGGCCCACAGCAATCCAGGGCGGCAGAATCAGAAGCAGGCCGGAAGCACTGCATCCCAGAAGAATGGGAGCGGGAAGCGATGGGATGCCGGGATTTTGCAGCGTGATAAAATATATACCGATGATGCTGAAGAAACCGCAGAGTATCAGCCAGAAACGGAACGGAAGCCGGTTCATGACTGCGCGGAGCGGAAGCAGAGAAAACAGCATGCTGCAGAAAAAAGGCGGCCAGAAAGACAGGGGCAGGTCCGCAGAAAGAACGGAAAGCAGGGGAGAAAGTATCAATATCAGGCCGTCTAAAGTGCGTGTTTTCGAAAAAATTTGCATCATTTTCACATTCCTCCAGGATTTTATGTTATAATTGATTTTAGTGTTAAACAGAAAAAATGAATTATTCGTTACAATTTTTTGAAACAGAACAGAGGTGCGTTATGATCGGTTTTGCGGAAAAATATCTGGGGTTTCAGGCTGACGGAACTCTGACAGGAAAAGAAGGTATGATTGCGGCTGCGCTGGCTTTGGCGGTGCTTCTGGTCGTGTTTTTTGCTGTGGCGAAAATTCTGGAGCGGATTCACATCCGCAAGACCTCCATCTTTCGTGTAAAGAAAAATAAATATAAAAGCAGACTTGGAAAAAAGAATATCAAGTACTGATGACGGTATATGTATCCCCGCTTTATGCGGGGTTTTTTTATGCCTTCAGCGGATTGTATACTTTAAAAACTGTAACCGTTGGTATCACAGCACTGGCAGGCTGCAGTGCGGCCACGGACCGGTTCTGTTCCTGCGGTTCTGCATTCGGTCCGGGATGTGTTCTGGCAGCAGCAGGCTTCATCCGTATTGCATTCATCGCACTGCCCTACGTTATCGCAGGCCTGACTGATTTCAGTAGCATTCAGATTGAAGAGGGCTGGCTTGGTAACTTTCAGGTTGATTTCCGGAGTGACAGCCAGTGTTGCTGCAAGCGCAACCGTACAGCCGTCTTCGGTGCAGACAGGGGTAAGAACCGGATTCAGCAGGGCAGCACAGGCATCAAAGTCGAATACCAGATTCGGGGAGATGCCGGCAGTCTGACATGGGATTTCCACGCAGTACACGGCAAAATTATCACTTCCGGGTATTACGATACCTTCGTCTTCACCGCCCGGAATGGTTTGCAGGCATAAGCGGAAACTGCAGGTTCTGCTTCCGTTGCTGGCGGTACCCTCCAGAATGATTGATAATCCGGCAGCCCATGGACCAGGGACCTGTGCCAGGAAGAAGCTGCCGCCGTTATTGCAGTCCATACTGCAGCGGCTGTCGGATGCACAGCTGCATCGGGAAGATTGCGGTGCGCATGGACAGTCAGTGATCATGTTCATGATACCGGAAAGGTCTGCTGCATACTGACCGTTTACCAGTGCAAGTTCTGTGACAGGAAAACCATCTACGGTAACATCCCCGGCGGTGAATACGGCATCGGTGCTCAGCGCGAATCTGGTGACGATGACATGTGCATCCGTAATGCGGAATGTGGTACCTGGAGTCACAGCGAAATCACAGCAGCATCCTCCGTATCCGCCGCATCCGCAGCAGCAGCTATTGCTGCAGCCACATCGGCATCCGCTGCCGGCAGTTCGCATCTGACCGAAGGAGAGCTGCTGTGTGAAGGTTTCTGCAGTTGTTGCAAGGCTGTAAAGAATCGGACAGGATTCCTGCGTCTGGTCGAAATAGACCTTGTTCAGGTACACCAGATTACCGGTATTCTGACTCGGAGTATTACATTGACAATTCATAATTGTTGACCTCATTTCATTAAAATATACAACTGAATCTGCATTTCAGAGGGTACATTCCACAAAAGTGGGGCACCCTGCTTTCATTATATGGGAAATGCCTGAAAAACGTGTTTCGGTGGTGAAAAAACACGGAAAATACACTAAAAAACCTTGATTTATGGGCTGTTGTGGTGTATAGTGGTGGTATAACTATTTAGCTTGGGGGATTGTCTCTATGTTCATGGGAACGACGCACAATTCAATAGATGAGAAGAACCGCGTTATCGTTCCGGCTAAACTGCGAGCGGAACTTGGAAACCGCTGCGTTTTGACAAAAGGACTGGATGCATGCCTGAATATTTACACCATGGCAGACTGGGACCGTCAGATGGAAAAGATTACCCGCCTGCCTGAATCTGATCCGAAAGTCCGGGCTTTCATCCGCCACTTCTGTGGGAATGCTGCAGAATGTGAACTGGATAAGCAGGGCAGAATCGTCATTCCGCAGGAACTGAAAGAGTATGCGGGAATCGACAGGGAACTAGTTACCATCGGTGCTATGACGAAGATTGAACTCTGGGCACGTGATACCTGGAGTGCACCGGACAACGACGGAAGAATGGATACGAAGGAATTCTCCGCAGCACTGAAAGAATACAATTTCTAAAGGAGGAGATAACTGTGGAATTTAAACATATATCGGTCCTCTTTGATGAGTGCATGGAGGGACTGAACATAAAACCGGACGGAATCTATGTGGACGGCACCATGGGCGGCGGCGGACACAGCAGCGGAATCTGCAGCAGACTCAGCGAAGAAGGTACATTTATCGGAATTGACCGGGATGAAGATGCACACCGGGCCGCACAGGCACGGCTGGCAGAATATCCATGCCGCAAAATTTTCGTACAGAGCAATTATTCTGACATTAAAGAAGTTCTGGATGAAATTGGTATTGATGAAATCGACGGTGCACTGCTGGACCTGGGGGTATCTTCCTTCCAGCTTGATAATCCTGAAAGGGGCTTTTCCTACATGCAGGATGCTCCGCTGGACATGAGAATGAATCAGCAGGATGATCTGACAGCCTACGATGTAGTTAATAACATGGACGTCAGAGAACTGAAAGAAATTATTTCAAAATACGGGGAAGAACGTTGGGCGGCACGTATTGCCGAATTTATCGTAAAGAAGCGTAATGAAAAGCCGCTGGAATCCACTGCGGAACTGGTTGATGTGATTAAGGCAGCAATTCCTGCAGCAGCACGCCGTGATGGTCCTCATCCTGCAAAGCGTACCTTCCAGGCCCTGCGCATTCACGTAAATGATGAACTGGGACAGCTGGAGCGGGCGATTGAAGCTTTCTGTGATGTACTGGCACCGAAAGGCCGGCTGTGTGTAATCACCTTCCACTCACTGGAAGACCGTATTGTGAAAGACATTATCGCAAAACGTGTAAATCCGTGTACATGCCCGAAGGAATTCCCGGTATGTATCTGCGGCAAGAAACCTGACATTAAAAAAATTTCCGGAAAGCCGATTGTGCCTTCTCCGGAGGAACTTGAAGTAAATCCGAGATCACGAAGTGCGAAGCTGCGTGTAGCGGAGAAAAAATAAACGGAAGATAACAGTAAGGAGTATTTATGGCTGTAACCGAAAGAACTTATACACGTTCTTATGAATACCAGCCCCTTTATACAGGAGCAGCAGCTTTCCAGCCGGCATATCCGGACAGAGAAAGTGAAGAAAGCAGAAAAGTAAAGAGAACCAGAGAACGTCCGAAGTCTGCCGTAGAAGCGGATGTACAGCCTGCAGGCCAGAGTCTGACCATTCAGGAACTGCGTCAGCTGATTATGATGGCAGTTGTGGTTGGAGCACTGCTGATTGGAATGCTGGTAGTAAATGCCTATGCAGTAAGCATTCAGTGCAGCATCAATGAGCTGACCAAGGCTAATATGGCACTGGAAGATGAAATCGATACACTGCACATGAAGATTGACAGCAGCACAAGTATTGAGCAGATTGAAACCCATGCCATGAAGGAACTGAAGATGGTTTATCCAAAGAGCAGCCAGTGTATTTATATTTCTGAAGATACTGTTCTGATGGATAATTTTGCTTCGGTTATCCGGCAGAAAGCTTACCAGTAAGTGTGGGAATAGTACAAGATATTCGGATATATACATATTACAAATCATCAGAATAACTTCATAAAAAACGAGCCAGACAATTCCATAGCATATAAGCAGTCTGGCTTTTTATCATTAAGGGGAAATATGAAAAAATCAGTTACCGTAAAACAGAAAAAAAGAATTGTACTGGGCTTCTTTCTGCTGTCTCTTATTTTGGTTGCTCTTACCTTCCGTGTAGGCTGGCATCAGATTGTGCGTGCAGACGAACTGACGGCCAAAGCCAGAGATCAGCAGACACAAGACGTGCCGATTGCAGCTAAAAGAGGCACAATTTATGACCGAAACGGCCGTGAGCTGGCCAGCAGCATTACCTGCTATTCTGTATGGGTCCGTCCGGCTCAGCTGAAGGAAGGCAAATCAGAAAAAGAAATTGAGGAACTGTCCGTTTCTCTTGCAGATATTACAGGCGAAAAACAGTCCACCGTTCTGACCAGACTGACCAGAGAGGACTCCCTGGTAAAAGTAGCGAAATATCTCGATAAGGATCAGGCCGAGGCAGTAAGAGACCTGAAAGTTTCTGCACTGCAGCTTTCCGAAGATACCCGGCGCTATTATTCTCTCGGCAACTTTGCTTCGCAGGTTCTGGGCAGCGTAAATGATGACAATGCGGGCAGAACCGGGATTGAGCTGGAATACGACCAGTATCTCAGCGGCGTGGCAGGCCGCTGGGTGCGCAATATTGACGTTGCCGGAAATGAGCTTCTGGACGGCATGGAGCAGTATTATGAGGCACAGGACGGCCTCAACGTGATTCTGACCCTGGATGAAGCCATTCAGTACTATGCAGAAAAAGCTGTAGCGGAAGGAATGGAAGCTACTGAGGCAGACCGCATCATGTGTCTGATTATGAATCCGAAAACGGGAGAAATCCTGGCAAATGTGGTATCACCGGGCTTCAACCCGAATAACGCAGTTGTTCCGGATAACGAAGAGGAACTGGAAAAGTTCGAGAAGATGACTGCAGCAGAGCAGAACCAGTATCTGTTTGCGCTTTGGAGAAATCCGATTGTCAGCGATACTTATGAACCTGGTTCCACATTCAAACTGATTACAACATCCTCTGCGCTGGAGGAAAAAGCCATCAGTCTGAATGATACATTCACCTGCAATACCTATGTAAACGTAGCCGGTATCAACCTGCACTGCTGGAGCCCGCGTGACCACGGAAATCAGACCGTAAAACAGGCAGTGGGCAATTCCTGCAACCCGGCCCATGCAAAGATTGCAGCCAAGATGGGAAAGCAGGCATTTTACAAGTATATTAACTTATATGGTTTTATGGATCTGACAGGTGTCGACTATCCTGGTGAAACAGGTGCCATCATGTACAATATAGACGCTGTGGGTCCGGTAGAACTGGCTACAATGGGTTATGGACAGAGTATTTCAATTACACCGATTCAGCTGCTGTCAGCAGTCAACGCCATCGGAAATGGCGGGGATCTGCTTCAGCCTCACTATGTAAAGGCTCTGACTGACTCAGAAGGCAATGTGGTGGAAGAATATGAAACTACAGTTGTACGTAAGGTTCTGTCTTCCAAGACTGCACGTGAAATGCGTGAAATTATGGAATATGTCGTAGCGGAAGGCGGCGGCGGTACTGCCAAAGTTACCGGCTACCGTGTAGGCGGAAAGACCGGTACTGCAAACAAAATCGATGCGGGCACCGGCGCTTACGGCAAGTATTACTATTCTTCCTTCCTGGGAATGGCTCCGATGGATGATCCTCAGGTTTCCATCCTGGTTGTGGTAGACAGCCCGAAAGGCGCGTTCTATGGATCGCAGGTTGCGGCACCGATTGCAAAGTCCGTTCTCACAGATACGCTGCGCTATCTCAACGTAGAACCGCAGTACACTGATGAAGAGCTGAAAGCCATCGAAGGCGATTATACCGTTGTTCCGGATGTAACCGGATATGAATTCAGTGAGGCAGTCGGAAGAATCGGCGGCCGCGCGCTGCGGTACAGCAGACCTGAAAATGCCCGTGACGATGACGATTTCATCGTTGTGGACCAGTATCCGAAGGCAGGAACCAAGGTAAAACGCAATTCCGTGGTTTATGTTTATAAAGAATAAAATATAGAGACCGAAAAGGAGTCAATATGAAACTTGCCGCTCTGACCAAAGGCCTGGAATACAGGCTGCTGCAGGGTACAGAGGACGAGGATGTGAAAGCATTGATATACTTTTCAGATAAAGCAGTGCCGGGAAGTGCATTTTTTGCAATCACCGGTACAGAAGATGACGGATGCAGATATATCCGTGATGCAGCTGACAGAGGCGCGTCTGTAATTGTGACCAGTAAGGCGTCCGGGCTGCAAAATGTGTTCATTCCGGATGTGACAGTCATCTGGACGCCGGATGTGAGAAAAGCACTGGCTCATATGAGTTGCGTCTTTTATCGTCATCCCTGCAGGAATCTTCTGACTGTCGGAGTGACGGGAACGAAAGGAAAAACCAGTACCACCTTTATGCTGCGAGCGATTTTGGAGGAAGCCGGAATACGAACCGGCCTTCTGGGAACGGTGCAGAACGGGTGGGATGATAATTTTGAAGAAGCGGACCGGACGACGCCACAGTCCTGTGATATACAGCAGTGGTGCCGGAAGATGGCAGATGCAGGCTGCCGTGTGCTGGTTATGGAAGTGTCCAGCCAGGGCCTGATGCAGAGCAGAGTAGACGGAATTCTGTTTGATATTGCTGTATTTACCAATCTGTCACCGGATCATATCGGACCCGGTGAACATGAAAATTTTGACGAATATGCCTTCTGGAAGAGCAGATTGTTTGCCCGGTGCAGAAAAGCCATTATGAACATGGATGACCCGCATTGGGCAGCACTTCTTCCCCGAAAGGAAGTAAAGCTGAAAACCTTTGGCAGAAATGCTGATGCGGACTATGTGTGTGAGGACTTGTCCCTTATAAAGAGTGACTTTGGACCGGGAGTGAAATTCAGAATGAATGAACATCCGGTTGTACTGAATCTTCCGGGCACTTTCAATGGTCTGAATGCAGCCGGTGCCATTGCTGCGGCGAGAGAACTTGGCGTGCCTTGGAATGATATACAGAATGCTTTGCAGGGGCTTAAGATTCCGGGCCGTGTGGAGCCTGTTGATACGGGAGGCCGCACCAGTGTGCTGGTGGATTATGCCCACAATGGTATTTCTCTGCGGCAGCTTCTTACTGACCTGCGGAAGTATGAACCCCGCAGGCTGATTCTGGTTTTTGGCTGTGGTGGAAACCGGGACCGGAACCGGAGATTTGAAATGGGCCGTGCTGCAGCCGAACTGGCCGATTTTACGGTGGTAACTTCCGATAATCCCAGAAAGGAAAAACCGGAGGACATCATAAAAGACATCACCGATGCCATGGAGGCTTCAGGTGCTGAAAAAGAACATTATATCGTAATCTGCGACCGGGCTCAGGCAATCCGCACAGCGGTGCGTATGGGGACTCCGGACGATATTGTGCTGATTGCCGGCAAAGGTCACGAAACCTATCAGCTGGCAGGAGATACGAAAATACATTTTGACGACCGACAGATCGTTACGAACATGGGGGACTGAAGCTATGAGAAGCATTACAGTAAAAGAAATTCTGGATACAACCGGAGGAAGACTGCTCCAGGGCAGTACAGAGGCTGCCGTACATGGAGCAGCGATTGACTCAAGAGAAGTCACTGCAGAAAACGTATTCTTCCCGATGAAGGGAATGCGTGCAGACGGTCATGACTTTTTGGGCGGTGTGCTGCAGCGGGGATGCCGCACCATGGTGATTTCCGATGCTGCGAAAGTTCCGGGTGAGGAAGTTCTGCAGGGATTGGAACTTAAGAAAGATGACATCAATGTGATTCTGGTGGATGACACCCTGAAAGCGCTGCAGCAGCTGGCTAAGTATTATATTGCACAGCTTCCGCTGAAAAAGAAAATTGCTGTAACCGGCAGCGTGGGAAAGACCAGCACCCGCGATATGCTGTATTATGTGGCATCCGTGAAATATAAAACCGGACGCAACAAAAAGAATTATAACAATGAGTTTGGCCTGCCTCTGACCATTCTGGATTTCGATGAGGATCTGGAAGTGGCTGTTCTGGAAATGGGTATGGACAGTTTTGGAGAAATCGACCTGCTGGCTGATATGGTGCGTCCTGATATGGCGGTCATTACCAATGTGGGTATTTCCCATATCGAAAACCTGGGAAGCCGGGAAGGTATCCGCAAGGCCAAGATGGAAGTGACCAACTATTTCTCTGAGGATGCAGTGCTGATTGTGAATCAGGCATGTGATCTGCTGCAGAAAGATATGGTCAGCGGCGATTATCGGGTGGTCACTGTGGGAAATGATGGAAAAAGTGATTTTATCGTATCTAATGTTTGCGATTTCGGCGATAAAGGTATAAAATATACTTTGGACCGTAATCATAAGCAGTATGAAGTGAACCTGAACGTACCGGGCGGACATAATGCCCTCAATGCAACTCTGGCAGTGGCGGCCGGCGAAATTCTGGGAATCAGTGCGGAAGATGCCATCCGTGGTCTGGAAAATGCGGAACTGACAGCAAAACGTCTGAATGTCCGCGGCAAGAACGGAATTAAGGTTATCGATGATACTTACAATGCGGCACCGGAATCCATGCGTTCTGCGATTAATACGCTGAAGGCTACCAAAGGAATCCGGCGTGTTGCAATTCTCAGTGACATGAAGGAACTGGGACCGGAAAGCCGGAATTTCCACAGAGAAATCGGTGCTTATGTAGCGGAACAGAAAATAGATTTTCTTATTACTGTGGGCAATGATGCCAGATATATCGGAGAAGGTGCAGCGGAAGGCCTTGGGCATGACTGCGTGCGCCATTATGAAACCAAGGCAGAATTCATTAAAGAAATGGACCAGTACATTCAGCCGGGAGATGTGGTTCTGGTGAAAGGTTCCCGCAGCATGGAAATGGAAGAAATCGTAAAGAAAATATTTGAGGATAAAGAATAGGAGCTGACAAAACATGTTTACACCCCTTATTGACGCAGTAATTACTTTAGTAATCGCATTTGCAGTCAGCGCTCTGGTTGTAGGGCGTCTGATTCCATTCCTGAAAAAGAAACAGTTTAAGCAGTATGTCCGTGAAGAGGGGCCGCAGTCACATCTGAAAAAGACAGGTACTCCAAGCATGGGCGGTATCGGTATCATCAGCGGTGCCATTATCGCTGCATTGATTATGGGTATTGCAGCCGGTACTCTGTCTCTGAACACTCTGATGCCTATGGCAGCCATGCTGCTGTATGCACTGATCGGCTTTATCGACGACTACGAAAAAGCGATTAAAAAGAATAATCTGGGCCTGAATGCCAAGCAGAAACTGGTTATGCAGTTCGGCTTCTCTCTGGCAGTGGCTTTATATGCATACTTCTTCTCCGGCGGAGCCGGCGTAAGCAGCAGTTCAATTTGGATTCCGCTGTTCAATGTATATCTGGAACTGGGAATTCTGTACATCCCGTTCGTTGTTTTTGTTATGATTGCCTTCAGCAATGCGGTAAACCTGACCGACGGCCTGGATGGTCTGGCGTCCGGAATCACTGCGCTGGTTGCATTCTTCATGGTAACTGCAGGTCTGGCATTCGGCTTTACCGGTGAAGTTCTCTTTTTCGGCGGCATTGCAGGCGGATGTCTGGGCTTCCTGCTGTATAACCGCAATCCTGCCAAAATCTTCATGGGTGATACCGGTTCCATGGCACTGGGCGGTGCACTGGCTGCAGGCGGCATCATGATGAAGCTGGAATTTATTCTGGCAGTTGCAGGCCTGATTTATGTGATGGAAGCTCTGTCTGTAATTATTCAGGTGGCAGTATTTAAGAAAACCGGCAAGCGTGTGTTCAAGATGGCACCGCTGCATCATCATTTCGAACTGTGCGGCATGACTGAACAGAAGGTTGTCTTCATGTTCTGGGGAATCACCCTGGGATTCTGTCTGCTGGCGACTCTGATTATGAATATTTAGGAGGTGTTCCTGTGGATAACATGAATGCAAATAACCTGAAAGAGAAAAAGGTTCTGGTTGTAGGTCTGGGTAAGTCCGGCATTGCAGCCGTTCAGGCTATGCTGAAGCTGGGTGCGGAGGTATCCGTGCAGGATTCCAAGTCTATGAATCAGGTGGACCCTCAGTTAATCAGCTTCCTGACCGGTCTTCCGGGAGGAGAAAACCTGGGTCTTTACCTGGGAACCATGCCGGCGGATATGAGTGAATTTGACATGATGATTCTGAGCCCGGGTGTGGATCCGGAGCTGCCTTTCGTCCGTGAAGCGGAAGAAGAAGGTGTGGAAATCATCGGAGAACTGGAAATTGCATACCGCATCGGCCGCGGACATTTTGTGGGAATAACCGGAACCAATGGAAAGACTACTACCACCACTCTGACCGGCGAAATTTTCAAAAAGTCCGGACGATCCACGCATGTAGTTGGAAATATCGGCGTTGCTGTTATTTCCAAATCTCTGGATGCAGATGAAGACGACTGGCTGATTACAGAAACCAGCAGCTTCCAGCTGCAGACTACCCGCTACTTCAAACCGGTGGTATCTGCCATTCTGAATCTGACACCGGACCATCTGAACCGTCATCACACCATGGAAGGATATGGTGCCGCAAAGGCAAAGATTTTTGAAAATCAGAGCGAAAATGGATACTGCATCATCAATTATGATGACAAACTCTGCATGGAGCTGGCAAAGAACTGCCCTGCGAAAGTAGTTCCGTTCAGCCGCAGAGAAGAGCTGGAGTTCGGTGCTTTTGTAAAGGATGGTCAGCTGGTTCTCCGCAACGAAGCGGGTGAACTGGTTGTTTTCTGCCGCGCAGACGAACTGCATATTATCGGCGGACATAATGTGGAAAATGCGCTGGCAGCAGCTGCAATCTGTTATTTCTCCGGTATTTCTCCGGAAGTAATCAGTGAAGTACTGCGCAGTTTCGGCGGTGTGGAACACAGAATTGAGTTCTCCGGCGAAATCAACGGCGTGAAATACTACAATGACTCCAAGGGCACCAATGTGGATGCAACCGTAACTGCACTCCGTGCCATTGAAAAGAATATTATCCTGATTGCCGGCGGTGACGGCAAGGGTCAGGAATTTGATGAACTGATTGAAAAATTCGAAGGCAGTGTAAAGCATATGATTCTGCTGGGCCGTGATGCCCGTCTGATTGCAGAGGCTGCAGACCGCTTCGGATTTAAAGACTATACTTATGCCAAGGATATGAATGAGTGTGTACAGAAGGCTGCTGAAATGGCAGCTGCAGGCGACACAGTACTGCTGTCTCCGGCCTGTGCAAGCTGGGATATGTACAGCAACTTCGAACAGCGTGGTGAACATTTCAAAGAGTGTGTAGCGAAGCTGGGTTCCTGGTAGAAAGCAGGTGAATGGGTGAATAAACTTTCACAGGAAAAAATTAAAAGAGGGGACTTTATTATTATCGGACTGACGGCACTTCTGGTTGTTTTTGGTACGGTGATGATTTTCAGTGCCAGCTATTATGCATCCATCTCCGAAAATGACGGGGATCCGTATTCTTACCTGAGGAATCAGCTGATTTTCGTGGTGATTGGGACTGTACTTATGTGGCTGTGTTCCAAGCTGGATTATCATCTGTGGGGGAAGTTCTATCTTGTATTCCTGCTGGCCGGTCTGGTTCTTCTGCTGTGTATTTTCACACCTCTGGCTATCAGTGCAAATGGTGCAACCAGATGGCTGGGTGTTCCGGGTATTCCATTTACTATCATGCCGGGGGAATGTGCCAAGTTTGCAGCTATCGTGTTTACGGCAGGTTATCTGGACCGGAATCCTAAAATTGCAGAAAACTTCGTAAGAGGTGTTATGCCGGTACTGGCTGTGGCTGGTGTTTACTTCCTGCTGATTATGAAGCAGCCAAACATGTCTACGGCCATGACTCTGTGCATTATCGTAGGCGGCATGCTGCTGATTTCCGGGGCAAAATGGTCTCATCTGGGAACTCTGGTGGGAATCGGTGCAGCGGGTGCGGTTGTTCTGATATTTTCCGATACTTCCGGTTACCGTTACCAGCGTATGCTCAGCTTCCTGGATCCTTTTGAGGATGCTCTCGGAAACGGATGGCAGGTAGTTCAGGGGCTGCTGGCTCTGGGAACCGGCGGACTGACCGGCCGGGGACTGGGAAACAGTATTCAGAAGAATCTTTATCTGCCGGAACCGATGAATGACTTTATTCTGGCAATTATCGGGGAAGAACTGGGATTCCTGGGAATTCTGGCATTGATGACCGTATATCTTATTTTCGTATGGAGAGGATGTCATATCGCCATGAATGCACCTGACTTTCTGGGCATGATGCTGGCTGGCGGCATCACCATCATGGTAGGCGTTCAGGTTGCAATTAATGTGGCAGTTGTTACTTCTACCATGCCTCCTACCGGTATTGTTCTGCCGTTTATCAGCTACGGCGGCAACGCACTTATGATCTTTATGGCGTCGGTAGGGATACTGCTGAATATTTCAAAAAAATCAAGTCTTTAGCAAACAGAAACTGCAGTAAGGAGTAGTTATGAGAGTCATTGTGACAGGCGGCGGAACCGGCGGGCACATTTATCCTGCCATCGCCATTGCGGATAAAATTAAAGAAATGGAACCGGATTCCGAAATCCTCTATGTGGGCAATGATGTGGGGATGGAAAAGGATATTGTACCGCAGAAGGGCTATCCTTTTGAGATGGTTACAGCTATGTGGCTGGACCGCAGCAATCTTCTCAAAATCTTCAAAACAGGCTGGGGAGTGCTGAAGGGCACTTCGGAGGCCCGCAGGATCATGAAGCGGTTTAAGCCGGATGTGGTCATCGGAACCGGCGGCTATGTCTGTGTGCCTGTGCTTCTGGCAGGAAAACAGTATGGTGCCAGAACTTTTCTGCATGAGCAGAATGCATATCCCGGCATGGCTAACAAATTCCTGGAAAAGTCCGTGGAAAAGGTATTCCTTGGATTCCCTGATGCGGCCAAGTATTTCAAGCAGCCGGAAAAACTGATGTACACTGGGAATCCGGTAAGAAGAAGCTTTTTTGAAATCAGCCGGGAAGAAGCCCGTGAAAAGCTGGGTCTTCCACAGGATGCTTTTATTGTACTGTCCTTTGGCGGCAGCCTGGGAGCAGAAAAAATCAATGAAGTTGCCTTCGAACTGATGGAAACCATTAACGGAAAAGAGCAGATGATGCTTATTTTTGGTACCGGTAAGTGGTATTATGATGCAGTTCTTCAGAAGGCGGAAGAAAAGGGACTTGAAATCGCGGATAATGTTTTGATAAAGGGATATCTTGATCCGATGGAACTGTATCTGGCGGCCTGCGATGTGGTAATCAGCCGTTCCGGAGCACTTTCCGTGGCGGAAACTACCGTCTGCGGCAAGGCGTCTGTACTGATACCGTCTCCGAATGTTACTGGAAATCATCAGTACTACAACGCAAAGGCTGTGGCTGACCGGGGCGGTGCACTTCTGATCGAAGAGAAGGATATGAACAGCGAGCAGATTATTCAGGAAGTCCTGAGACTGTATAATGATACAGAACATTTGAAGAAAATGAGCCGTGCAAGCAGGGAATGTGCACCTGTGGAAGCGCTGGATTTGATTTATAATACAATATGCGGCAGATAGGCTTGTGCCTGCGGCCAAGAGAATGTAACGGAATATACACCTCCTGCATACTATGGAAATAGAGGCAGGAGGTGTTTTTTTTGGAATATTATGAAATCGATGGAGGCATCCCCCTCCGGGGAGAATACGAAGTAAGAGGTGCAAAAAACGCTGCACTTCCCATTTTGGCTGCAACTCTGTGCAAAGGCGGCATTCATGAAATATACGGATGTCCCGAAATCGGAGATGTACATACCATGGTTGAAATTCTCAGGTCACTGGGAGCGGCCGTGGAATGGAGTGGGAACTGTATCTGCGTGGACAGCCGGTCTCTCACCGGAACTGCAGTTCCGCCGCATTTGATGTCCCGGCTCAGATCTTCTGTTTTTCTGCTGGGGAGTCTCCTCGCCAGAGCAGAGGAAGCGGTAATTTACAGGCCGGGAGGATGCAGAATCGGAAGCAGGCCGATTGACATACATATTGCAGGACTGCAGAGACTGGGGTTTGATGTGCAGGAAGAAGGGGAACTGGTTGCCGCAGCAGGAAGATGCCGGGGAGGCAGAATCCGTCTTGCTTATCCCAGTGTGGGCGCTACGGAAAATCTCATGATGGCTGCATTGTCCGGAAGTGGATATACCATACTGGAAAATTGTGCTGCAGAACCGGAAATTGAAGATCTTCAGGGATTCCTCCGAAGCTGCGGATACCGGATTTACGGAGCGGGAACCAGCTGTATTCATATCGAAGGCGGACGGGGACTTCACGATACCATGTATTTCATCATGGGAGACAGAATCGAAACGGCCACATACATGATGGCACTGGCGGGAACTGGCGGCGACGGGATTTTGACGGGAACCCAGTCCGTATATGTTTCTGCAGTGACGGAAGTGCTGGAACGGATGGGGGCGCAGATAAAAAACCGGGAAGACCGGATTCAGGTATCCTGCAAAGGAAGGCTGAAAAGCCCCGGAACTGTGATTACACAGCCCTATCCGGGATTCCCGACAGACTGCCAGCCTCAGCTCATGAGCCTTGTTTCCTGCGCACAAGGAACTGCCACGATTCGGGAAGAGATTTTTGAAAACCGCTTTACACACAAAAAAGACCTGATGAAAATGGGTGCAAATATTGAAACCTGCGGCAAAAATGCTATAATAAAAGGAGTGGGCTCTCTTCGGGGCTGTCCGGTTCAGGCACTGGATCTTCGGGGCGGCGCAGCACTGGTGCTGGCCGGGCTCATGGCAGAAGGAACCTCTCTGGTAAGAGGGATTGAGCATATAGAACGAGGCTACGAGGATTTCGCCGGCGGAATCCGCAGGCTGGGAGGAAACATTGAAAAAAAGAACACAGAGACGAAAAAAAAGAATGAGTCCGCTGATGAAACTGCTGATTCTGATTCTGGTAATCGGAGCATCTGCAGCCTTTCTGGCGTCGCCCCTGTTTGATGTGGCGGAATATGAGGTGGAAGGGAACAGCTATTATTCTGATGATGAAATTCTGGTACTGGGAAACTGTCAGACCGGTGAAAATATTTTCTGGGGGACGCCGCTTTCAGACATTGAGGAACGGCTTTCCAGAGATGCGTATATGCAGGAAGTGACTGTAAAACGGTCTCTTCCTGATACCGTTAAGATTTCCATCAATGAACGGAGGCAGGCGGCTGCAATCGTTTACGGCGAAAAATTTGTTGTAATTGACGGAAACGGTACTGTGCTGCGGAAAACCGGCGTAGAACCGAAAATTACGGTCATCAGAGGCCTTACCATCAGCAAGATGAATGTGGGAGAACCGATTGAAACGGAAGAAAGCGTACTGCTCCGTCAGACCCTGGAAATGCTCCGGTCCGTGGAACAGGGCGATATGTACTTCAAGAAAATCGAACTTTCGAAGATGCAGATCCGTGCTTATGTGGATGACAGTCTGATCTGTCAGGGAACACCGGAACAGCTGATGGATGTCATCAGTGACGGCAAGCTGCAGGTGGTAATTCAGGAGCTTTTTGCCCAGAATATTGAAAGAGGAACCATAAAAATCGGCGGGGATGACTATATCTCCTTTACTCCGAAAATTGATTAACGGATGAAACCGCATCCTGCGAAAAAAGCATAAAAATAGAAGGAATTTCTTAAGAAAAAAGGTGCATTTCCACAGGATGTATGTTACAATAATTTATTATAGGCAAATACTGAGGAGGTAGAGTTCAGATGCTTCAATTTGAAACCAATTTAGATAAATCAGCAGTAATCAAAGTCATCGGTGTGGGCGGCGGCGGCTGCAATGCAGTAAACCGCATGGTGGAAGCCGGACTGAAGGGCGTTGAATTTATTGCTGTAAATACAGACCGTCAGGCATTAAACAGATGCCTGTCCGAAACCAAGATTCAGATCGGTGAAAAGCTGACCAGAGGTCTTGGCGCAGGTGCAAATCCTGAAATCGGCCAGAAGGCCGCAGAGGAAACTCTGGATGAAATTACATCCCTGCTGGAAGGTGCAGATATGGTATTCCTGACTGCCGGCATGGGCGGCGGTACCGGTACCGGTGCAGCTCCTATTATTGCCAAGGCTGCCAAGGATATGGGTATCCTGACTGTAGGCGTTGTAACCAAGCCGTTCACTTTCGAAGGTGCCAAGAGAAGAAGACAGGCAGAACTGGGAATCAGCTTCCTGAAGAAGTATGTGGACTCTCTGGTTATCGTTCCAAACGATAAGCTGCTGGCAAACTGCGAAAAGAATACATCCATGATTCAGGCATTCCAGATGGCGGATGATGTGCTCCGTCAGGGTGTACAGGGTATTTCCGACCTGATTTCCGAACATGCACTGATCAATGTTGACTTCGCTGACGTTAAGTCTGTTATGACTGACCGCGGTGTTGCACACATGGGTGTGGGACATGCATCCGGCGACGACCGTGCAAAGAATGCAGTTAAGGCTGCAATCGAAAGCCCGCTGCTGGAAACAACCATCGCTGGTGCGAAGGCAATTCTGCTTTATGTGGCAGGCGGTTACGATCTGGGTATGCTGGAAGTCAGCCAGCTGGCCACTATGGTTCAGGAACAGGCAGACGAAGACTGCATCCTGATCTTCGGTGCAGCTGTGGATGAATCCATGGAAGATGAAATTTCCGTAACTGTTATTGCGACCGGATTTGACGAAGGTCTGGAAACAAGAGCAATTACAGGAAGAGATACCGGAATCAAGGAAGAACCTCAGCAGGCACAGGCTGCTCCGCAGCAGGCAAACGGTGAGGTGACCGGAAGAATTGATGGTATCCAGGGCAGAGAAGTGGATCTGCAGGAAATCCTGCAGAACGGAGACGACACAACTCCTTCCAGATTCGATATCCCTGATTTCCTCAAGTAAGATTTATACATAACCAAGCCGGTGATGAGCCGGCTTTTCGGTTAAAATATACGCTGCACGGACAGCGGGAAATTTGCAGAAAGGCGGCAGTATTTCATGCGTGAAATCACTTCCAAAGACAATAAAATAGTGAAACTGTGCGAACAGCTTGCCGCCCGCAAGTATCGTGACCGGCTGGGCCTCTATCTGATTGAAGGGGAGAACCTTCTGGAGGAAGCCGTCCGGGAAGGGGCAGCTGTGGATACGGTACTGATGAGAAAGGGATACAGCGGCAGAATGCAGCCGGGACTGGAAGATAAGACTTTCGTTCTGGATGAAAAACTTTTTGACCGGCTGGCCCAGACTGACACCAGCCAGGGAATCCTGGCTATTGTAAAGAAACCGGGAGTTTCCCAGGCTGATTTTATTGAAAAAGGGGCCGTGGGAAATTTTGTTGTTCTGGACAGGCTCCAGGATCCCGGAAATATCGGAACCATTATCCGGACTGCGGATGCGGCCGGATACTCTCTGATTGTGGCGATGAAGGGCACTGCCGATGTGTTCTCGCCAAAGGTGGTTCGTGCGGCGGCGGGTTCACTGTTTAGAGTGCCGGTTGTTTTCATTGATGACTACGATGAGCTGGTAGCATTCGTGAAGGCGGCAGGCGGTAAACTGGTGGCCACCTGTTTTGACACGGACAGGTACTATTACGATGTGGATCTGACGAAGAATACGGCACTGATTATCGGCAATGAAGGCAACGGAATTGCGCCGGAACTCATCGAAAGAGCAGACGTGAAAATAAAGATTCCGATGGCAGGAACCATTGAGTCACTCAACGCGGCAGTGGCAGCAGCCATCCTCATGTATGAGGGCGTGCGCGGAAGAGGAACAGGTCAGGCCTGAGGAATGTGTCATAGACGAAGATAATAATTTGACTACGAGAGGTTTATAAAAATGCAAGACAGACTGAAACAGATTTTAGAAGAATCCAGAGCACAGTTACAGAATGCTGCTTCTCTGCAGGAAGCAGAAGATGTAAGAGTCAAGGTACTGGGCAAGAAAGGCCAGCTGACTGAAATTCTCCGTTCCATGGGTAAGCTTTCCCCTGAAGAAAGAAAGGAACTGGGTCAGGCAGCGAACCAGGTAAGAGCAGAAATCGAAGCTCTGCTGGAAGAAACTTTTGCTGAGCTGAAGAAGAAGGCACAGGCTGCAAAATTCGAAGCTGAAAAGATTGACGTTACAGAACCGGGCACAAGCTTCCCTATGGGCAGCAAGCATCCTATCACTGTAACCATTGAAGAAGTATCCAAGGTATTCAAGTCCATGGGTTACTCCCTGGTGGAAGGTCCTGAAGTAGAAACCGTTTTCAATAACTTTGACGGTCTGAACGCAGGCCCTGATCATCCGGCAAGAGACTGGACTGATACATTCTATATCTCCGAAGATATCCTGCTGAGAACACAGACTTCCTGCGTACAGGTAAGAACTCTGCAGGACAAGGAACCGCCAATCCGCGTATTCGCACCAGGCAGATGTTTCCGCTGCGATACTCCGGACGCAACTCATTCCCCAATGTTCCATCAGATCGAAGGTCTGGTAGTTGATGAAGGCATCACTTTCGCAGACCTGAAGGGCGCACTGGACCGTTTTGCGAAGCAGCTTTTCGGACCTGAAACAAAGACCAAGTTCCGTCCGCACCACTTCCCATTCACAGAACCTTCTGCAGAAATGGACGTATCCTGCTTCAAGTGCGGCGGCAAGGGCTGCAGAGTATGTAAGGGCAGCGGCTGGATTGAAATCCTGGGCTGCGGTATGGTACATCCGAACGTACTGAAGGTTGGCGGCATCGACACTGAAAAGTACACCGGCTTTGCATTCGGTATGGGTGTAGAACGTGTAGCAATGTTGAAGTACGGCATCGACGACATCCGTCTGATGTACGAAAACGACATGAGATTCATTCAGCAGTTCAAGTAATCGGGGAGGCAGTAAGACATGATAGTATCATTAGAATGGTTAAAAGATTATACAGACGTTAATGTGGATACCACAGAATTCTGCGACCGCATGATTCTGTCCGGTTCCAACCTGGAAACCTGTGAGCTGGTTGGCCGGGACATGGAAAAAGTAGTTGTGGGCAAAATCGAAAAGATTGAGCGTCATCCAAACGCTGAAAAGCTGGTTGTGTGCCAGCTGAATGTAGGCGGCGAAGAACTGGTTCAGATTGTAACCGGTGCATCCAACGTGTTTGAAGGTGCATACGTACCTGTAGCACTGGACGGCAGCCGTATCCCTGGCCCGCTGCATGGTCAGCCTAAGGTGGAAGGCGGCGTGGAAATTCACGCAGGCGAACTGAGAGGCGTAGCTTCTCACGGCATGCTCTGTTCTTTCGGCGAACTGGGCTTCGAAGACAAGGTTGTTCCTGTAAACCAGAAGGACGGTATCTGGATTCTGGATGGCGAATACACTCTGGGTATGGATTTTGCTGAGGCACTGGAACTGAAGGATGCAATTATCGACTTCGAAATCACACCAAACCGTCCGGACTGCCTGTCCATGATTGGTATGGCAAGAGAAGCAGCTGCAACATTCGGTACTGAACTGAGATATCCAAAGACCGGCTGTGAAAATGCAGAAGGCGATGCAGCAGACTACATCAGCGTAGAAGTAAAGTCTCCGCTGTGCAAGCGCTATACTGCAAGAATTGTTAAGGACGTAAAGGTACAGGATTCCCCATGGTGGCTGCAGAGAAGACTGATTCATGCAGGCATGCGTCCAATCAACAACATCGTTGACATTACCAACTTCGTAATGCTGGAATACGGTCAGCCGCTCCACGCATTCGATATTAACAGCATTGCAGGCCGTCACATCATCGTGGACACTGCAGCTGAAGATGAGGTATTCACTACCCTGGACGGTACCGAAAGAACTCTGGACACCGACATGCTGATGATTAAGGACGCTGAAAAGTCCGTAGCAATCGCAGGTGTAATGGGTGGTCTGAACTCTGAAATTGAAGCAGATACAAATACTATCGTAATTGAATCTGCAAACTTCCTGGGATCCAGCGTAAGATCCACTTCTTCCAAGCTGAAGCTGAGAACAGAAGCTTCCGGCAGATACGAAAAGGGTATCGACCCGAACCTGTGTGAAGCAGCAGCAGACCGTGTATGTGCTCTGATCGAACTGATCGGTGCAGGTACTGTAGTTGGCGGCAGCGTGGATGTATATCCTGAAGTGGAAGAAGCAAAGGCTGTTCACGGCCGTGTAAGCAGAATCAACAAGATTCTGGGTCTGCAGCTTGACAGAGAAGAAATGGTGAAGTACTTCGAAAGCCTGGAAATGAAGGTGGAAGGCGAAGGCGAAGACCTGTATGTAACCGCTCCTACCGTAAGACAGGATATTGAAATCGAAGAAGACCTGGCTGAAGAAGTTGCAAGACTCTATGGTTACGACAGAATTCCGGTAACCATTCCTAGAGGAAACAGCGAATCCGGTCAGTCTTATGAAAGAAATATCAAGGATATGGCCAGAGAAACTCTGGTTGGCCTGGGTGCAACTGAAATCCAGACTTACTCCTTCGTAAGCCCTAAGGGTGTAGATAATGTAAGAATTGACGAAGACTCCTGGGAAAGAGCTTTTGTTCAGATTTTAAATCCGCTGGGTGAAGATACTTCCGTAATGAGAACTATTCTGACCCCTGCCATGATGGAAGTTCTGGGCAGAAACTTCTCCAGAAACATCGATGCAGTAAGAGCATTCGAAATCGGAAACACCTTCACTGCAAATCTGGTAGATCCGGAAGCACTGCCGGATGAACAGGACAACCTGTGCATCGGTATGTACGGTGCAGGTGCGGACTTCTTCTACCTGAAAGGTATGATTGTATCCCTGCTGAACAAGCTGGGCGTTAAGGATCTGCAGTTCATCGCAGAATCCGAATACGGCGTATATCACCCTGGCAGATGTGCAAGAATCGTTGCAAGACATATCGTGGAACTGGAAAACGGTCCTGCAGTAGAAGAAGTGGAACTGGGTATCATGGGTGAAGTACATCCGGAAGTTGCAGACAAGTACGGAATCGGCACTCGCTGCTACGCAGCCGAGCTGATGTTCAACACTGTAACTGAACTGTCTGACCTGGAAAAGGTATTCAGCCCTCTGCCAAAGTATCCTGCTACTTCCAGAGACATTGCTCTGCTGGTAGATGAAGATATGCTGGTAGGCGATATTGAAAATGTAATCCGCGCTGCAGGTACTGAAATTTTAAGAGATGTTAAGCTGTTTGATATTTACAGAGGTAAGCAGGTAGAAGAAGGAAAGAAGAGTGTAGCCTTCAATCTGACCTACAGACATAACGACAGAACTCTGACTGACGAAGACGTAAATGCGGCTCACGGCCAGGTTCTGCAGGCACTGAGAGACAATCTGGACGCTGTACTGAGAGAAATGTAATCCCTCAGCCGGCGTGAGCAGAGAACAGGAGAACAACAATGGAAAACAATGGAACCAGAGTGAAAGTCCGGATCTACGGTCAGGACTACACCATTGCCGGTGACAGAGACGAGGAAACCATCAAGGCTATCGCAGCCTGCGTGGATGAAAAGATGCGGGAAGTGGGCAGAAATTATGCCAGCAATGCGCAGGGTTCTCTGGCCGTTCTGGCAGCCATTAACATGGCCGACGAACTGTTCAGTGCCAGAGAACGGATTGAAGAACTTACCGCTGCCAAAGAGCAGATGGAAAAGGATGCACAGCACTATATGAACATGTGGGATGAAGCGAAAAAGAGCTTCCTGCAGTATAAGGAAAGTGCAGCCCGCAACGGTGAAGAAAAGAGAGCTGCGGAAGAACGTTACCGCCAGCTGGAAGAAAAATGCACCGAATTTGAAAATTCTTTCTTCGATATCCAGATGGAAAACCTTAAATTAAAACAGGAACTTGATCGATACAGGAGAACGAATGAATAAGAAAACCTTTAAAGTCCTGGAGTATCCGAAAATTATCGAGATGCTCCGGGAACAGGCCGGATCTGCAATGGCGAAAGAAATCATTGCAGATTTTGTGCCGCATACAGATATACGCCTGGTGAGAACTGCACTGCAGGAGACCAGTGAGGCATCCGGTGCCATCATGGCCAAAGGAAACCCACCACTGGGTCAGATTTACGATATCGGACCTGCTCTGCATTTCAGCCGCAAAGGCGGCACCCTGACCATGCGTCAGCTGCTGCAGGTACTCTATAATATCAGGGTGGCCAGCAATATGGTAACCTGGTTCAAGAGTGATCTGCCGGAGCTTCCGATTCTCATGAGTATGGCGGAAGTCATTGCAACTTTCCCACGGCTTGCTGACAATATCGACCGATGCATCATTTCCGAAGATGAAATGTCTGATAATGCATCTCCGGAACTGCGCAGCATCCGTCGGAATATAGTACGTCAGAATGAAGCTATCCGTAACCGTCTGGGACAGATTATCGCTTCTTCAGACAATAAAGCTTTCCTGCAGGACGCCATCGTCACCATGCGTGACGGCCGTTACGTAGTACCGGTTAAGGCAGAGCACAGGGGGAAGATTGCGGGTATTGTCCATGACCAGTCATCCACCGGTGCCACCATCTTTATCGAGCCACAGGTGATTGTAAACCTGAACAACGAGCTCCGAGAGCTGGAACTGGCTGAAAAAGCGGAAATGGAACGGATTCTGGCAGAACTGTCATCCAATGTGGCAGAGCACTTCCATGATCTGGTGAACAATCAGAAGCTGCTGACGGAGATGGATGTCATCTTTGCCAAGGGCAAGCTGTCGGTGCAGATGGAAGCAGATGCACCGAATATGAATGAAAGCGGTCTGGTGAACCTGAAGCAGGCACGCCATCCGCTGATTGACAGAAAAAAAGTAGTTCCGATTAATGTGTCTGTAGGAGGTACGGATTATTCCACTTTGATGGTAACCGGTCCGAATACAGGGGGCAAAACCGTAACTCTGAAGACTGTAGGCCTGCTGGCCATGATGGCCCAGAGCGGTCTTCATATTCCTGCACTGCCTTCCAGCCAGCTGCCAGTATTTCAGCGTATTTTCGCGGATATCGGAGATGAGCAGAGCATTGAGCAGAGTCTGTCCACCTTCTCTTCCCATATGAAGAATATTGTGGAAGTGGTGGAAAAGACCGGCGATCATACACTGGTGCTGCTGGACGAACTGGGAGCAGGTACTGACCCGACAGAAGGTGCAGCGCTGGCAATTGCCATTCTGGAACGGCTGCGCTACGCGGGGGCAACAACCATTGCAACCACACATTACACTGAACTGAAAAAATATGCCCTTTCCACAAAGGGTGTTGAAAATGCTTCCATGGAATTCAATGTGGAGACTTTAAGTCCGACATATAAGCTTTCCATCGGTATACCGGGCAAGTCCAATGCCTTCGAAATTTCGAAGAAACTGGGTCTGCCGGAAGAAATCATAGAGCGCGCATCCCGTCTCATCGAGAGAGGTGACATCGAGTTTGAAGATGTCATCAGTGCCATCGAAGAAGACAAAAAGCGTGCAGAGGCAGAACGCGACGAGGCCATTGCTCTCCGTATCTCCATGGAGAAACAGAAGGCAGAACTGGAACGTCAGCAGAAAGCTCTCGAAAAAGAAAAGAAGGAAATTATCGCCAAAGCCAGAGAAGAAGCCCGTCTTATGCTCCGTGAAGCCAAGGACACTGCTGCAGAAGTGCAGAAAGAACTGAAACAGCTGGCTAAGATGGACAGCCTGGGCGAACGGACCAAGCATTTTGACAAGAGCCGCAAGAAGCTGAAGGAAAAGGAAGATAAGTACGCAGAACGGAAAGTAATCCGTGAAGTAAACAACGAAAATCCTGTATCTGCTGCCGACCTGAAAGTGGGCGACAGGGTGAAGCTTCTGACGCTGGATCAGAACGGTGAAATTCTTTCCCTGCCGGATGATAAGGGCAATCTGATGATTCAGGTGGGTATCATGAAGATGACCGCCAATCTGAAGGATCTGATGCTGATCAATGACGGCACGAAGAAAAAGAAGATTCATCAGCCAAAGACCGGTTCCGGCCGGTACGGCAACATGTATAAAGAAAAGGCCATGAATATTTCCGTCAACTGCAATGTGCAGGGACAGAACCTGGAAGATGCCTGCATGAATGTGGAAAAATATCTGGATGATGCCTATATGGCTGGTCTGAAGGAAGTAACCATTATTCACGGACGAGGTGAGGGAATTCTGAAAGACGGGATCCGCAACATGCTGCGGAGAAATAAACTGGCCGCATCCTACCGTAAGGGCGGATACAACGAAGGTGGCGAAGGCGTTACCATCGTAAAACTGAAAGAATAAGGTGAACAGAATGTATATTGTAAGCAGCTGCCTTCTGGGGCAGAATTGTAAATACAACGGCGGAAACAACCGCTGTCAGGAAGTCATCGACTTCTGCGAGCAGAAAAAATATATCACTGTATGTCCGGAAAGTGCAGCCAAGCTGCCATGCCCGAGACCGCCTGCAGAGCGGGTTGGTGACAGAGTTGTCAACAACAAGGGTAAGGATGTGACGGCAGCCTTTGAGAAGGGAGCACAGCTTTCCCTGGGAACCTGCACCACACTGGCAGGTTTCTCCGGCGCAGAACTGAAGGGTGCGATCCTGAAGGCCAACAGCCCATCCTGTGGCTGCGGCTTCATCTATGACGGTACCTTCAGCGGTACACTGACAGAGGGCAACGGCGTATTTACCGAGCTGCTTTTAAAAGAAGGAATTCCGGTTATTACGGAAAAAGAAACTGAAACCATAAAGAAATGGCTTGCTGAAGAGTAAGCTGGTAAGAAAAAGGGAGACGATAAAAATGGTAAACTTTAAGGTAGAAATCAGCAAGCTGATTGCAGAGCAGGTTGCAGACCTGACTGCTGAAGAAATTCAGTCCATGATTGAAGTTCCTCAGGACACAAAGATGGGTGACTATGCGTTCCCATGCTTCAAGCTGGCAAAGACTCTGCGCAAGGCACCTCCACTGATTGCAAAGGAAATCGCTGAAGCAATCAGCGGCAATACCATGTTCGCAAAGGTTGAACAGGTAAATGCATACGTAAATATGTTTATTTCCAGAGAAAGCTTCGTAGGTGATGTGGTAACTTCCGTACTGACTGAAGATGCGGAATTCGGTAAGACCAACCTGGGTAACGGAGCCAATGTAGTAGTGGACTTCTCTTCCCCTAACATTGCAAAGCCGTTCCATATCGGTCATATCCGTTCCACAGTTATCGGTAATGCAATCTCCAAAATCTACCGCGCTCTGGGTTACAATGTAATCGGTGTAAATCATCTGGGTGACTACGGTACTCAGTTCGGTAAGATGATTGTTGCATACCGTCACTGGGGTAACAGAGAAGACGTTATCAACGAACCAATCAAGACTCTGCTGGAATACTACACCAAGTTCCATGTAGAAGCAGAATCTCATCCGGAACTGGAAGACGAAGCAAGAGAAACTTTCGCAAAGCTGGAAGCAGGCGAACTGGAAGAAAAGGAATTATGGCAGTGGTTCCGCGATGAATCCCTGAAGGAATTCAACCGCGTATACGATCTGCTGGGCATTACTTTCGAATCCTATGCAGGTGAATCTTTCTATTCTGATAAGATGCCTGCAGTAATTCAGGAAATGCGTGACAAGAACCTGCTGGTACCATCTCAGGGTGCAGAAATCGTAGAACTGGGTCAGTTCGGTCTGACTGACGCACCGGTTATCAAGTCTGACGGTTCTTCCATCTATATCACAAGAGATATCGCTGCTGCAAAGTACAGAATGGATACCTATAACTTCGTAAAGGACATCTATGTTGTAGCTTCTCAGCAGAACCTCCACTTCCAGCAGCTGAAGAGAATCATCGAACTGATGGGTTATGAATGGACCAAGGATATCGTTCACGTACCGTTCGGTCTGGTAAGCCTGGAAGAAGGTACTATGTCCACAAGACACGGTCGTGTCGTATTCCTGGAAGATGTACTGAACAAGGCAATCGAAGAAACACGTAAGATTATTCAGGAAAAGGGCGTAGCTACTGACAATATCGAAGAAACTGCAAAGATGGTCGGTGTCGGTGCGGTAGTATTCAACGAACTGTCCAATAACAGAATCAAGGACTATGTATTCAGCTGGAACAAGGTTCTGGACTTCAATGGTGAAACCGGTCCTTATGTACAGTACACTTATGCAAGATGTGCAAGCGTACTGAGAAATGCTGGCGAAGAAGCTGCGGCAAAGGCTGCAGATCCATCTGCAGTAAAGGCAGAATACCTGACCAGCGAAAGTGCTTACCAGCTGGCAAGACTGCTGTACCAGCTGCCTGAAATCATCATCGATGCTGGTGATAAGTACGAACCTTCCATCGTAACCAGACATATCGTGGACATTGCACAGGGCTTCAACCGCTTCTACCACGATGAGCACATTCTGGTTGACAACGAAGAAGAAAAGACTGCTAAGCTGGCTCTGGTACTGGCTGCAAAGACTGCAATCAGAAATGGCCTGGCACTGCTGGGTATGGATGCACCAGAAAGAATGTAGCGAATCTTTTAATTCCCTTCGATGTGACTCGGGAATTATAGAGGAGAAGAAAGGCGATTAGACAATATGCGTTATATTGGCAATATTTACAGGCCTCCAAGTGAGGCCTACAGCCTTCTGGTTCAGGTAACCATCGGCTGTACTCACAATAAATGTACCTTCTGCAACATGTTTAAGGCGAAGCAGTTCCGTGTGCGTGATCCGCAGGAAGTGCTGGAAGATCTGGCGTGGGCTAGACAGAAGTACAGAAGAGTGGACAGAATCTTCCTCTGTGACGGCGATGCTCTCTGTCTGACCAACAACAAACTGCTGGTGATTCTGAACTATATTAAAGAGCATTTCCCTGAGTGTGAAAGGGTAACAGCTTACGGTCGTGCTTCCCAGGCACTTCGAAAAACCGACGAAGAACTTCAGGAACTCCGTGCCCATGGCATGACCATGGTCTATGTGGGAGCGGAATCCGGAAGCGCACGGGTTTTGGAAAAAGTCAACAAGGGTGAAACACGTGAAGAACTGATTGAAGGCGTACAGAAGCTGGAACGCAACGGAATCCAGACATCCGTAACCTTTATCAGCGGCCTTTCCGGACAGGACGGATGGGAAGAACATGCCATTGAAACCGGTAAGATGATTGCAGAAATGAACGCATCCTATGTGAGTCTGCTGACCCTCATGCTGGAACATCCGGCACCGATGCTGGAAGAACTGCGTAACGGAACTTTCCAGTACCTTACGCCGGAACAGGTTCTGCAGGAAACCGCGCTTATGATGGAATATGCCAGACCGGAAAAATCCTGCGTTTTCCGAAGCAATCATGCATCCAACTACGTTTCTCTTCGTGGAAACCTGCCGGAAGACAATGACCGTTTCATCGAAGAACTGCATCGCTGCATGAAAAACCGCGGTATGCTGAAAGACGAAAGATTCCGCGCACTGTAAGCTGCGGACAGGTGATTATGAAAATATTACTGACGACGTTAAATTCCAAATACGTCCATTCCAACCTGGCGCTGAAGTATCTTTATACGGTGGTGGCAGGGGAATACAGCGATGTGGAAATCCGTGAATTTACCATAAATCAGGATCTTTCCTACATCTATACGGAACTTGTAAGAGCAAACTGTGACATGGTTTGCTTTTCCTGTTACATATGGAATATCGAAAAAATTAAACAGCTGGCCAGTGATCTGAAGAAAGCTCTGCCATCCATCAAAATCTGCCTCGGCGGACCGGAGGTGTCGGCAGATGGGCCTTCTTTTGCTGTGGAAAATCCATGGGCAGACTATATTCTCTGCGGAGAAGGGGAATATCCTTTTTACCGGCTCTGCCAGGTGCTGGAAGACAGCCGTAAGCATGAATGTGACCCGCCGCCTGAAGAACTGCTGCAGACGGTACCGGGACTGATTTACCGGGGCTTTGACGGAAAGGTCTACGTCAATGAACAGATGGAACCAATGGACTTTAACCACATTCCGTTTCCGTATTCCATTCTGGACTGTAAGGCCGATCAGGTGGTTTACTATGAGTCGGTCCGTGGCTGTCCGTTCCGCTGCAGTTACTGCCTGTCTTCCATCGAAAAGAGAATGCGGCCGCTTCATCTGGACAGGGTGAAGGCAGAACTGGGCTATTTTCTGCATAAGAAGGTCATGCAGGTTAAATTTATTGACCGTACATTTAATTATGATAAAGAACGTGCCATGGAAATCTGGCGTTACCTGATTGAAAATGATAATGGTGTGACCAATTTTCACTTTGAAATCTGCGGTGATTTGCTGGATAAGGCGGCTCTGGATCTGCTCCGCGGCGCCAGAAAAGGTCTTTTCCAGTTTGAGATCGGTATTCAGTCCTGCAATCCGGAGACATTGCTTGCAGTGAACCGGAAGGAAAATGTCTATCCGATTCTCTACAATGTGGAGCAGCTGATGAAGCTGGGCAATATTCACATACATGTGGACTTGATCGCCGGACTCCCGTATGAGACCTATGAGCTCTTTGGCCGTTCGTTCAACAAAGTCTATGCTCTCCGGGCGGATATGCTCCAGCTGGGCTTCCTGAAGGTTCTGGGCGGTACTCCAATCCGGGAGCAGCAGGAACAGTTCGGCATTGTTTACCGTGACCGTGCACCGTACGAGGTAATCCGCACTGATGATATCCGGGCAGAAGAACTGTCCAGGCTCCATATGATTGAGCATGTACTGGATATCTATTACAACAGGGGCGGATTCACACGGACTGTAGACTATCTGATCGCAGAAACAGGACTTGGTGCATTTGGGTTCTACGAAAAACTGGCCGAGTACTATTATGACTGCGACTATCAGCACCGCAGCCGCAAAAAAGAAGATCAGTACCGTATTCTGCGCAGATACGCATACACCCTGGGCGAAGCAGCAGGGCAGGAAGCGGAGATTTTGCTGGGAGAAGACCTGGCACAGCATTTTAATGAAGAAGAACAGAAGCGCTTCTATAAGAAGGGCTGGGAGGTTATACAATGAGCAATAAAATCGAGGACCGCATCGGTTATTACCTGGTGCCTCATCTGGAGGATTATGTTTTTGACGAACTGTCCGACGGGTATCTGGACCGTGCAGGCATTGCTGACATTATGATGGGCGTGCCGGTTCCTATTAATAAAAAGAAAATGATGAAGCTGACAACCGTGGATATGGCCAGAGCTATGGCATTTGTTATCGGCTGTGACCCGAATTTTGATTATGCGCAGAACTATATCGCTTACATCAAGCGCATGTTCGGTGATGAATTCGTCAAAGCATTAATTGCTGACGGTGTGGATGGTGCAGTGAAGCATGACTACGATTATGCCTGCATTCAGTTCCGTGCAGCTATGCTGATTGATCCGGGCAATGTGGATGCAATGTACTGCTACGCACGTGCCTGCAAGGATGCATATGAACTGGGCGAAGATGAAGACTTCGTTGGACGCTTCAAGGCAGAATCCCTGGATGCATTCGAACAGGTAACACTGCGCAAGCCTGATTTTGCAGAGGCTTATTACTTCCTGGGCTATGGATATCTGAACCTGGGCCTGTATGTGAAGGCGCAGCTGACCTGGAAGGACTACCTGAGACTGACCGAAGAACAGAAGGAAGAAGAAGCCGTGAAGGAACTGCGTAAGGACGTTCAGGTACGTCTGGCAGACCTGGAAGAACCGGTAAAGGTGGAACAGGGTTACAACCTGGTACTGTCCGGCCGTTTCGAAGAAGGTATCGAAGCACTGGTTCCATATAAGGAAGGCAAGTACAAAGACTGGTGGCCTCTGTGGTACTACCTGGGCATTGCATATGCAGAGCTGGGTATGAATGAAGAGGCAGTAAGTCATCTGCGTCACGTTCTGCAGCTGTCTCCAAGCAACCTGGAAACCATGGAAGACCTGGTAAAGGTATACCGCCGTATGGGTGAAGAAGACATGGCTGCCAAGTACGAAGGCAAGATTGAAGTGGTAAAGGGCAATATCGAAAAGGACAAGGCTGAAAAGGCTGCTTCCGAAGCTGCCATGGCTGTACATGGTTCTGCCGGCCTGCTGAACTAATATGAAAAAATATACACCCGCTCTGTGATAATATTCATGGGCGGGTGTTTTGTATGCGCATATTTGTATAAAATTTGTTAAGATAAACATAAAATGTTACATAAATGTGAATGTATTTATAAAAAAACACAGAAAATTGTAAAAAGGGGTTGCATTTTTATTCTTATAGATGTATACTTAACCATGTCGACAGGAAAATAAAATATCATAAACGTAAATAGAAAGGAAAGACGAAAATGAAAAAGACAGCTAAGTTAATCAAGAAAGAAACAATTATTGCGTTAATCCTTGCACTGACAGTATCTGTACTGGCTGGCTGCGGCAGCGAACCTGCTGATGAGTCTCAGGACGGCGAAGAACTGACTACCCTGGTTCTTGGCACTTCTGCAGACTATGCACCATTTGAATTCATGTATCCGGATGAAAATGGAGAGATGGTATACGGCGGTATTGATATCTATACAGCACAGTACATCGCAGACTATATGGGCGTGGAACTGCAGATTGAAAACATGTCCTTCAATAATCTGCTGACATCTCTGGATAAAGGTCAGTTTGACATCGTACTCGCAGATATTGAAGCAACACCGGAAAGAAAAGAACTGGCAGATTTCACAGATCCTTATTTAACTGAACTGGCACCGCAGTTCCTGGTAAAAGCAGAAAATGCAGATATGTATCAGTCATATGCTGATTTCGCAGGAAAGACAATCGGCGCACAGACAGCAACTACCAAGCTGGATATTATAAATGAAATTCCTGATGTGAATGCGGTTGCACTGCAGAGTGTACTGGATTTGATTAAAGAAGTAAGCTACGATAAGGTGGATGCAATCCTGGTAGATGGTTCTGTAGCACAGCAGTATCAGGCAACTAATGATAATCTGGTGGCACTGGGATTTGATGAACTGGGTACTTCTGCAGATGTATGCATTGCTGTCCAGAAGGGTGACCCTAAGAACCTGCTGCCAAAGCTGAACGAAGCGATTGCCAAGCTGACAGAAGAAAATAAGATTGAAGAATTCAAGGCACAGGCAAACGAACTGGCAGATGTATGGCAGGAAGTTTCCATGCCGGAAGAATAAAAACTGACGAATCTGATAATTAGAAAGGTAAATAATCTATGTTTTGGGAATGGTGGCAAAGCTTGTTTGCAGACATGACCGCATCAAGCTTCAAG
>JAZNKW010000006.1:0-90777 GCA_045578745.1 Anaerovoracaceae bacterium
TGATGCGGCCATGATCGAGCACCATGATCACGTCAGAATTTTGTACGGTAGACAAACGGTGCGCAATGACAAAGACTGTGCGGCCGTGCATCAGACCATCCATGCCGCGCTGTACCAACGCTTCCGTGCGCGTGTCAATAGAGGAAGTTGCCTCGTCCAAAATCATGACGGGCGGATCCGCCACCGCTGCGCGGGCAATGGAAATCAGCTGACGCTGTCCCTGAGACAGACCGCTGCCGTCGCCTTCCAGCACTGTATCGTAACCATCCGGCAGCATACGGATGAAACCGTCCGCGTTGGCAAGCTTTGCCGCGGCGATACACTCTTCATCGGTGGCATCCAGTTTGCCGTAACGGATATTTTCCATAACAGTACCGGTGAACAGGTTTACGTCCTGCAGAACGATACCCAGGGAATTTCGCAGGTCCGCCTTGCGGATATTGTTGATGTTGATGCCGTCGTAGCGGATTTTGCCGTCGTCGATGTCGTAGAACCGGTTGATCAGGTTAGTAATAGTGGTTTTTCCGGCTCCTGTCGCGCCCACCAGGGCCACTTTCTGACCCGGTTCTGCGTACAGGGTAATATCGTGGAGCACTACCTTTTCTTCGGTGTAGCCAAAGTCCACCTGATACATGGTAATACGGCCTTCCATCGGCACCAGCTCAAAACCTTCCGCCGCATTCACATCGCGGTTTTCGTGGTTCTGGCGAACGGTGACGCCGTTTGGCACCTTCCATGCCCAGTGACCGGTACGCTGCGGACATTCCGTCATTTCACCGCCCTCGTCCACACAGACATTTACCAGAGTCACGCTTCCGTGGTCTTCTTCCGGCTTTTCATCCAGCAGTTTAAAAATACGTGCTGCCCCGGCCATGGCCATGACAACTGCATTCAGCTGGTTGGAAATCTGTGTAATCGGGTTCACAAAGTTACGTGACAATGTCAGGAAGGAAGCAATCGTACCCAGTGTCAGTACCGGCTCCCCGCCGATAGACAGATTGGCAACGCCGGCAATTCCCATGAGACCACCGATGACTGCCACCGCCACATAGAGCACATATCCCAGGTTGCCCATAATCGGCATGAGGATGTTGGCCATGGTGTTGGCGCTGGTGGATGCACCGCACAGTTCCAGATTTTTCTGATCAAAATCCGCCTTCGCTGCATCTTCATGGCAGAAGACTTTCACCACCTTCTGGCCGTTGATCATTTCTTCGATATAGCCGTTCAGCTCGCCCAGATTCTTCTGCTGCTTCATGAAGAAGCCGCCGCTTTTCCCCGCGATTTTGCCGGCTAGGAATACCATGAACACTGCGAATCCCACAACCACCAGGGTCAGCCAGACGGACAGGTGGAGCATGGAAACCAGCACCGCAATCATGGATACAATAGAGCTGAACAGATTAGGCAGAGACTGGGCCAGCATCTGGCGCAGGGTATCTGCGTCGTTGGTGTAATGGCTCATGACTTCCCCATGGGTTCTCGTGTCAAAATACCGCACCGGCAGCGTCTGCATGTGGGCAAACATTTCATCACGGATATCTTTCAGGGTGCTCTGTGCCACCACCGCCATGGTGATGGTGGAGAAAAAGTTGGCGAAAATCCCTGCCCCGAAAATGATGCATACATTGCCGATGGCACGGAGCAGTCCGTCAAACTGGGGGTCTGCCACCGTCAGCAGAGGCAGAATATGGTCATCAATCAGACTCTGGATAAACAGGGAAGATGCCACGCCGGCAACCGCACTGACCAGAATGCAGACAATCACAAACAGCAGACGGAACTTATAGTCTGCCAGATAGGTAAGCAGCCGTTTAATGGTTCCTTTTTCGATTTTTGCTCCCGGTGGGACTACCATACCGCGTCCCCGGCCCGGGCCTCTCATTGGTCCTGGTCCTGCCATTATACGACACCTCCTTCCCCTAAAGTCGCTTTATTCTGGGACTCATAAACTTCCCGGTAAATATCACTGGTTTCCAGCAGTTCTTCGTGGGTTCCCACTGCCGCAATCCGGCCGTCATCCAGGATTATAATCTTATCTGCATCCTGTACGGAAGCCACTCGCTGGGCGATGATAATCTTGGTGGTATCCGGAATTTCTTCCTCGAATGCCTTTCGGATCATGGCGTCGGTCTTCATATCCACCGCACTGGTGGAATCGTCCAGAATCAGAATCTTCGGCTTGGCAATCAAAGCACGGGCGATACAGAGTCTCTGTCTCTGCCCGCCAGACACATTGGTACCGCCCTGTTCGATATGACTGTCATACCCATCCGGCATCTGACTGATGAACTCGTCGGCACAGGCCAGGCGGCACACACGCTGAATCTCTTCATCGGTGGCATCTGCAGCACCCCAGCGCAGGTTTTCTTTAATCGTTCCGGAGAAGAGTACATTCTTCTGCAGCACCATCGCTACCTGCTTACGCAGCACTTCCAGATCGTAATCACGGACATCCACTCCGCCAACCTTCACACTGCCGGAAGTCACGTCATAAAGACGTGGAATCATCTGTACCAGAGTGGACTTGGAAGAGCCGGTGCCTCCCAGAATACCCACGGTTTCACCGGATGCAATGTTCAGGTTAATATCATTCAGAGCGTTTCGGCCGGTATGGCCTTCCCCCTTCTTATAGGCAAAATCTACATATTCGAAGATTACGGAGCCGTCGGCAACTTCCATCACCGGATTTTCCGGAGTGGTGATGTCGCTCACTTCTTCCAGGATTTCCACAATACGGTTGCCTGCCGCACGGGCCATGGTCAGCATCATGAAAATCATACCCAGCATCATCAGGCTCATGAGGATCTGCATGGTATAGGTAACCAGACTCATCAGTTCCCCTGTGGAAAGACCCAGATCAGGGTTATTTCCGGAAGCAATAACAGCCTTGGCACCAATCCAGGAGATGAGCAGAATGCAGGTGTACATGCACAGCTGCATCAGAGGAGAAACGAAGGCCATCATCTTTTCCGCCTTGACGAAGTCCTTGTAAATGCCGCCGGACATGGCCTGGAATTTTTCAGTTTCAAACTTCTGACGGTTGAAAGACTTCACTACGCGGACAGCATAGAGATTTTCCTGAACCACATTGTTCAGCTTGTCGTAATTCTTAAACACCCGGTCGAAAATCGGATGTACAAATTTCATGATAAACAGAAGACCGATAAGCAGAACCGGAATATTGCCGACGAAAATCAGGCACATCTTTGGATCAATCTTATATGCCGCTGCAAAAGAGAACACCAGCATTCCCGGTGAACGTACAGCCACTCGGGTCAGCATCTGAAAGGCCATCTGTACGTTGGATACATCCGTGGTCAGACGGGTCACGATGCTGGCAGTGCTGAAATGGTCAATGTTGGAGAAAGAATACTCCTGCACTTTATAGTACATGGCCTGGCGCAGATTCTTTGCGAAGCCATTGGAGGCGACAGCCGCCGTACGGCCGGACAGTGCACCGAAAAATAAGGCCAGCAGTGCCGCTGCCAGCAGCAGGACACCGTACTTCAGGACACCCCCCATATCGCCCTGTTCAATGCCCTGGTCAATCAGGTCCGCCATAATCAGCGGAATTCCGATGTCCATGATAACTTCCAGCATGACAAACAGAGGTGTCAGTACCGTCTGTTTTTTATATTCACCAATATAAGGTGCAAGCTTTTTTATCAATCCTCGTCTACCTCACTTTCATTGTTTAAATTATCCAGAATCCGGTTCAGATATCCGGTCAGCTGCGCTTTTTCTTCAGCAGAAAAGTCTTTCGTCAGCAATTCTTCCAGATTGCGGCGTTTTTCTTCCATCTGGTCCGCAATTTCCACTGCAGCGTCTGTCAGAACAATCTGACGGAGACGTGCGTCAGATTCTACGGTGCGCCGCTTCACGAATCCTTTTTTCTCCATCAGTGTGAGCACCTTGGATGCGGTGGAACGAGTCACATTAAAGGCCTTTTCCAGGTCCTTCTGATAGATAGGCTGGTCTTTGTGGCAGTTCAGATACCCGATAATCCACAGGTTCTTTCCGGTCATTCCTTCCAGTTCCCGTACCATGGGATCGTTGTCGCCCATGCGGTGAATGCCGTTATGAATCATCCCCAGCAGCCGCCCCACTTCCTGAACAGGCTTACTATTTTTCATTTCTGTTTCCTCCCTTTTGACTGAATTATACAAAAAATAAAAATTGTCGCATATCAAACTGTTTGATATGCAACAATTTTACTATCGTCACTCTTTTCCGTCAATGGTCCCGAGAGAAAACTCACAGAAACTTCATTTACTTCTTATCTTTTCTTCTGGACTGTGCCGTGGTTCCCTTCGGGCTGAAATCGTAATCCCAGTTGATTTTTTCCCCTCTGATACGCATTCCGATATAAACGCATACGAAACCGCCGATTACCGCTACATAATAAATCAGGTTTGGAATTTCCACCAGATAGCGGTTTACCATCATCGGCAGTACGATCAGTACGAAACCAATGGCATACATAATTGTACCTTTGCTCATTCTTTTCTCCTTAAGCTAATAAATATAAATCCTCCAGGCCCAGTAAATCCATCAGAGCCCAGATAGTATCGTTTACTTCCATTCGGTCATTGAAATATCCGAAGCTGAAACGGGTCAGACCATGTTCTGCTGTTCCCAGTGCTTCATGCATACGACTGGAATCATGAAGTCCTGCCTTGCAGACAATACCAAAGTTTTTCAGCATATGCTCAGCAACCTGCTCTGGTGTAAATCCTTCCACGCGGATGGAAACCGTTGCAATTTTCGTATTGGTACCGAAGTCACCATAAACTTCCACCGCATCCATAGATTTGGTCGCTTCGAAGAAGCGTTTTGCCAGACGGTGCGGCAGCATGGAGATTCCGTAAATCCCCTTTTCAAAGATGTATTCCAGACCTGCGCAGTAACCGCCCAGTTTTACAGGATCCACAGGCTTCAGTGCTTCTGCCAGTTCAGGCTTTTCTTCCAGCACCGGTACCAGACCTTCCTTAAACTGCTCCATCAGCCCTTCCTTGAGGCAGATGCCGCCGACGCCTTTCGGTCCCATCAGTTTCTTGTATCCGGTGAAGCAGTACACATCAATGCCCAGATCTTCCAGACGTACTTCCGCTGCACCTGCAGTCTGGCATCCGTCAGAAATCACCAGCAGCTTATGACGGCGTGCAATGGTGGTCAGACGATCCATGTCAGCGATATTTCCGGTCACGCTGCATCCGTGCGCGCATACGATTGCGCGGGTGTTCGGACGAATTAAAGTTTCAATTTTATCATATTCCAGCACACCGTAAACATTGACACCCAGTGGGGAAACTTCCACGCCATGTACTGCTGCCAGATCTTCTGCCAGCTTCCAGGTTGCATCCACATCCATTACAGAAAGAATAATGTGGTCTCCCTTTTTAATAAAAGCGCGCAGTGCCAGTTCCATTGCCTGACTGCCGCTGTGGGTCAGGATTACATTCTCAGGATTTTTCATGCAGAATAATTTAGCGGTAAGGGCCTTTGCCTGCTCCTCTGTCGCAGGCGCTGCATGCTTTACGCCTTCCGGTTTCTGCAGAGTTTTCGCTGCATTATTTAAAAAAACCATATAGTCACCCAGTTCCTTTCTCTTAACTGTTTTTGTAACGGTCCGTTCATCAGTCTCTCAGCAAAATCCGCTGTGCAAACTCTGCCGCCTGTTCATCAATATCGTCTATTTCCAATACGCTGCCCGGTTTGTTCGCCGTCGCCATGAGGGCAAATTTTGCCGGGAGAATAAAGTTCTTATTCATATTGATGGCCCCGATTACCTGCTGTGCCACAATGTCACTGCCGCTGTAGCCGGATACCACCAGTGCATAAAACCGTTTCCGGCTGAAATCATTGGTCCGGAACAGTGCTGTCAGACGGTTAATGAATGCCATGATATTGGCACTTACAGAGTCATTGTAATTCGGGCAGATTAAAACCAGAATATCACCTCTGGCAATTGCCGGATATACTTTTTCTACCATAACTCCGCCATAAAAGCAACTTGAATTTTCTCCATAATGCAGGCAGGCTTCATATTTACATCCGCGGCAGTCCCAGATTTCCCCGTCACGGAGAGAAATTTCCTCAATGTGGGCATAGCCGTCCAGATGTTCACGGACTTTGGACCAGAGGACAAGACTGTTGGAGGTTTTCCGGCTGCTGGCGTGGACTGCCAGAATAGATGGACAGGAAATCTCCTCCACCTCAAACTCCAGCACTTTATTTACCAGCTTTCGTGCCGCCTCTTCATAGGCATGATAAAGATTAGTATGCAGGGTCTTTGCCTGCACATCGTAATTTTTCAGGCTTCCTGTGCCTTCCACCAGAGATTTCCCGGGCAGTGTGCATCCTGCCATACTGGCTGCAAAGGCAAGTCTGCGCCCGGCATCCTTTGTATAGCAGTCATCGGATCCGTCAATCAGGATTCCGGCAGCTGCTCCCGCGAGACAGTCCCGGTTCCGGTGAAGATACCGAAGCACCTCCATCATTTCCATATTGATTCCGCTGATATCCAGCTCTGCCGCAAAAAGAATGCGGCTTTCTTCCAGCTGTCCGCTGTCTGCCGCACGGCAGAATTCATCTGCACCGTCCAGCCAGTATATTTCTGTCTTTTTTTCAGCATCTGCCAGCGCGTACTCCAGCAGCTGGTCTACCCGGCCGCTGCCATCAGGATCCGGCAGATATGCAATATACAGACTCATTGCTTCACCTTCTTATATTATCCTGCATAGATTGTCATAGGCATGTTTTATCCGCTCATACAGCGGCTGAGGAAGCAGCAGATCCTCATATTCCAGTGTCATTCCGTCTATCCGGTTTTTTACGCCCAGGAAAGCACCCTGTGCGGTTCTGGTGCCGTCTTCAGCCTGTCGAACCGGTTCTCCCAGGTAAACAGAGCTGTAATGCCACTGGCCCCGGAGTGCCCGCAAAACAGACATGGCTCCCGAAGAAATGGCAGGAGCAAGATACGGTTTGAAGCCCAGTTCCCGCACTTCCAGATTGGCTTCTACCGTCAGCCTGGTCAGGTGACGGGACAGTTCATCATCATAATTCTCTATGCTGTTGGCAATCACCAGATCACCGCCATGAGGTCCGAATGCTCTTCCTTCTGTTGGATAGGAGGTCAGTCTTTCATCCTTCCGTGCGTAATACACGGCTCTCCGGTTCATAACCCCAAGGCCAAATCCGCGGATCTGCCCGGGCTCCAGTCCGGAAGCCAGCAGGGCTGCTTTGCAGAGAGGGTCCACAGGATCAGATACTACGCCGAAAATGCCTTTATAGTCTGCAGCACCGGCCATGGAAGCGAAATGCTCCACGATTTTACGGTTTGCATCAAACTGCATCATCCGCACATCGCCTTTCACACCGATGGCGGGGATGGCTTTGCTGGCACAGAAAAGGAAGAGATCGCAGTCAAACAGTTCTTCTTCCTTCAGGATTACCACCTCAGGAAGAACTGCTGTACCTTCATCTTCCGCTTCTGATTCCTCAAAAGCCCAGCCCATCTGGTTCATTTCCCGTTCATAACGTTCCAGAACATTTGGATTCACATCGTAGATACCGATGGTATCAATGGTTCCTGCTCCCAGGACCTTCAGTCCCAGCAGGAGAGTGGCTCCCACATCCCCCAGAGCCAGAATGTGCACTCTGGCTCCGCGGCCTTCTGCATGAGGCAGAGATTTTGCCAGGCTGAGCCTGTTCTGTGAAATTACCATCTCGTGAATATATCGTTTTGTTTTCATTTAAATAAATTCCTCATACGAACCAGCCGCTCTATGTCTTTTTCCACACAGGCGCTGGCCGCAACGTTTTCGTCCAGGAATACGTGCTCGCCCAGTTCCGGATATTTTGGAATCATCATAACCTCACCAAGCCGCTGCAGCGTAAGTTTCCGTTCAAACTCATTCTGGTATTCTTCTTCCAGAACCCTGAGAATATCCCGGGAATTTTCCAGACAGACCATAGAATAATCATAAATACAGCGCGGAGACACATCTCCCAGGAAACCTGGTACTGCAAATGGCAGGATCAGATTCATGGACGGAATAAACTCATAAGATGACACACTGTGGTTTCGGTCTTTGATGCAGTCACCCCCAAGATACGGGTAAGTAATAATTTCATCAATCCAGAATCTCAGGTTCGGAAGGAAATAAGCGCTTTCCACATCCCTGCCCTTGGTCATCATCAAATCACGTCCCCGTCCGGTCTGTACACCCACGACAGTCTTAATGACATTCACCTGATTTTCTTTCAGAATTCCATCCAGTTCCTTCATGCGGTAGCCCTTATGCAGCAGGTCATCTACCAGGATTACCGGCCGGTTGAAGGACTTAATGGTCTTCACCTGGTTTTGCAGCGGTGAATAATACACCGGCTCTTCAATGGTGAAACCAGACATGTCTTTATCAAAATACTTCTCTGTATGGAGGGTTTTCGTCACAGTATTCGGAACTACAGCTTCTCCCAGCACTTTTCCAAATGGTACTGCCATATACGGTCCGTACTGTTTCTTTTCTCTCGGAACAGCTGGCACACCATTGATTTCCGCAATCAAACGGATCATCTTATGGTGCATGATTCCGGCATTGAAGGAAAGCAGCAGATTACCCGGATACAGTTTTTTCAGCACCTGCAGCATACGGTTATGAGCTGTTTCCACCACATCCAGAACATTTTGATTCCGGTTCAGCGGGCTCTTGATAAATGCCTCCACATTCTTGAATACGATAATCGGAGCCTTCATGTTTGCCGCATAAACCGGATGGGATGCCACCGAGGAAATGTTCACGAAACCCTGTCCAGTCAGAAGTTCAAGAACCTGACTGTTCATTCCTTTCTCATGACACGGATGGTATACCACATAAGTATAGTCTCTGGCCAGAAGCTCACTGAGAACTTCTGTCAGAATGGTCTGTCCAAGGTGAGAAATTGAGCTTTCCTTGCTGTAATACAGTCCGCCGATTACTGCAATGGCACCTACTGCCTGTGCACGGATATGGGTTGCGATTTCCTGATCCTGGAATTCCTTCAGCAGGTCAATACTGTCCAGACGGCTCACTGCAGCCAGCGCGACAACTTTTCCTCCGTAAACACCGTCACGGATTCTCACGGTACGCACGTCCGGTCGGTTCAGGTACGCCTGGACGGTATCGTAATCCAGACCCCAGTCTTCCAGCTCTTCTCTCAAATCGTCTGCCGCTTCTCCGTCTCTGCTCATGTAGGCTTCCAGATGGATATCTCTCGCCTGAATCATATGCTTGTAGGTTGGTTCTCTGAGATAAAGGCTGTTTTCGAAGATGTAGTTCTGCGCTACAGGGTCAATCAGATTGGAAATATCCCGGTTCAGGTCGATATTTTCCCGGATTCGGGTAGAACTGATTTCTTCGTATTTTGGTTCCAGCTGGAAGTGAACAACCTGTCCGCTGACAGGATAACGCACTTCTCCGTCAGATCCGGATTCCGGTTTCTGACCGCTGTTTCTTCTGAAAACAATATGATTGAAACTGTGAATGGAACAGTCCTGTTCTTCTGCACGGTAACAGGAGGCGTTTTCGATTACATCGCTGCCTGCCACAAAATAAATCTGCCGGTCCGAAAACAGTTCCTTCAGATGCGTCAGGTCTTTCGGATTGGCAATATTCACCGGAATATCGTCAGGAAAAATGTAGATACCCTCTTCATCTGCCACAGACATGGTCATAATTCTGCGTCGGTGCATCCGTGGCTGGGTCTTTTTCGACCAGCTGAATTCATCCAGCGCAAGATACACCTCATACCCCATATCCCGAATTCGGGTAGCAATCGCTTTGTGTCCCAAACTGAAAGGATCGAAGGTTCCCGGGAAGAAAGCAATCTTTTCTGTTTCCGGAATACGAACAGGACCCATATCTGCTTCGTACTGGGTAATGAAGCGGTAAATATGATTTAATGCCGCAGAATTATTGAAGAAATCCAGTCCATGTTCTTTCTGTCCGTTATACAGAGTCAGGAACTTTTTGCAGCTGTGACTGAAAATTTCCTGCTTTTCTTCCAGTGTCATATGAGATGAACCGAAGATATGTGTTCCCATTGTCCACAAAGCTTCAAAGCTGATTACACTGTCATAATGGGAAAGACCGCGGAGTATCAGATTAATCAGTCTGCGCTTTCTCTTACGGGTTTCTTCTTCTGATTCTTCCCCGCTGAAATGCTGACGGTACATACGGTAATGTTCCAGCATTACGCCAAAGGTGTGAAGCACTGCAGCAGCAACCTGTCCGTTTCCGGAAACCAGCATCTTTGTCAAATCGGTAATCATTTCATCCAGCTCCTGCGGACGGAGATGGAGGATGACAATACCCAGGTAGTTCGGAATATACTTGGTGAACTGATAATCGCCGATTTCCAGACCCTTTCCCAGTTCTACTGCAATTTCGTTCCGCTGTTCTTCCGGCATTTTTCCGATAATGGAAATAAGACCTTCTCCTGCAAAGCGGCGGACAGTAACCATTTCACTAACCTTTATCAGATTGCCCAAATGGGTGGCAACATGCAGTTCATGTCCCTTACCCTGGTCAGATTCCAGATATTTCAGCATCAGATTGATATTGGCAATCTTAACACTCCATGGTGTCCGCGCCTTCATATTTTCCAGGAACATGACGGAAAGAGTTTCTTCGCGAAGTTCCCGGTTCGGTTCCAGACCCATAACCTGTTTCAGTTCATAGTAATAAGCAGGGCTGTACACGCCATCAGAACCGGTTCCAGAATAATGTTCCTTCACTCTGACTGCCGCAATCTTCCAGTCCACTTCATCATTTTTTATGATTTTGCCGGCAAAAGACAAAATTGTATTTTTCTGTTTTTCTGTACACCATGCAGGGTGAATCATTACCGCTGCACGGAGAAGCGCTTCCTTGTTCATAGGCGTCAGGTTCCGCGCCCCAAACCATGGCATCAGCGCTTCAATATAGTCCTGACGCTGAGATTCATGGCACTGATTCAGCAGGCCGTGAACCATATTCTGCAGGCAGTTTCCAATCCACCGGCGGTGCTGTTCCGTCAGCTTGTGATCAGGCTGAAGAGATTGCCGTACATATTTTTCCCACAGGGAAAGGTTGGTAATCTTTTTTCTCGGGAGGCGGACCCCTTCCGGAAGTTCTTTTTTATATTCCACATTGAATCTGGCAATAATCTGTCCCACGATTTCTCCCGCCTGGACTCTGATGTCACTTTCCTTATGCGCATGCAGCTCATAAAGGAATTTCAATGTGAGGAGTTTCTGATGTTCCGTCATGTAGGTGGAATATGCCCCAAAGATGGAAATGTAAGTTCTCAGATTTCTCCACTGTTTTTCACTTCTGGCAGTTTCCAGCAAATTAGCAAAATCTTCTTCGCGGTAGAAGTGGTTCATCAGACGGATGTTATGATCTACGGCGATGTGCTTCATCTTGAGAACCGCTTCGTTGTTCCGAAGAAGTGCCGCATCCTTTTCCCGGAGTTTTTCCGGCAGTTCAGGAACAGCTGCAGGCACATCCGGAAGTTCCACGTTTACACCCAGATTCCGCATATAGTTTTCAAAATCTACCAACTTGTTATATACCTTGCGGTAACGCAGTTCTTTGGCCGCATCTACATTATCCAGCTTATCCAGAATAACCTGGAAAGATTCTGCAAGGGAGTAGAAATGAACCTGTTCCACACCGTCCACCCGGCTGCTCTTCACACGGAAGTCAGCATAAATCAGAATCAGGGACTCCACAGAAAGGTTCTCCAGTTCCAGATCCCAGGTGGAATGATTCGCCGCAATATGGCTGATCATCGGCATGTTGAAGCGGTTCAGACACAAATCGGTATAATAATAGTGAAGATACGGAATCCTCCGTTCCTCGCCTTTTTTGCATCCATACTTACCAATATCATGGGAGGCTGCTGCTGCAGATACCATTCCCAGATCCACCGGTACATTCATATGAGCCAGCTGACGGGCCACATGCATGGCCACATAATGTACCCCTGCAATGTGCCCCAGTGTGTTCCATGGTGTAATTTCCGTACCGATACGCATGAATTCATAGACAAACTGCAGTCTGGACATACGGTCAAATCGCTGGTATTCCCTGTTATATCCCCCTGCATCAATTTCCTGCATACGAAGGAACCGGATGTCTACGGTCGGGTCAAACGGCAGATTCAGACGTTCATATTTGAACAGCATCTGAAGAAACCGGAGGTACACTTTTCTTCCTCTGGCACATTCATCAGCACCATCTGCTGCATTCTTCTCAGGGAACAGCTGTCCCAGCACATATTCATAGGTATGAACAGGCCAGCCGCATTCCGGTACACATCCCAGTTCTGCCAGAGGTTCTGCCAGAATTTCTGCCACTTTTACAGCACTGAACCGCCCCTTTTCATCCCGCTCCTCAAAAATCCGGTCTGTCAGCTGCTTCATATTGTGCTTTTCCAGAAGTGCCTGCAGCTGTGCAGCAGTCATGGACATACTTTTCAGAAAATTACGTTCTGTCAGTGCTGCCTGAAGTTCTTTATACAGTTTCTCATTCGGTGTTCTGTTCATGATTTCACACTCTCTTTAATAATCGGGGTTTATACTCTGGCCAGTCCCAGTCTGACAGCCTCCTCTGCCACCGCCTTTGCTACAGCATCCACTACAGCCGGATTAAAGGCATCAGGCAGTACATAGTCTGGTCTCAGTTCTTCTTCCGGAATTACAGCAGCGATGGCTCTTGCTGCCGCTTCCTTCATGGAATCAGTAATTCTGGATGCACGTACATCCAGAACTCCGCGGAAAATACCAGGGAATGCCAGAACATTGTTTACCTGGTTTGGGAAGTCGGAACGTCCGGTTCCCACTACTGCCGCGCCTGCTTCCAAAGCTTCCTGCGGCATGATTTCCGGAGTCGGATTAGCCATGGCGAAGACGATTGGATCCTTTGCCATGGTGCGGATCATATCTTTGGTCAGCATAGCCGGTCTGGATACGCCCACGAAAATGTCTGCATCTTTGATTACGTCAGCCAGTTTGCCCTGGAGATTATCCTTATTGGTCACCTTAGCCATGCGTTCCTGTTCAGAATTATTGGACGGCGCACCTTCATAAACGGCACCTTCCTTATCACAGAGGATAATATCGCCAAAACCGATCTGATTTACCATCTTTGCAATGGAAATGCCGGCAGCCCCTGCACCGTTGATTACAATTTTCAGATTTCCCATCCGCTCCTGGCGGCCGGTAACCTTCACCGCATTCAGCAGAGCTGCCGCAGCAATGATTGCAGTACCGTGCTGGTCATCGTGGAATACCGGAATGTCACAGCGTTCAATCAGTTCACGTTCAATTTCAAAGCATCTCGGTGCACTGATATCTTCCAGATTGATACCGCCAAAGCTCTTGGAAATATTCACAATGGTATCCACAATCACCTTCGGATCCTTGGAATCCACGCAGATTGGGAAAGCATCCACGCCTGCAAACCGCTTGAAGAGCGCACACTTGCCTTCCATAACCGGCATGCCTGCTGCAGGACCGATATCTCCCAGTCCCAGTACTGCAGTACCATCTGTAATTACGGCAACCAGGTTACCCTTTCTTGTATATTCATAGGCCAGAGATTCATCTCTGTTGATTTCCAGACATGGTTCAGCCACGCCCGGTGTATATGCCACGGACAGTTCTTCCTTATTGTTAACAGGTGCTCTGGAAATAACTTCAATCTTTCCCTGCCATTCTCTGTGTTTCTGTAATGCAATTTCTCTCTTGTCAGCCATGACTTGATCCTCCTGCGTCATTATTGATATATACTGTATTTTACCACATTCCTATACACTTGGCAAAATATATGCCCTGATTTCTTCTGCGGTTTCCTCCAGGGTTTTGCCGTTGTTTTCCACTTCCATGTCGCACCAGCTGCGGTAGAGCGGCAGTCTCTGTGCATAGAGCCGTTCCAGAGGATTGCTCTGGCTCAGCGGACGTCCGTCAACCGGCAAAACATCCAGATCCCGGTTTATAAATACCAGCCGGCCGTTTTCTGCCAGGGAATAGTAGTTTTCTTCCCGGGTTACTACGCCGCCGCCGCAGGCGATAATCATTCCGGTCTCATGCTTCAGAGTATCGACTGCTTCCATTTCAATCTGACGGAACAGTTCTTCCCCTCCCTCTTCAAAGATGGAAGGAATGGATCTGCACTCCCGCTGAACAATCAGCTCATCCACATCCACAAAGCGCCGTCCGGTCAGTTCTGCCAGCTTTCTTCCAATGGAGGATTTGCCGCATCCCGGCATACCGATCAGAACAATATTTTCTTTTTCAGCAGCAAGCTTCTTTTCAATCATTTTCGCTGCTTCATCAGGAATTTCACATCCCAGGAACAGCTGAGCACTGGCTTTGGCCTGTCCCACCAGCATTTTCAGCCCACCGAAACCTTCCATGCCGGACTTTCGTGCCTGACAGAGGAAGTTGGTCCGCAGTGGGTTGTATACCACATCAAAAACATATTCCAACTTCCAGAAGGCCCCCGGATATGCTGCAGAAACGCCTGTATTCGGATACATGCCCACTGGTGTAGTGTTCACCATAATCACCGCATCCTGATGATACATCTTCATCTGCTGATAATCGCAGCCCGTCTTTCCGTCGCGGCTTACCACAATCACCTCGGATGCACCCAGGTCCTCCAGTACGCAGACCACAGCCTTTGATGCACCGCCGGAACCCAGAACCAGACATTTTGTACCGGAAACAGGGGCCCCGGACTGTTCCACTGTCGTGCGGAAGCCGTCGTAGTCCGTATTATATCCCAGAATTCTGCCGTTTCGGCGTACCAGTGTATTGACAGCTCCGATTCGCTCAGCTTCCGGTGAAAGCTCATCACAGAATGCCATCACATCCTGCTTGTACGGAATCGTCACATTAAGACCTGCCCACTGGCCATGTCTTACGAAATCTTCCAGATTTTCCGGTTCCACTTCGAAAATGCCGTAATTGTACGGTTCACTGTATTCCGCCAGCATACGGTGAATCTCCGGAGAAAAACTGTGGGAAAGGCTCCGTCCCAGAAGTCCGAAACTGCGAAGGCTGTTCTGATAATTCCGGCTCACTTCCATGAGTTTGCGAAAGACTTCAGCGGCGTAGCCGGACAGCTCTTCCGGCACGGTGGATGCAATCCGGTTCAGGATTTCCTCTTCTCTTTCCGGAACGTAAATGGGAAGTCCCTGTTCCATCTTGTTTCTCACCACTTCGCGGGCTGCAGCCATTCTTTTTTCAAAAGCTTCCGCAATAATTCGGTCCTGCTCATTGATAATCTGGCGTGCCTCCTCCAGTGTCAGTCTTCTGTCTAATTCCATATCGGTTCCTCCCCTGTATTGTAAAAAAGAGTCAGCCCCTTCGGACTGACTCCTCGATTATCCTGTGCGTTATGCTAATGATTCGTCTTCTAACATTCTATAACCAATTCCAAGCTCTGTAAAGATGTATTTTGGTTCCCCCGGATTGGCTTCCAGTTTGCGGCGGATGTTGGCCATGTTTACTCTGAGAATCCGGTTATTGTCATCTGCATATGGTCCCCATACCTGATTGATCAGGGAGTCATAGGTCAGAACTTTTCCGGAATTCTGCGCCAACAGAGACACAATCTTGTACTCTACACGGGTCAGGTGCACTTCTTTTCCTTCTACGGAAACAAGACGCTTCTCAAAATCAATTTTCAGACCGCCTGCACTGTACGGACGGTTGGAATTGGAATGGCTGTCCACCATTCTGTTGTTATGGCGGATCGCAGTCCGGATTCGGGCCAGCAGTTCAAAAGTGCCGAAAGGCTTGGTAATATAGTCATCTGCACCGCTGTCCAGAGCCATTACCTTTTCTTTTTCCTGCGTTCTGGCAGAAATTACGATAATCGGAATGCTTGACCACTCTCTGGTCTTACGAATAACGTCCATGCCGTCCATATCCGGCAGACCCAGATCCAGCAGAACGATATCCGGCAGTGAAGATGTAAGCTGCGCCAGCCCCTCCTTACCGGTATGTACCGCGGTTGTCTTATAATCGTGCGCCTGCAGGGTTTTCGAGACGAAGTCGCAAATGCTCTTTTCATCTTCAATAATCAGTACGGAAATTTTCTGAGTCATCTCTTATTCCTCCTTTTCCTTCGGAAGTGTGAATCGGAATTCGGCTCCTTCACCATGATTGTAAGCGGTACTCTCGCCTCCATGTGCCAGGATTATGGTCCTGCAGATGGAAAGACCAATACCCATACCCTTGTAGGAGTCCTGTTTCTTGTTTTCTCCCTCCATGTAACCTTCGCCGTCGAAGATTGTTTTCAGCTTGGCCGTATCAATCCCCCGGCCAAAATCTCTGATACGAAATACGACACTTTCTTCAGTTTCTTCTACCATCAGCTCCGTTGGCCGGCTGCTGTGAGCATGGAACTGTGCATTCTGCAATATATTTATGATGACCTGCTCTATCAGCATGGCATCCATCATAACCATAATAAGATTATCCGGTACGGATACTTTCACCTCCGCATCAGGGAAACGTTTTCGAAACCGTAATACGGATGCTGCAGCGACTTCATCGATTGCCTCCAGGGATTTGGTCACCTGTGCAGTTTCGTTATCAATTCGAGTTACGGAAAGGAGATTTTCCACCATGCTCAGAAGCCAGTTGGCATCTTCTTTTATGTGATTCACCAGCTGCCGTTTTTCTTCCCGTCCCAGCGTGTCTTCCATTTCCAGATAGGAATTGCTGCTTCCGATAATCCCGGTCAATGGTGTACGCAGATCATGAGATACAGCCCGAAGCAGGTTGGCACGCATCTTTTCCTTCTGTGCTTCCAGCAGCTGCTTTTCCTGTTCTGCCAGTGCCCGTGCCTGTTCTTTCATATTGGTGGTCATAGCGGAAGTAATCATGGCGATTACCAGCATTCCCACGAAGGTTACCTGATATCCTTCCAGTGTAAAGTTCAGAGTCTGTACCGGATAGGTAAAGAAGTAGTTTACGCTGATTACACTTCCTACTGCAAAAAGCATACCGAAAATGTAGCCGTCTGTATACCGCGCTACAATAAACAGGCCCAGTACATACAGCATGGCGATATTCAGTGACGGGTCTGCAGAAATCTCATGGAAAGCGAAGGCTCCAAAGGTAACTGCTACGAAAACCAGCAGCGCAATTCCGCAGTTTCTCCGGTGATTTTTCTCCAGTTCTTCCCTGGATCTTTCCTGCATATATTTCTTATATTCGTTTTTCCGCTTGGTATTTCCCTTCATGACGGTATCTCCCTATTTCTGTCTTAATTATACACCCAATATCCGTTAAATGGGTGCTAAGATGTCAAAAAATCCTAAGTGTTTTTCTTATTTTAGACAATTTTTTCGAAGACCGCAATACCTATCTGCTGCTGTCACTCTTTTGCCTTCTCCAACATATTATAAATTGTATTTCGAAAAGAAAGGGGTAATATTTTGATCAGAGAACCATACATTGGCATGCCGATTCAAATCGGCTGCATGCCGGGCAATATGCCCGGCCGACCTGTCCCGCCCCCACAGAGACCACCTGCTCCATCCCCTGCACCGCCTGCTCCGGCACCGATGCCGGACGGGAATCCGACCTGTGCTCCTGTTTCAGGTTTCGATACCCGGCTTCTGGGCAGCCTGCCGCTGGCCATGGCCTATGTGCCCATGCAGCAGTGGAAGTCAGCGTACCCGCCGTCGGAAGCACTCATGAATGGAACACTGTTTCCGGACCTGAATCTTCCGTTTGAAGGGAGGAAACTGCGATGAACAGAAATGAAATGCTGAGAAAAGTGCAGGAAGCAGACTTTGTACTGTATGACACCGCACTGTTTCTGGATACCCACCCGACCTGCCAGGCCGCACTGGAATTCTTTAATCAGTACCAGAAGGTCTATACGGAGGCAGTTGCAGATTATGAAGCCCGGTTCGGTCCCCTGGTTGCCATCGATACAGATACTGCACAGGGATGGACCTGGGTTCAGGGACCATGGCCCTGGGAAACGGAGGCTTAGTTTATGTGGCAATATGAAAAGAAATTACAGTTCCCTGTAAATATTAAAAATCCAAATCCTGCCATGGCCAAGTTTATCATCAGCCAATATGGCGGTCCGGACGGTGAAATTGGTGCGTCGCTTCGATATCTGTCCCAGCGTTATTCCATGCCATACCGGGAAGCGGCCGGTGTACTCACCGATGTGGGCACGGAAGAACTGGCACACCTGGAGATGGTAGCTACTATCGTTCATCAGCTGACACGAAATATGACGATTGAGCAGATTAAAGAAGCCGGAATGGAAACATATTTCGTAGATCACACCAGCGGGGTCTATGCACAGGCTGCTGCCGGTTTCCCGTTTGATGCACTCTGCTTCGCTTCCAAAGGCGATGCCATCACCGACCTGGTGGAGGACATGGCAGCGGAACAGAAAGCCCGCACCACCTACGACAACATTCTCCGTATGGTGGATGACCCGGATGTTATCGCACCAATCCGCTTCCTCCGGGAACGTGAAATCGTTCACTTCCAGCGATTTGGCGAAGCCCTGCGCATCGTACAGGATAATCTGGACAGCAGAAACTTCTACGCCATCAATCCGGAATTTGACCTGCGCCCGCAGCCAAGGTAGCAGTCATACTTCCCGATCGATATACCGGTCTGCGCGCAGAAAAAAGAGCCCGGCATCTATACGCCAGGCTCTTTTTCTTTCGCTTTATTCAGTTCTGCTATACTGCGGAATACGTATCCCTGTTCTTTCCATCCCTGTATCAGTTCCTGAAGGATTTCTCCATTGGTGGCCGAAGTGGAGTGCAGAAGGACAATCGCCCCGGGATGTATCCGCCGGTTCAGCAGATTCAGGGCCTCTTCTCTGGATGGCTGTTTGTTTTCGTACCAATCCACGTAGGCAAGACTCCAGAATACTGTAGTGTACCCCAGCTCTTTCGCCTGTTTCAGGTTTTCTTCGCTGTACTTCCCCTGAGGTGGCCGGTAAAACTTCTCCATTTCACTGCCGGTGACCGTCTGGTAAGCCGCCTCCAGCTGCTGCAGTTCCTTTTTAAATTCCTCTTTGGACGCGATAGCTGACATATCCGGATGGTGCATGGTGTGGTTTCCCACCAGATGGCCTTCTGCTTTCATCCGTTTCACCAGATCCGGATTTTCTTCGATATAGTTTCCTACCAGAAAGAAGGCTGCAGGTACTTTCTCTTCCTTCAGAACATCCAGGATTCCCGTCATATATCCGTTTTCATAACCCGCATCGAAGGTCAGGTAAATACAGCGGTCTTTCACGTCCTGCTCCCTTCCGCAAAACCATGCATCATACTGCTGCAGGTACTCTCTGGTGGCGTTTCCCACCGGTGTTTTTCCTTTCTCCTGAAAGCTTAGTCCCCAGTTTCCGTCCGCAGCCGCATTAACAGCTTCGCTGAGTGTCTGAATCTGAACTTCTTTCTCCTCATAATTCTTCAGTATCTGATTTTTCGTCACAGCTGCCCCTGTTACCAGCATTGCGGTTATCACAAGTGTGCTCACAACTTCTTTCCTCATAAAAAATCACCTCATGGCAGTCTATGTCATGAGGTGAATCATCATTCAGTGTTTTTACTATTTGGTGTTTTCAGCCACAATCTTGCGGTAGCCTTCCAGATTCTGGCGCAGCAGTTCCGGTGTATCCAGCTCATATGGACAGCGCTTCTTACACTGACCGCAGTCGATACACTTGGTGATACGTTCCATTTCTTCCTGCTTTTCTTCAGTAATCCAAGGGGCCACCGGACCTCTGGTCATCATGAGAACCATTCTGGCACAGTTGTTGATTGGAATTCCTACAGGACATGGCATGCAGTATCCGCATCCGCGGCAGAAACCACCCAGAAGTTCGGCTCTGTCCTTTTCGATGACAGCCTTCACGTCTTCATCTTCCATGGTCGGTACGTTTACAGCACATCCCAGGAATTCATCCAGTTCTTCTTCCTTCTGCACACCCCAGATTGGCAGTACACTTGGGAACTGGTTCAGGTAAGCGTATGCAGCACGGCCGTTCTGAATCAGGCCGCCGGACATACCCTTCATGGCGATGAAGCCCATATCTGCTTCTTCACAAAGCTGGAGAATCCGCAGTTCCTTCTCTGTAGACAGGTAGTTCAGCGGGAACTGGAGAGTTTCATACAGTCCGGATGCAATGGCTTCTTCGGCCACGGACAGACGATGGTTAGTAATACCGATATGACGGATTTTGCCGGCTGCCTTCGCTTCCAGCAGTGCGTCATACAGTCCGTCTTCGCCGCCCGGTTTCGGACAGAATGGAGTGTTATGGAGCTGATACAGGTCCACATAGTCGGTGCCAAGCTGGCCCAGTGAGTATTCCAGTTCTTCCTTCAGTTTTTCACCAGTCAGGGCCATGGATTTGGTTGCGATAAAAATCTTTTCTCTCACATCGCCCAGTGCCAGGCCAATCTTGTGTTCACTGTCGGTATAAAATCTCGCAGTATCGTAGAAATTCACACCGTTGTCGTAAGCCTTTCTCAGGATTTTGCAGGCCTCTTCATCGCTGATTCTCTGAATCGGCAGTGCGCCGAAGCCGTTTTTATCGGCCAGAATTTCTGTTTTGCCAAGTCTGACTTTTGTATTCATTAAAGTAACTCCTTTTCCTTTCCTGCACGGAATGCTTCAATCATGGTACCGGTCAGACTGATTCTGCCGGAAGCTTCCGGAATATCTTCTCTGTACAGCCATTCACCTACAGACAGTTCCTCTTCATCCAGATGGATTTCGTCGGATCCGTCCAGGTCACACCAGAATCCCATAAGCAGGGTATCACTGAAGGACCATGGCTGGCTGCCGCAGTAACGGATGTTTTTTACACGGACGCCCACTTCTTCCATAACTTCGCGGCGCACGGTATCCTCGATTGGCTCCCCAATCTCTGCAAAACCTGCAATCAGAGCATATCGTGTATAGCTCCGGCCACTGTATTTGGTCAGCAGGAGACGTTCTCCATCAGTTACCCCTACGATGACTGCAGGGGAAATCTTCGGATAAATGGTATTGCCGCATACAGGACAGCGGAGCATACGTTCCTTTTCGGAGTGCTCCAGTTCATTGCCGCAGCGTCCGCAGTACTTATTATTCGAGTACCAGTTCTTCAGCTGCAGTCCTGTAATTCCCGCAAAGCACTGCCACAGGGGCTCGGATTCACGAAATACGTTGCTCTCCATGGAGAAACGCTGCGCTGCAGCTTCCGGCAGATCCGGTTCTTCCTTCAGCAGGTAGTATCCGGTTTCATCGATGGTAAAGAGATAAATACAATCTTCTGCTGCCGCTGCAGCACCCGGTCCCAGATCACGGAAACGCGGGAAGGTGAGATTCTGCGGAGAATCCGGAGTTTCTCCCGGTTCCCAGCCCGCCAGCACACTGTCGCCCTCATAGTAGAGTACGAAACTTTCCGGATTTGGCGGTACCGGCTTATATTCGTTATGATAAACGTGTGGATAAATGTCCTGAATCACTTGTATATCCTCTATCTTCTTCCGTCCCAGCAATAGGTACAGAGTTTTTCTTTCGGCAGACCGGTGGCATCAATCATGTCATCCAGACGGCAGAAACGGAGAGTGGTGAAGCCCATTTCCTTACGGATTTCTTCAACCATGTTTTCGTACTTTTCAGTGTTTGGATCTGCATATTCAGCCAGAATTTCCTTTGTTTCCTGACCATCTTCCAGTCTGTGGATAACACGTCTGGAAATCAGGTCCATTTCGGACTTGGATCTGGAGAAGTTGATGTAACGGCAGCCGTACATGATTGGCGGACATGCCGGACGGATATGCAGTTCCTTGGCTCCGATTTCGAAGAGGAATTCTGCAGTTTCGCGCAGCTGTGTGCCTCTTACGATGGAGTCATCGATGAGAACGATGCTCTTGCCGCGGATCAGTTCGTCTACGGTCAGCAGCTTCATCTTGGCAATCAGGTCACGCTTGGACTGGATGGACGGTGTGAAGGAACGCATCCAGGTTGGCGTATATTTGATAAACGGTCTTGCAAACGGCACATGTGACGCATTGGCATAACCAACAGCAGCTGCAATACCGGATTCCGGTACGCCGGCTACGATGTCTGCTTTCACATCGCCCTTCGCTGCGTCACGCTTTGCCATGTTTTCACCGGTACGGTTACGCATTCTTTCTACAGAAATGCCTTCGTAGGAAGTCGCAGGGAAGCCGTAATATACCCACAGGAAGGTACAGATCTTCATGTCTTCACCAGGCTCCATCAGAGTTACACAGCTTCTGTCTGTGATTACCACGATTTCACCGGGCCCCAGTTCCTTATAGTCTTCATACTGCAGGTTTCTGTATGCAAAGCTTTCGAAGCTGACGCAGTAACCATCGTCTTTCTTACCTACGGTAATAGGGGTTCTGCCGTAAATATCTCTGGCTGCATATACACCGGCCTGGTTCATCAGCAGGATGGACATGGAACCGTCGATCATTTCCTGGGCATAGTGAATCCCTTCGATCAGGTTGCCCTTCTGGTTAATCAGAGCTGCTACCAGTTCGGTGGCATTGATTTCGCCGCCGCTCATTTCCTGGAAATGACCATGACCATTATCGAACAGACCCTGAACCAGCTGATCCGCATTATTAATCTTGCCTACAGTCGCCAGAGCATATGTACCATGATGGGAACGGATAATCAGAGGCTGCGGTTCGTAGTCGGAAATACAGCCGATACCGAATTTCCCCTTCATGCTCATCATATCCTTACCGAATTTAGTACGGAAAGAAGCATTTTCAATATTATGAATTGCACGGTCAAAGCCCTTTTCCGTGTCAAATACCGCCATACCGCCGCGGCGAGGTCCCAGATGGGTCTGATAGTCTACACCAAAATATAAGTCAAATACGCAATCTTCCTGCGATGCTACGCCAAAGAATCCGCCCATATACGTTCACGCTCCTTGTAATTTTTCTCGGATTTCGTGCAGAAACTGCACCACTACATTTCAGTGTAACACAATTTCTGACAATTTACTATAAATATTTTACTTCCACTGATATCCGCCGGCACCGTCTGCTTCCAGTGTGCTGCTGAAGAAAGTCTTCGCCATTTCAATCAGATAAGTGATGTCTTTTACGCCTGCAGTTTCATAAGCAGAGTGCATCGCCAGCTGCGGCAGGCCGATATCCACGGAATTTACGGATACCTGGGATGTGGAAATGTTCCCCAGAGTGGAACCGCCGACCAGGTCAGACCGGTTAGTATAAATCTGTACCGGCACCTCAGTCTTTTCGCAGAGCATCTGCAGTACGGCTGCAGATACTGCATCCGAGGAATATTTCTGATTGCCGCTGAACTTGATAACGATACCGCCGTTCATCTTCGGACGGTTCACAGAATCAGATATATCTCCCCGGTTCGGATGAACTGCATGGGCATTGTCTGCAGAAATCAGGAAGCTGTCTGCCACTGCACGCAGGTAGTCTTCATCGCTTCCGCCCAGGCATTTGCAGATTCTCTGCAAAGTATCTTTCAGGAAGGTTCCCGCTGCCCCCTGCTTGGTTTCGCTGCCCACTTCTTCATTATCCATAACGCAGTGGACTGCCACCTTTTCAGACGTTCCGGAAGCCCCCAGAATCCCCATGAGAGAGCCGTAAGCGCACTCCAGGTCATCCAGTTTCGCACTGGATATAAACTCATTGTCGGCGCCCCACAGGGTCCCCTGCTGGCGGTTGTACAAGTATATGTCGGTGGATATAATGTCCTCTGCCGCCACACCCGCTTCGGACGCCAGAAGCGCCGCAAGGGAAGGTTTTGCTGCGTCAGAACCGGATGCAGGCAGAGCCCCCAGAACCGGCATCATATCTGTTTTCATGTTATATTTGTATCCGTTGTTCACATCCGGATTCAGATGCGGTGCCAGATTCGGAATCATCAGCAGGTCACGGTCCAGGTGCACCAGACGGGATTCCAGACGTCCCGCTGCTGTCCGAATCAGAATACGTCCGGCTGCCGACAGAGGACGGTCCAGCCAGGTGGAAAGGATCATGCCGCCGTACTTTTCCACATTCAGCTTCACATAGGCACCTTCAGCTTCCACTTCCGGATTCTCTTTCACTTTAAACACAGGTGAATCACTGTGGCTGGAGATGATCTGATAACCTCTGCACGCACCGGAGGCCGGCACACGGAAAGCAATAAGTGCAGAATCATTCCTGCTCACATAATAGGTCTCACCGGCTGTCAGCTGCCAGGAATCCCGCTCTTTCAGTTCACAGAAACCGGCCGCTGCCAGTTCTTTTTTCATATTGTCAATTACATGAAAAGCACTTGGGCTACGGTCAATAAAGTCCAGCAGTTTCTTTGCATTTTCCTGATACATGATAATCTCCTTTCGGTATGTCAAGTATCCGCACTATCCCAGATATGCACGGATCAGTTCAAAGGTTGCTTCTACACCCAGTTTGTGAGAACGTTCATAGCCGTGGGAGGCATAAACACCCGGTCCGATACATGCGTGGCGCAGGTTGTGACCGGCTTTCACAGATACGTTTACATCTGAACTGTAATTGGTGAATACATCTACAGCAAAACGAATGTTGTTTTTCTGTGCCAGCGTTACCAGGGCAGTATTTACATCGTAATCGTACGGGCCGCCGGCATCCTTTGCACAGATAGAAACCATGGTTTCGTCACATGTCAGACCCTCACCTACACATCCCATGTCTACAGAAATCATTTCGGTCACGCCGTCCGGAATATCTGCTGCACCGCCATGGCCCACTTCTTCGTAAGATGTAAAACCGATGTGTACAGGACGCTTAGGAGTAACCCCCTCTTCCTTCAGGTATTTGGCATAGCCCAGCAGTACTGCAGCACAAAGTTTGTCATCCAGGAACCTGCTCTTGATGAATCCGCTTTCAGTTATACGGGTTCTCGGTTCGAAAGATACATAATCCCCAGCCATAATTCCCAGAGCTTCCACATCAGCTTTACTTTTTACATATTCATCGATAACAAGCTCCACTGTATCAAAGGTACGCAGTATATCACGGTATTTTTCGTTCACATGTGTAGATGCATTTACCAGCTGCACTGTACCACCATAAGTTTTACCGCTGCGTGTATGAACAGTACAATTTTCTGTTTCAGTATTTGCGGCAGTCAGTCCTCCGATGTTGATCAGCTTCAGACGTCCGTCCGCCTTGATTTCCTGTACCATGGCACCCAGTGTGTCAATATGCGCAGCCAGCAAAATCCCGTCATCTGCGTTTTCGCCGCCAAGGTCACAGACCACACCTCTCTTTAACGTCATCTGCGGCTCATAGCCCATGGTCTCAAGTTCTGCCATAACAAATTCTGCAGCTTTCCGTGTAAAACCGGAGGGGCTTGGAATTGCCAGAAGTTTCTCCATTGTGTCTAAGACATAATCCATGTACTTCATAATTTCGTTCCTTCTTTCTTCACAGATTTCTGCGTGGATTTTTCCCTGTATTAAAATCATTTTAGCACGATAAAAATACATTTACAATTAAGAAAAAAATTGACTTAAAAAATATTTTGCGTTAAAATATTTGTGTAATTTTTTCTGATATATTCGGATGCGCTGCGGCGGCCTGCCGGCAGCAAAGGTTCCGGAATAATACACAGTTTAAAGAGAGGAATGATGTAATTATGAAATTAATTTACGAAGGTAAGACTAAAAACGTATTTCAGTTAGACAACGGCAACGTGCTGTTAAAGTTCAAGGACGACTGCACCGGTAAGGACGGCGTGTTTGATCCAGGTGAAAACACTGTAGGTTTAACGATCGAAGGCATCGGCCGTGCTAATCTGGAAACGTCCATCCACTACTTTGAACTGTTAAAGGAAGCTGGCATTAAGACTCACTACGTAGATGCTAACATCGAAGAAGCAACTATGGAAGTTCTGCCTGCAACAGTATTCGGTCATGGTCTGGAAGTAATCTGCCGTCTGGTAGCTACCGGCAGCTACGTTAGAAGATACGGTGAATACATCGCTGACGGTACTCCATTAGAAGGCGGATACGTTGAATGTACCTTCAAGAACGACGCACTGGGCGATCCACTGGTAACCATGGAAGGTCTGGCAGCTCTGGGCGTAATGACTCCTGAAATGTTCGCAAGCATGAAGGAACAGACTCTGAAGATCACCAAGATTGTAGCTGATGACCTGAAGAAGATGGGTATGGACCTGTACGACATCAAGTTCGAATTCGGTTACAACAATGACGAAGTAATCCTGATCGACGAAATCGCATCCGGTAACATGAGAGTTTACAAGGATGGCAAGATCATGGATCCAGTAGAACTGACCAAAGTAATCCTGGGCAAGTAATATCACCCGAAAAACAAATCACCCGGTACGGAATTCCGTACCGGGTATTTTATTGCACTCACAATATGCTGCTTACGCAGTTTCCATTGCCTTTTCAAATTCGTCTTTGATTTCAGCCAGCAGCTGCGGACTGTCTAAGATATCCTTTCCGGTCATGGCCATAGCGCAGGCATTCTGCCACAGAGCCTGACGGGCCGGCTGTCTCAAAGTTGTTTCCCTGAATTCTTCTGTATGGGTTGGATATTCTTCTCCAGGTGCCTGGATGCTGTAGTAAGGATGGATGGCCGGGCAGACATGGCTCACATTTCCGATGTCAGAGGAACCGCAGGCCGGCAGAGCCGGTACGATGTTCTCAATGCCTACTCTTCTCCAGTTTGCTTCCAGGATATCCATCAGCTTTTCATTAGTCACCAGGTTGTCGTTTCCTGCTTCAAACTCCTCGATTTCCAGACGTGCACCGGCTGCAGCAGCACCGCCGCGGGCACACTCTTCTACTCTTGCACGGACTTCATTGAGATAGGTCAGAGTTTCTGCTCTCACATAGAACTCTGCCACTGCCAGATCCGGAATGGTATTGGCTGCCGTACCGCCTTCTTTGATGATGCCGTGAACGTAGGCAGAAGGAAGCAGCTGCTGGCGGAGCAGGCCGATGGCATTGAACGTCAAAATACATGCATCCAGTGCATTGATCCCCTGCTCACGGGCAGAGACAGCATGTGCTGCTTTGCCGTGGAAGGTAAAGCGCAGTGCCCGGATGGCGAGGGACTGTCCGCTGCGTTCATAGCGGTAGAACGGATGTCCGATCAGTGCCACATCTACATCGTCGAAGGCCCCTTCTGCTGCGTACTTTACTTTGGCACCGTCAGTTTCCTCTGCAGGGGTGCCGATCACAACTACGCGCCCGGAAGTTTCACCCATATTCTGTGCCAGGTGAATTGCCGCCCCGGTGCTGACAGTGCCCAGGATGTTATGGCCACAGCCATGTCCCACCTTAGGCAAGGCGTCGTACTCAGCCAGGTAAGAGATAGTGGATCCGCCTTCACCCTGTGCGTATTCCGCACGGAAGCCGGTTGCCAGTCCCAGGTAATTTCTTTCTACAGTAAAACCGTATTTTTCAAGGAGCTTGCAGTGGGCTTCTGCGGACTTGAATTCCTCGTGGCCCAGCTCCGGATTTTTGTAAATATAGCAGCTCAGGTCCCACAGGTCCTGCTCAAGCTGCGGATTCAGTCTGGTCATGTCTGTCATGATGTGTACCTCCTGTAATTCCTATTCCGTCTTCCCAAAGGTCTGCAGATGCTTCATGCTGCCGTAGCGGTTCAGTGCACGGGCATATTCCTCTGCATCATAGAAACTGCACTTACCTTCACCGAAGTCTTTGGCAACTTCCACCGCATAACGGGCTGACGCTTCTACATCGGTGAAATTGGTAGCCCCGGTGGCACAGCCTGCAACAGGAACTTCTGTTACGATAGCCACACCTACAACCGGTGCATCGGTGGCAGTGCATGGCTGGAGAATGCTGTTCAGATGGTACAGGTCATTGCCGTAAGGCGTGATATCCAGGGTACTCAGTGCAAATACTGCAGGGAGCTGGCCGGTCACACGTTCCATGACGCTGAGCAGGTCTTCACTTACTCTCAGGATATAACCTTCTTTTACGGTATTGGAGATGGCAAAGCCCCGCTTATTGATGATGCGGTTCCCCTTGGTAGTGTCGATAGAGAGAATGGCATCCAGCTCGTCGCTGACTTCTTCCTGGTTTACCTGATACATTTCCACCGGAGAGTCCATGAACGGAACCGGATGATGTTCTCTGGTCGGCGCATCCGGACAGATGTGTGTAGAAACTACCACATCCCCTTCCAGAATATCGCCCCGGCGGTGCATGTCCAGAAGTTTTGCTGCAGCAGTCAGTGCAGCCAGTGCACCGTCACCGTCAGATACGAAGCCGGTCACCTCAGGTCTTGCCCCCAGACCGCCCAGACGGCCCAGAATTCCCAGAGTCGGCGCATCGCCTCCTGCACGCTTACCCCTGCGGCCCGGAATAGTGATGCGAATCATATCGGTCACACCCTTCGGACCTTCGAGCGGCCATACCTTAATCTCTGCATCCGGATCGATGGACTTGAGATAGGCTTCGGCCAGCGCACCGCTGGCATCCGGCGCATCTAAAATATCGTAAACTTCCATAAGCTGTTTCAATAACATAAGCGGACCTCCTATATCATTTCGCCTTCATTGGCTTCTTCTTCAATAATCTGCTCCTGTGGGATCATATCGCCGAAAGCCGCACGGATGACTGCCTGGCGCACGTTGACAGAAACTTTGGCGTGCTTGTTTTTCGCCGCTGCTTCCTCTTCGATAATCCCCAAAATCTCCATGAGCCGCTCTCTGGTCAGATAATCACCTCTCCAGTGGAACGTCAGGGTTTTGCCCTTCTTCACCGCCTGTGCGGCACGTTTTCGGATATCCTCCAGTTTGGTGAAGGATACCTTTTTGGTCTTGTAGTAGAACGCTTCTCCGTCGCTGCACTCCGGTACTCTCCAGATTACCGGCTCGTGGTCCCGGAATACCTGCTTGTCGCTGAGCATGAAGTAGTCATACCTCAGTTCTTCTGCCGCCACCTTGTCCCATCCCTTGCCCAGGGAGTTGTCGAAGGTAGCATCCAGGTGATAATACTTTCCGTTTATCTTCAAAACATTCCATGCATGGCGGTACTTGATTCCCTTTTCAGGATTAGCCTCAGAGATGGCGATGGTGCACCAGATATTCAGTGCATCACAAAGTATCTTCACCGATTTGGCGATTCCTTCGCAGACGCCTACGCCCTGGCCCATAGGACCGATGATTTCATGAGAATACTGTTTCTTCAGCTTGTCATAATAGACGTTTTCGCAAATGAAATCATGGATATATTTCAGCTTTTCCTCTTCCTTCAAACTCATGGCCGGACGGGCTACCTTTTCCACACGGGAAGTCATGGCCTTCTGGTGTTCCTGGATTTTCTTCTTATCGAAAAGGTACTCCGGAACCACCTCCACACTGGAGGAATTGTCATAGTATTTGTATTTAATCCCGGCGGACCAGAACACTTCCGGATGGTCGAGACGGAGGAGAAAATGGATTTTGAAAAGTGCATCCCCCTCCAGGCGCGGCACCATGAATGATGGTGCCAGAGAATTCAGCCCCTGCAGCAGTGCATAGTAAGCAGCCTGCTCCTGTTTATTCAGTTGTGTATAATAATAATGTGTACTCATAAGAATACTTTATCATATTCCGGGAAAAATGTCGAATCCAGTTGTTTCTTCCGCTGAAAAATTATATAATACTCAGGTAGAAATATTTTCCTGCAGGAGGATTTAAAATATGGGAAAGAAACTGTCACCGAAGGCCCTGGCCATCGTGAAAAAGATGCAGCAGAATGAGCTGACTGAAAGTGTAATTTATGAAGAAATATCCAAGTTTGCCAAAGGGGAAGGAAACCAGGTAACCCTGCTCCGTCTCTCCATGGAAGAACGGGCTCACTACGAAATCTGGAAGAGCTACACCGGCATCGAAATGAAACCGCAGAAGGCGAAAGTTCTGAAGTATAAGCTGATTGCCAGAATCTTCGGCTTCACCTTTGCTGTAAAGCTGATGGAAAAAGGCGAAGAAGGTGCTCAGGATGAATACAAGCTGCTGGCTGAAGAAGTAGTAGAAAGCGTGGAAATCCGCCGTCAGGAAGAGGAACATGAAAAGGCTCTGCTGGACATGATGGATGAAGAACGTCTCCACTATGTAGGCAGCATGGTTCTCGGCTTAAATGACGCACTGGTGGAACTGACCGGTTCCCTTGCCGGCTTCACCTTTGCCATGCAGAATACCCGCCTCATTGCCCTGTCCGGCCTGATTATCGGTATTTCCGCTACATTCTCCATGGCTTCCAGCGAGTTTCTGGCAGCCAGAAGTGAAGGCCGCAGTGATGCTTTCAAGTCCTGCACTTACACCGGTATCGCTTATCTGGTTACGGTCGTACTGCTGATTGCACCGTACCTGCTGCTGGGCAATTCTCAGTACATGGTTGCGCTGGGCTTAATGCTGGCAATTGTAGTTCTGATCATCGCTGTGTTCACCTACTACACATCCGTAGCGCAGGATGAACCATTCAAGTCCCGCTTCACCGAAATGGCTGTCATCAGCATCAGCGTCGCTGTGATTTCCTTCTTCGTGGGTATCGCCGCAAAGCACTTCCTCGGTGTGGATCTGTAAATTCTATCTGAAAGGCAAAAAGTCGGAAATCCGTAAACAGGTTTCCGACTTTTTTATTACGTTTTTATCTTTTATTCCGCCTGTTCGATGAATGCCTTCACATCGTCATAAAACAATCCATCAGTCAGTTCTTTCAGCAGTTCCATATACAAGTCCATGCCCCGGTCACAGTTGGTAAATACAACCGCACCGTCACCGGTCTTTTTGTCCCAGATGCAGAAGTTCTTGAATCCGCCGTTGTCGCCCCAGTGCCAGCACACATTGGGTTCACAGTCCACCAGACCAAAACCCAGCCCCCATGACACACCATGAATAGAATGATTGTGCGGAGCAGTCATCGTCTCGAAACATGCATCCGACAGACCGCAGTGCTCACCAATCATACGGCATATAAACTGTGCATAATCCTCCGTTGTGCTGTAAAGAGACCAGGCCGCATTAGGTTCCGGTCCGTATCCTTCATCATCATGGTAATTACGGATTTTGCGGACATGGCCTTCCATATCGTAGCCCCAGGACATTTTCGCCCCTACTTCAGGAGTCCAGTCCACGGCAGCATGCTTCATACCCCACGGCTCGTAGAAATACTCCCGGAAGCTTTCTTCCAGAGGCCGGCCTTCCAGCTGCTCCACCATGTGCTGAAGCAGATAGTAGCCTTCGCCTGAGTAACTGAAAGCACTTCCCGGTTCGAATGCAATTTCCATTGGTTTCGGACCCCAGTTTGGGAAACCGGTTCCATGGCTCATGCAGTGAATCGGTGTGATGGTCAGATAGCGTGGATCATCGGTCCAGTGTTCATGGTTATACTGGCCCGCAATTGGCAGTTCCAGGTCCAGATACCCCTCTTCAGACAGCCGAAGCACCAGAGTGGCAAAGAGAGATTTTGTCAGGGAGGCACACTCAAACAGGGTGTCTGCCTCCACCGGATTCCCCGCATCATCCCGTATTCCGCAGACTGCCGTATGCACTGGTCTGCCGCCCTGAAGTACCGTCAGGCTCATACCGGGCACGCCATGTTTTTCCATTAAGGCAGACAGGACGGTATTACCGTCCTGCAGCTGTTTTAAATATGTTTCGTTAATTTTCATCGATTATTTTCCCAGAAATTCCAGGCAGGTCTTTGCGATGCCTGCTGCATCCATACCGTAGTGCGGATAGAGCTGTTCCGGATAGCCGTATTCTACGAAAGTATCAGGAACGCCAATCTTCTTCAGACGGGCAGGTACACCGGCTTCCATGATAACGTCAGCTACGATGCTGCCCAGACCGCCGAGAATGTTGTGGTCTTCCACAGTTACAATGGTACCGGTCTGCTGTGCCGCCTTGATGATGGCTTCCTTATCGATTGGCTTAATGGTGTGCATGTCGATGACACCGATATCCAGACCGTGCTCTTCCTGAAGCTGACGGGCAGCCTGTACGGAATTTGCCACACCCATACCAGTGGCGATGATGGTCAGGTCTTTCCCTTCGGACAGAACGATGGCCTTGCCGATTTCATACTCATAGTCGTAATCATCCGCGTAAACAGCAGGTTCTTCCCCACGAGGAATTCGGATGTAGATCGGACCCGGATAGTCTAAAGACGCCCGGAGCAGCTTCTTTGCCTGGTTGGCATCGCAAGGCGCTACCATGGTCATGTTCGGCAGTGCATTCATGATACCAAACTCGATGATGGTGTTATGGGTCGGACCATAGCCGGAGGACAGGCCCGCATGGGTACCGATTAGTCTTACCGGGAAGTCATTGTAGCAAACGTCGTTGTGAATCTGGTCCAGTGCACGGACGCAAAGGAACGGACCGAAAGTCTGTACGAACGGAATGAAACCTTCCTTTGCCAGACCTGCTGCCACTGTTACCATGTTCATTTCCTGAATACCGGTGTCCAGCACACGGTCAGGATACTTCTTCATAGCCTCGGCCACACGGCCTACAGTACTGTCAGAGTTAATATAGCAAACGCGAGGATCGTCCTCGATCATTTCCAGAATTTCAGCTGTCACGGTGCCCTTGGCATCCATCATGTTAACGAAGTCACCGCAGCAAAAAGTAAAACCACCCATTTATTCCACCTCCGCTAATCTTTCCTTAGTGTACGCATCAATCAGTTCCAGGGTTTCTGCCAGAGTTTCATCAGAGAAACCGCCGATGTGCCATGCAGACGGACGTTCTTCCATGAACTTGACGCCCTGACCCTTCTGGGTGCTGCAGATGATGCAGTTTGGCTTGCCGTTCAGGGTTACTTCCGGCAGGGCTGCCAGTGCTGCATCGATTTCGGCCATTTTGGTACCGTCGATGACAGTTGCATTCCAGCCGAATGCGCGGAATGCGTTGGCCATGCCTTCCGGACCGCCTTCTTCGCCCCAGCGGATGTTTTCGCCTGTTTCAAAAGCTGCAGAGCAGTGGTTGAAGTCTACAACCGCTACGATGTTATCCAGCTTCTTGGATGCAGCATACAGGATTGCCTCCCAGTTGGAACCTTCTTCCATTTCCCCGTCACCCAGCATACAGAAAATGCGGGACTTAATGCCCTTTGTCCGGTTTGCGTGGCCGATACCGCAGCACCAGGACAGGCCGTGGCCCAGGGAACCTGTGGAAACTTCGATGCCCTTTACATGCTTTCTGTTTGGATGTGCACCGAACGGATTGCCGATGGTATTATATGTATCCAGCAGCAGATCCCAGTCATACATACCCATATCGCAGAAAATTGTGTAGAGCAGGATACCGTTGTGGCCCTTACTCAGGATAAACTGATTTCTGTTTGGATCATCCAGTTTGTCCGGATCAAAATCCATATACTTATAGTAGATCGCTACTGCAGCATCGGTTGCGGACATTGGACCTCCGATGTGCACGTTGCCGATACGGCGCACGCCCAGTGCCAGCTGACGGCGGATATAACCGGCCTTTTCAACCAGTTCGCGTACGCTTTCAATGTGTACTTTAGCCATAGTGAATCTCCTCCTTGTGATATGCTTGTTATTTATTCAGCTGCCGGAAAGCGTTCCCGCAGTTTTTCCAGCAGGGCTTCATCTTCCATATAAAACAGTTTGTCTGCATCCCCATCCACGCAGCTTACCAGAAGCTGTCCCAGGCGGGTATCGGGATGTTCCTTCCAGATCCGCTCCAGTTCGCTCATCAGTGCATCGATGCGCTGCGGGTTGCGGCCTTTGCCCTTGAACATATCAAGGACGGATAAATCGATTTCTTTCACAGGAATACCTCCCATTTCTTTTTAATTTCTTCTGCCAGATTCTGCAGTTTCTGCGCCCGGTTTCCCAGGATTCTCACAGCCAGGTCTCCGCTGGCTGTCAGGCTCACACCGCCTTCGCAGTCTGCAGCCTCTTCCAGCAAAGCACGGATTTCATCCAGCATTTCTCTGCCTCCGGCTGAATCCGGCACTGTCAGAAAGATATTGGCCATATGACTGAATCCTTCATACATGCCCAGGCCCTCCATAGCCATGGCCTCCGGTTCATAACGGCAGTTATCCCGGTAAATCAGTTCCCCGCCCCGCCAGATAGATACTCTGGAAGAAAATCTCCGGTAAGCAAACCTTTCTCCGCTGACTGCACGTCCGCAGGACAGAATATCCATGAGGAACAGTCTGCTGCTTGCATCCTCCAGGTGAATCTCCATGGTACAGTCAAAGGCAGAACCTGCAAATGGTATTACAGGCTGGGGATAATAGGACAGGCAGGCATTTTTCGCTACGTGAGCCGAAACGGTTCGTGCTGCGCTTCCCTCTTCCATCCGGTGAATCTTCTCAAAAGACTGGGAGAGAAGTTCCAGGTTTGCCCCTTCCTTCACCTGATAATCAAACTGCTGCAGATCGCCGCTCATGATTCCGGCTGACGCACATAAAGGCATCACCTGAATGCCGCCATCCGGCTTTTCGAAGGGTTTCATAATCTTATATGGTGCGGTGAAGGACACATCCGTCAGAACTGTCCGTCCCCCGCTAAGTCCGGCCCGGAGCTTAACTCCGGATACCTTACCAAACTGATTCATGGTTTACATTCCTTCCAGCAGTACGTTTTTCTGAATCCATTCCACTACTGCGTCTACGTTTTCACCGCCGCGGATGTTGGTGAAGATAAACGGTCTTTCTCCGCGCATTTTGCGGGAGTCACGGTCCATCACTTCCAGGCTGGCGCCAACGTATGGAGCCAGGTCGATTTTGTTGATGACCAGCAGGTCGGAACGTGTGATTCCCGGACCGCCCTTACGCGGGATTTTGTCGCCGCCGGACACATCGATTACGAAAATGGTTGCATCCACCAGCTCCGGACTGAAAGTAGCAGACAGGTTGTCCCCGCCGCTTTCGATAAAGAGAATCTGGATGTCCGGGAAGTTTTCCATCATTTCATCCACTGCTTCCAGGTTCATGGAAGCATCTTCACGGATGGCAGTGTGAGGGCAGCCACCGGTTTCTACACCGATAATCCGGTCTACAGGAAGGACGCTGTTCTTCGCCAGGAATTCCGCGTCTTCCTTGGTATAAATGTCGTTGGTAATAACACCAAGACTGTATGTACCGGCCATTTTTCTGGACAGTGCCTCAATCAGCGCTGTCTTGCCGGATCCAACCGGTCCGGCTACACCGATTTTTACATAGGACATAATTATTTCCTCGTTTCTTATGACATATAAATTCTGGAGTACAGGGTTTCATGCTGCATGCCCCGCACATCAAATCCCGGTGCCGACAGGCACAGGTCTTCCTCCCTCAGCCCCATCACCCGGTCCAGAATCTCCCCGAAAAGGCCGAAGCAGCCGGAGAGGATTTTTTGCCCGGAGGTCTGGCTCAGCGGGATAGTCTTCACACAGTTGGTCACCATGGCCGACGTCTGGGAGTAGAGGTAGTGAGACAGAGTCTCATTGATCCCAATTCCCATCACCCCGCAAAACACGCCGTACACGCAGCAGTGGTTCACGCCACGGCCTTTGCGTGCGTCCAGGTACTGACGGAAGATGCTCTCCGCCAGCTCCGGAATTCCCAGCTTTTCCACGGTCTTCACAAAGCGGGAACCCATCTTCTTCGATGCGTCACGCTGCTCGGCCGGGAGTCTGGATGCTTCCAGAATGGATTCCACCTGGAGAATGGCCTCCAGATTGCCCTTCTCTGCCGCCTCGCAGCACAGTCTGACCGCCAGCAGGTCTGTATAGGTCATGGACCATTTCAGCTTGCTTTCAATATATTCTTCTGCAGTCTGTTCGTCACGGACGATGCCCTTCTGAATATAGGTTTCCAGCCCCTGGGAGTGGGAATACCCGCCGATGGGAAAGAGTGCGTCGTTGACCTGGAGAAGATAAAAGAGTTTTTCTGACATTGCTGCCTCCGGTCTTTTAGTGGTGGTGATTGTGGATGGCTACAGAAATCCGCTTGTCGAAGTCCAGCTTGGCCAGCTTCTTCTCTGCACGGACACCGTGAATCTTGGTCACCATTGCCATCATTGGCTCATCGTAAATGGTGATATAGGTGCCGTTTTCACCCCAGAAGAGAGGTGCGTGACGGTTGCCGATTTCGTAGCATACCTTAGCTGCCATCATATCGTGGCCAGGTGTCAGGGAAATTTCGATGACTTCGCAAGGCGGTGTGCTGACAGCAACCACCACTTCTTCATCTGCATAAATCACATCTCCCTGGAACAGACCTCTGGACAGTACACTGTCATCCATGCGGATGCCGATGTCTGTGCCCTGATCACTTGTTTTTCTGTGTATTTTCTTGAATGCTTCGTGCCACTCGATTTCCACGTATTCCACCCGGCGGCCCTTCACATCCATTTCTTCTAATTTACCTAAAATCTTTTCGCATAACATAATCGAATTCCTCCTGTGGCTGCACCCTTAGAACAGGTGATACAGCTGGGTCAGCGGCAGCTTTTCTGCCGGCTTGGAGTAAACGTGTTCACCGTCTACGGTCACCTTGTAAGTTTCCGGATCCACGGTAATCACAGGTGTAGCGTCATTGTGCACCATGTCCTTCTTACCGATGTTTCTGCAGTTCTTTACAGGAAGCAGAGTCTTCTGCAGACCATAAGCAGTCTTAATATCTGCATCCATTGCTGCCTGAGATACGAAGGTGAAGCAGGTTTCCATTCTGGCACCGCCCATGGCACCGAACATACGCTGGTACATGATTGGCTGTGTGGTTGGAATGGAAGCGTTGGCATCGCCCATCTTTGCAGCCACAATCATGCCGCCCTTCAGAATCAGGTCCGGCTTCGCCCCAAAGAATGCAGGCTGCCAGATTACCAGATCGGCATACTTGCCTTCTTCCACAGAACCTACGTATTCAGAAATACCGTGTGTGATGGCAGGGTTGATGGTGTACTTGGCGATATATCTCTTCACGCGGAAGTTATCATTGCCCTTGCCTTCATCTTCCGGCAGAGCGCCGCGTTCTTCCTTCATCTTGCTTGCTGCCTGCCATGTACGGGTAATCACTTCACCTACACGGCCCATAGCCTGAGAGTCGGAGCTCATCATGCTGAATACGCCCAGATCATGGAGCACGTCTTCTGCACCGATGGTTTCCGGACGGATTCTGGAATCAGCGAAAGCCACGTCTTCCGGAATCTTCTTATCCAGGTGATGGCATACCATGAGCATGTCCAGATGTTCGTCCAGAGTGTTCACGGTAAACGGCATGGTTGGGTTGGTGGAAGACGGCAAAATATTTCCTTCTGCCGCTGCCTTGATGATGTCCGGTGCATGTCCGCCGCCGGCACCTTCTGTATGGTATGTATGAATAGTTCTGCCGTTGATTGCTGCCAGAGTGTCTTCCACGCAGCCGCCTTCGTTTAAGGTATCGGTGTGGATTGCCACCTGTACGTCATACTGATCTGCTGCGTTCAGGCAGTGGTCGATGGCAGCCGGAGTTGCACCCCAGTCTTCATGAATCTTCAGACCGATGGCACCGGCTTTAATCTGCTCGATCAGCGGTTCTTCTGCGGAGCAGTTGCCCTTGCCCAGGAAGCCCAGGTTCATCGGACAGTCGTCGGATGCCTGCAGCATCTTGCGGATGTTCCATGGACCAGGTGTGCAGGTGGTCGCATTAGTGCCGTCTGCAGGACCGGTACCGCCGCCAATCATGGTGGTGGTGCCGCTGAAGAGGGCACAGTCAATCTGTGCCGGTGTGATATAGTGAATGTGGGTGTCGATGGCACCGGCTGTGATAATCTTGCCTTCACCGGCGATAGCTTCGGTGGAAGCACCAACAGTCATACCAGGTGTAACACCATCCATGATGTCAGGATTGCCGGCTTTGCCGATTCCCACGATTTTGCCCTTCTTGATACCGATGTCAGCCTTGATGATGCCGGACACCGCGTCGACAATCAGAGCATTGGTGATAACCAGATCCAGGTCGCCGTCAGCGCTGGTGGTCTTTACGGACTGGCCCATACCGTCACGGAGTGTCTTGCCGCCGCCGAATTTACATTCATCACCGTATACGGTGTAATCTTTTTCCACTTCAATAATCAGGCTGGTGTCTGCCAATCTTATCTTGTCCCCTGTAGTGGGACCAAACATTGCAGCGTACTTGCTGCCGGAAATCTTAAAACTCATTCTTCAGTCCCTCCTTATTTCACGAAACCTTTTGCCTTGGCAGTTTCCATGGCTGCGGCTGCATCTTCTGCAGCGGAGCCACAGGTCAGGTCATTGAGACCATAAACAATTCTGCTGCCGCCCATAGCTACCAGCTGCACTTCCTTTTCTTCGCCCGGTTCAAAACGGACGGAAGTACCGGATGGAATATCCAGATGGAAGCCGAAGGCCTTTTCTCTGTCAAAATCAAGGCAGCGGTTCACTTCGAAGAAGTGGTAATGGGAGCCTACCTGTACCGGACGGTCACCCTTGTTCGCTACAACTACAGTTGCAGTAACTTTACCTTCGTTTAAAATAATTTCTCCGTCAGCCGGTGTTACTTCACCAATCTTCGCACACGGTGCTGCCTGCTGAATCGGATTATGTACGGTCACCAGCTTGGTGCCGTCAGGGAAGGTTGCCTCAACCTGTACTTCGTCCAGCATGTCAGCAACGCCTGCCATTACATCGTCTCCGGTCAAAATCTTTGTTCCCAGGCTCATGAGTTCAACCACGGTTTTTCCGTCTCTGGCCAGTTCCAGCAGTTCGGAACTGATGTATGCCAGGGCTTCCACATAGTTCAGCTTCAGGCCCCTTTCTTTACGCTCCTTCGCCAGATTTCCGGCCATGTGGAGCATGAGTTTTTCCTGTTCTTTCGGTGTAAGATGCATATCTATATCTCCTTTCCGCAGCTTACGCGGCTATAAATGTGTTCTCTTGAATGTCTTTTTAAATTTCTCTTCGTCGAAATCATCGATGCTTCGGTTCAGCCGCTTCAGCATCCATTCACGGTCCTTACCGATATATCCCATCAGCGGGATGGAGTTGAGCACGTGGCTGGCCCAGAAATGGGTTTCCGGCAGCTGAATGTTTTCAAGCACCGTCCGTTCTTCCATCAAAATCTCCAGTTCCCCGGCTTCCACAAACCGTCCTGCTGCCACATCTTCGGCAAGCGGTGTATCCGGGAATACGGTCATGGTAATGAACCGCGCCATGTCCGGCTTTATTCTGTTCACCAGATCAGCTGCAGCCAGTGCACTTTCTTCGCCCCGGCCTTTGCCGGCCACACCCAGCATGAACAATGCCCTGTGGTGAATTCCCACATCGTTCAGGCGCTGTGCCTGCTCCAGGCTATCCTGTAAGGTGGTTCCCTTGTTCATGAAAGTCAGCACATCGTCCAGACCAGTTTCGTAGCCGATGTACAGATCGTTTACGCCCAGGTCCTTTAGACGCTCCAGGTCAGCATCTGTTTTATTCTTAATACTGCGGACAGCTGCATACATACTGAAGGTTTCAATAGACGGCATGTATCGGCGTATGAACTCCAACTTTTCTTCCAGTTTGTCTGCGGACAGACTGAACACGTCTCCGTCCATGAGGAATGCCCGTTTATGATAGCGTCCATATATGTCACAGACCCTCTTTTCTTCCTGCAGATTCTTCCTCAGAATATCCTCATCAATCAGATGAAACGGCTTATCCCGGTACATATTGCAGAAGCGGCAGGCATTGTGTGTGCAGCCCGCTGTCACCTGCAACAGAAAGGTATTGGCCTCTGCCGGCGGCCTGTATAAGATTCCCTCGGTTTTCATGTAATCGTTCATGGTATCACCTCTGTCCTTTCAGACTTTTCCTCATTATACCATAAAAAAAAAAAGCAGGCTATAAAACCTGCTTCCTGTTTGTCGAATTATTTAAGTTTCTGTCTTCTTCTCCACGCGGGCATTCTGATTGTCTGCACCTGCCTTGCCGAAGTACATCAGTTCCCATACTGCAGACGGTTCCACGGCCCGTTCCACAACCTGACCGTTTTCAATCCGTTCCACGGAGGCTTCCCCCTCGAAACGGAGGTAGCCGCCGTCAAATCCAATCAGTTTTGCGCCCAGTTTCAGCAGAGGATTGTGAAGTTCATCGATGAATCGAGTCTTGTTGATATCACCCTTGCGTGCATAAGTAATGCGGTACAGCTGGCCATCTTCGGTGGTATATTCGTAAGCAACCTTTCCGTAGACCGGTTTGCCGGTATAGTCATCGATGTATTCATCCTCCGGTACGAAACGGAGAGTATGGTTCCGGTTGTCACCCAGAACCTGGTCATTTTTTACCAGCAGGAATACATCAAAATCCTTGTACCCGTACTTTTCCGCTCCCGTAATCCAGGCAGAAATCACCTTGTAGTCACCGATTTTGGCACGTCCCCAGTACCAGTGGTGCATCAGTTTCAGCATGGAAATATTGCCCCAGTTGTGGTCATGATATCCACTGCCTTCAAGATGCAGCTGACCTCCTTCATAGGTTACATCTGCGGTCATCTGTCCTTCCGGTACTGCCGGCAGCCATGCGAAATAGTGTTCTTCATTATCACCGAAGAAAATACTTCCGGTCTGCGAACGCCAGGCAGCAAGAGTTCCATCCAGAGAAGCACGTGCTTCCATGGTCTTCCCCTTAAAAAAGATGTCATAATGGTGCAGGTCTCCGGATGAATTGCCTTCAAAATTCTGCTCATACACACACCTCTTTTCTAGACATTTTGCCGCGGCTTAATGGTAGCAGCATAAGCACTGTTGGCAAGTCCCAGCACCGCCGAGATGATAAACAGCAGCTCGATACCCAGTGCTTTCCAGATCCAGCCCCCGAAAAGCGCGATAAAGATTGTAATCACATGATTGATGGATACTCCTGTGGAGAGGGTTGCCTTCACTTCATCCACATTGTCAGTCAGATCCTGCACATATACATTCGCCGCCATGGATGCCAGCGAAATCACAGAATCCAGAATATAGTTGATGCAGCAGACAATAAATGCCACTTCCATCGGGAAGATATGATGGGCGAATCCGTAGAAGAAACATACAATCACCAGAATCAGAGTATCTGCCACCATGACGACCTTGTATCCAAGCCGGTCAATGATTCTTCCTACAATCGGTGATGCAAAGAAGCAGGTCACAGCAGACACCGCAAAAAGCAGGCTGATCATGGCCGCATCAGCCCCGTAGAACAGGATCAGTACATATGGTCCAAAGGTAAAGAACACCTGCTTGCGGGCGCCATAGAACATCTCCAGCATATAGTATTTCGTGTATTTTTTATGGAAATAGAAACGGCTCTTGTTTTTATCGGTCTCACTCTGGCCGGTCACACGGAATGCACAGATCATGGCCACTGCGGCAAGGGCGGTGGAAACCCAGAAAAACGGTTTGTACAGACTCGTACTGCTGCCGGCGAACAGCGAGAAAGCAGCTACAATAACCAGATAGCCGGCCAGTGTCCCAATCTGGTTGGCAGCACTCTGCGCCCCCAATGCTTCACCGCCATGGCCTGTTTTGGAATACTTCAGAGTCAGAGTATTTTTCATCCCCATCTGAATGTGGTCCCCCAGAGAAAAGATGCAGATGGACAGTGTAGCCAGAACCTGTGTCGGCGGCAGTGCAGAAATCATCACCATACCAACCAGGATGATGACCATCCCCGCCTTATACAGGGTTTCAGCCGACAGCATATAGAATACCGCCAGAATGAAGACCATAAGAATCCCGGGCAGTTCCCGGAAAAATTCGGTCACGCCACGGCCCATTTCACTCATGCCTACCACTTCCGCGAGGAAATTGTCCATCATCCCTTTATATAATCCATAGGACAGCCCTGTCATCAGTACGGAAAGCAGAAATACCTGAAATCCCGAGCCTTCCTGAAATACATTTTTAAACCGGTTCATTTTTATTACACCAGCCTTTCTTCATCATTATTCTCCTTTATTTTACTGCAGCAGCGGAAATTCTTCAAGTTGACATTTGCCCCTTTTCCCCTGTAAAATGGATACATCAATATTCTTATTTACAGGAGTACAATATGGGAAAAATTTTAGGACATCTGGAACCGAAAAGAGTGTTCCATTTCTTTGAAGAAGTATTATCCATTCCGCACGAAAGCGGAAACGAAAAGGAACTGAGCGACTACTGTGTGAAGTTCGCACAGGACCGCGGCCTTTCTGTAATTCAGGATCAGTTCAACAATATTATCATCGAAAAGCCTGCAACTCCAGGTTATGAAGACCGTCCGGGCGTAATCCTGCAGGGTCATCTGGATATGGTCTGCGTGGCGGACCCGGGCATTGAAATCGACTTTGCAAAGGATCCGATTCCAATGTACATCGATGGTGATTATGTGCGTGCCCACGGTACGACTCTGGGTTCCGACGACGCTCATGCCATGGCTCTGGCTCTGGCAGTTCTGGACGATGACAGCCTGAAACACCCTATGCTGCAGGTAGTCTTCACCGTAGAAGAAGAAACCACCTTTGCAGGTGCAGAAAACATCGACGGCAACCTGCTGAAGGGCAAGTACATGATCGGTATCGACTACCATGATGACGAACTGATTCTGACCTCCTGCGGCGGCAGCAGCGAAAATACTGCCGTTCTGCCAACCGGCTGGACCGCACTGGAAAGTCCTGCTGAATATGCATTCCTGAAGCTGCAGATGGCAGATGCAATCAGCGGCCACAGCGGCATCGACATCAACAACTGCAGCATCAACTGCGTGAAGCTGATGGGCGAACTGCTGACTCTGATTGACGGTAAGTTTGACATGCAGCTGCTGAAGATTGAAGGCGGCAACCAGACAAACGTTATCGCCAAGTGGGCAGATGCCGAAATCGCAGTACCAAAGGCACAGGAAGAAGCAGTAAAGGCTTTCGTTGCTGATTTTGCTGTGATTATGGACAGAAAGTACCGTGACATCGATCCGGACTTCAAGCTGACCGCATCCACCATGGACGCACCTGCAGAAGCACGTGCGCTGACCGCTAAGGATGCGCTCCTGAAGCTGCTGGACGTACATCCAAACGGCGTGGTTACCTGGCTGAACCCTGCTGAACGCGTTGTGGAATCTTCCCTGAACATGGGCAACATCCGCACTCACGAAGACAAGGTTGTGCTGAGCACTCTGATCCGCAGCAACACCGATCACTTCCATGACGAACTGATCCGTAAGGTAAAGACCATCATCGAGCTGGTTGGCGGCGAGCATATCCTGTCTGCAAAGGCAGCATCCTGGGGCTACAACCCTGACTCCCAGCTGCTGGTACAGTCCGCAGCCATCTACGAAGAACTCTTCGGAAAGAAGCCAATTCTGCAGCTGACCCACGGCCAGCTGGAAACCGGCGCCCTGATTCAGAAGATTCAGGAATGCGGCAGAGAAGTGGAAGCCATCGGTATCGGACCTACTTCCCACGGAGCACACACCACTTCCGAAGACCTGTACATCCCATCCATGCAGAAGATGTACGACTTCATCTGCAAGATGCTGGAAGAGCTGAAGTAAAAACACATACGAAAAGAGCTGTCCTCACGGAACAGCTCTTTTTTCATTGCCTATTTGCTTTTCTTTACTTTTTTCTCACTCTTCTTCGCAGCCTTGGCTTCTTTTTTCGCCTTCTTTTCTTTCTTTTCCTGCTTGGTGCGGGAAGGCTTCTTTTCTTCGCGAGGCTTGCGGGTGTCATGCTGGTCGCGGCGGTTCTTTCCGGAACGCTTGCTGCCGTCACCGCCTTCGCGGGATCTGCGGTCACCTCTGCGAGGCTTGCGTTCTTCCTCGTCTTCGCCTACTTCCACTTCGATTTCGCCCAGATTCTGGCGCAGGAATGCAGCAGCTGCCACCAGTGGGTCAATCTGCAGTTCCACACACTTTTTGTAAACTACACGCATATATGGATCCATGTCCACGTCTTTATCCACACAATATGCCACCGCGTCTTCCACGCAGCGGTAAGCCTTCTTGGCCATGGCACTGCCTGCAGACGGCATCTCCTGACGCTTGATTTCCGTACGGCAGTATTCTTCCAGGGAGTCAATCTTGTACTTTTCCCGGGATGTAATCAGGGAAATGGCCTGACCGCTCTTTCCGGCACGGCCTGTACGGCCGATACGGTGAACATAGTATTCCATATCCTGCGGCATGTCATAGTTGAATACCATGTCCACGTCGTCCACGTCGATACCGCGGGCTGCCACGTCAGTAGCCAGCAGCAGTTCCAGATTGCCGCCGCGGAACAGGTTCATAACACGCTCTCTCTGATGCTGAGAAAGGTCACCATGCAGTGCTTCTGCAGAATATCCCTTGGACTTCAGAACCAGAGTCAGCTCATCTACTTTACGCTTGGTATTGCAGAAAATCAGAGCACGCTTCGGTGACATGTAGTCGATAAGACGGCAGATGGAAATATCCTTTTCTCTGCCCTTTACCACATAGTAGCTCTGCAGTACCAGCGGAATAGTCAGTTCCTTATTCTTTACACGTACCATACGTGCATCTTTCTGGAATTCATCAGCAATGTCCAGAATTTCTTCCGGCAGGGTTGCGGAGAACAGTGCAGTCTGACGGTCTTCCGGCAGTTCCCTGCAAATGGTTTCGATGTCTTCTTTGAAGCCCATGTTCAGCATTTCATCGGCTTCGTCCAGCACTAGCATCTTCAGATTGTCAAATACCAATGTACCACGGCGCATGTGGTCCATGATACGGCCCGGTGTGCCTACTACGATGGAAACCGGTCCGCGGAGACGCTGGAACTGACGTACGATGTCCTGGCCGCCGTAAATCGGCGCGATACGCACCCAAGGCATATATTTTGCCATGGTTTTCAGCTCGCCTGCAGCCTGGATAGCCAGCTCACGGGTCGGACAGAGCACCAGTCCCTGGATGCCCTTGCAGTGATTATCCACCGCTTCAATCATAGGAATACCGAAGGCCGCCGTTTTTCCGGTTCCGGTCTGAGCCTGGCCGATAATGTCCTGGCCTTCCATCAGTGCCGGAATGGCCAGTTCCTGAATCGGTGTCATATCCACGAAGCCCATTTCCTCCAGACTCCGCAAAATCTTTTTATCTACATTTGATTCGCTGTATTTCATTCTTTCCTCTTTCTTGAATTATTTATCTTTCTTAAAGCGCAGGAACCAGTCCAGCGCGTATTCGTCTTCTGATGCAGATGCCATGCCGGCTGCTGCTTCTTCCACCGTAATCGGTGTGGAAATAATCAGGTCATCACCAGGCTGCCAGCCAGCCGGAGTGGACATATGCACTTCGTCGGACTTCTGGATGGCCTGAATCATTCTCTTAATCTCAGCAAAATTTCTGCCTGTAGTCAGCGGATAGTATGTGATAGACCGGATGATTCCCTGTGGGTCGATAAGGAATACTGCGCGTACTGCCTGTGTACTGGATACATTTGGCTGCAGCATGCCGTACATGGTGGAAACCTTGGTATTCAGGTCTGCAATCACCGGGAAGTCAATCTTCATCCGCTGCATGCCCTTCCACTCAAACTCTTCAATCTTACGGATCCATGCGATGTGAGAATACAGGGAGTCTACGGACAGGCCAAGAAGTTCCACATTCAGCTCCGCGAATTCATCCTTCATGGATGCCAGTGTCATAAATTCAGTGGTGCACACCGGTGTGAAGTCAGACGGATGGGAGAAGAAAAGCACCCACTTGCCCGCATAATCCTCAGGGAAATGAACAGTTCCGGTTGTAGTCAGAGCCTTGAAGGCCGGTGCTTTGTCCCCAATCAGCGGGAGACGGTTTAATGTATCAGTCATGGCAGATTCCTCCTTGATTTTCATTGTATTGTTATATCATAAGTAAAACCGAGAAAATACAGGACTGCCGAAAACAGCAGTCCCATTTTTTCGTTCATTTTAGAAAAACACAGCACCTATCACCAGACTGATGACACTGCAGAAAAGGAAAAAGGTTCCCCACACTCCAAAGAGAAGTGTAATAAACGGTTTTCCCGGCTCTGCCAGCCGTTCCGGTGAAAATGTCATCTCCGGTGTCAGATGATGGAATATCTGAAATGTAAACAGAAAGATGGCGATTGCCAGAATAAAGGAACCGAGGGCCAGGATTCTGAATTTCTTCTTCATGTCCCTATTTTTCATTCAGTTCCTCCAGCTGTCCAATCAGTTTATCTACCGTTACATAACGTTCATTCTTGAAAGCCAGCATGATGTCTTCTTCCAGCTGCTGCTTCTTACGGTCGATTTCCAGATACTTCTGATCGAAGTACTTGTCGTAAACCATCTTACGGAAGTTTCTCGCACGGATTCTTCTTACGGTGTTGTCTTCCACCAGCAGTACATAGTCCGCACTGTTTGCCACCAGGTAGAAGTCATGGCTTACCATGAGTACAGTTCCCTTATACTCGGTAATTGCACGTTCCAGTGCCATCTGCGCATAAATATCCAGGTGGCTGGTCGGTTCGTCCAGAATCAGGAATTCCGCTCCGGAAGCTGCTACCATGGCAATCTGCAGCAGGTTCTGTTCACCGCCTGACAGCTGACAAACCTTCTGATCCAGCACATCAGCCGGCAGCAGATATTTTGCCAGGTATTCCGCGATACTTGTTCTGGAGCCGAAGCCTGCATCCTGCATGGTCTGGTATACAGTCTTTTCCGCATCGGATGTTTCACCCTGGAGCTGAGACAGGCAGGCATACTTCACGTCTTCTGCGATGTGGATTGCGTCATGGCCACCCTTCAGAATATCCTTAATCAGAGTTGTCTTACCGGTTCCGTTGGCGCCTACGATTGCAACCTTTTCGCCTTCCATCACTTCGAAGGAAACATCCTGCAGCAGTTCTTTGTCGAACTCTACCTGATACTTGCCCACGGAGAGAATGGTCTTAGCGGCCAGCTCGTCTGCGGCTTCTGCAGCTGCATCCTCAGCTGCTTCCACTTCCGGAAGCACGATCTGTGGCTCCCGGACTTCGATGAACGGTGCCTTAATCTGGCGTGCAATGAGGCGGTCCAGCTGGGACTGCTTGGCATTTACGGCACTGCCGATAACAGGGTTTACCATGAGCGTTGCACGCTTTCTCAGGATGGCAACCATCTCTTCGGTACGTGCGATTTCTTCCTGTTCTTCGATATTCTGCAGCTTCAGCTTCAGCTTTTCAGACAGCTGTGCGCAGCGGTACTGGCTGTAGCTGCCTTCGAATTCCTGCAGATCGGTGTCTTCCAGATGAAGAATCTTGTTGAAGCAGTGGTTCAGCAGGTAACGGTTGTGGGTTACTACCAGAATGGTACCCTTATAGTTATTAATCAGCTGGCAGAGGCTGTTCAGGTTGCCGAAGTCCAGGAACACGTCCGGTTCGTCCAGAATCAGCAGGTTTGGTGCCAGCAGCATTTCACGCATAATCTGCAGAATCTTGTATTCGCCGCCGCTGATCTGGGAAACCTGTGTTTCCGCCAAATCTGTCATTCCGGCCACAAAAAGCTGCTTATGAATATTGCTTTCGTAATTGTCCCCGTCCATGGCTTCGTTCAGATCCAGCAGAGCCTGATAACGTCCAAATACCTCGTCCATATCCTCTGCTGTAGCCATTTCTTCACAGACTGCAGCAATTTCAGCCTGGTTTTCCATGAAACGCTGAGCCAGGAACTCGAATACAGTACGTTCCTGGTTCTTGTCACGTACAGAGAACTGGCTGGCATAACCCATACGGCACTCCGGTGCCTTGATGATTTTGCCGTCATAGAGATACTTTTCTGTGTCCATGATCATGTCCACCAGAGTGGATTTGCCGGTGCCGTTGCTTCCGATCAGAACGCAGTGGCTGCCTGCTTCCACAGTGAAGGAAATGTCTTTATATAATTCTTTCGCGGGAACGCCATAGGAAAGATTTTCTACTTTTATCATTTCACTTGTCCTCGTTTCTAGATAATTTCTTTATTGTAATGTCCGCGGGTGTCGGTCTTCTGATTGAATACCGGCTTGTCTGACTGTCCGGCCAGTTTCTTCTGTGCTGCCTTCACAACCCTGGTTACTTCTTCCGGTGTTTCAATGGTGAAGTTCAGTCTGAAGCCTTGCATGCCGCCCAGCTGGCTCAGTTCCGGCAGCTCATCCAGCAGATTGAGAATTTTGCCGTTGAGGATGGTAGTGGCACAGTTGTCATTCTTCAGGTCTTCATGGGAAAGAACCGGGAAGCTGCCGTATTCATCGCGTATTTCATACTGCTTCGTCTGACAGGTACCGCACTTGCCCATCTTTTTCAGAGGGCAGTACTTGGTGAACAGCAGCGGCGCACGGCCGTACACAATCATTTCCAGTGCCGGATATCCGCCATTGGCTTCATGATATGCATCAATCATTTCGCCAATCTGGGTACGGTTCAGTTCATAGGACAGGGTTACACGTTCTGCCCCCAGTCTGTGGAGTTCGTAGCAGCTGGCTGCGTTCACCACATTGAGAGAATAGTCTGTCACAAACGGGTTGGTATCCTTGTAAGCCTGAATGCCGCCGTAGCCGCCGATGAGCAGCTGGCCTTCACGAGGTCCGTACTGTACCTGATTTCTTCTTACGATATTCTCCCCAAAATATATGGTCTCGATTCCTGCAGCTCTGCAGGCGTCGTACTGCTGCTTCGTAGTCACGGAAGCGGTCAGCTTCGGTGCCTTGCCTTCAAAAGTGATTGGTTCCTTTGCCGGAATCGCTTCTTCTGCGATTTCACGTCTGCTCTGAGATGCAATCTTTGCATCGTACAGTGCCTGGACGATATCACGGCGGGCATTGTTCAGCATCTTTACCGGCAGGAACACGTTATGTTCTTCGAATTCCACGTGGCCCAGAGTAAAGATGGTGTCACCCAGCTTGCCCATCTGCTTCGCCACCTGATCCAAAGTAGCTCCGCTGTTCTTGGCTTCTTCCAGCACCTCTTCACTCTGATAGAGGAAGTGGCATCCCAGTCCTTCGGCTTCGATAACCAGGTTGGCCCCTGGATATGCATATACCTTCAGATCCAGCGGGAAGCGACGGAATTCGCCCTCCAGCTTGTCTTCCAGTTCTTTATAATAGAAATAGTCCTTGGTCTTGTAAACGATATCGCCCTTGGACAGGTTTTCCTTAATCTTGATGTAGGCCTTCTTTTCTGCCTTGTTCACCAGATTTCCGTCCTTGTCGTAGAGGCGTACTACGGACAGGTTTACGTCTTCGCCGCCATGGTCGATACGGATGATATCGTTCTGGTTCAGCAGCTCTGCCAGGGTGATTTCATACATTCCCTTATAGAAGCCGGTCACCCGGCCGATTTCATAACCGAAGTTATTCGGACGCTGCACGTTGGTAATGTCCTTCGGTTCTTCCCCGAACAGATAACCGCAGGTATAGGTACGGTTGAAAGTCTTCTTCAGGTTGTCCTTATCCTCTGCAGTAGCCTTGCCGTCCAGTGCTGCACGGTATCTTCCAACCACATTGGCCACATACGCAGGTTCCTTCATACGGCCTTCGATTTTCAGGGAATCTACTTCCTTCAGATCTTCGATATGGTCGATGGTGTTCAGGTCCTTGGTGGACAGGATATAGTTCTGTCCCAGCACCTGACCGGTCTGGCTGTCAATCAGCTCATACATCTTACGGCAGGAGCCTACGCAGCGTCCGCGGTTGCCGCTGCGGTAACCGATGAGGCCGGACATGAGACAGTTTCCGGAATAGGATACGCACAGCGCACCGTGTACGAAGATTTCAATCGGAATCTGCACCACACGTTTGATTTCCTTTACACGCTCGATTGGCGTTTCACGTGCCAGAACCACACGCTTTGCGCCTAATTCTTTGCAAAGCATGGTTCCTTCGGCGTCATCAATCCCCATCTGGGTGGAGCAGTGCACTTCCATGTCTTCGAAGTGACGCACTGCATAATCGAATACAGCCAGGTCCTGTACGATGACTCCGTCCACGCCGATTTCATTCAGCTTGTGGAGCTGCGCCTTCATGTCCTCCATTTCCGCCTCAAAGACGATGGTATTCATGGTTACATATATTTTCACGCCGCGAAGGTGGGCATATTCCACCGCTTCCTTCAGCAGCTCATAGTCAAAATTCTCAGAATAGGCCCGGGCACCAAACTTCTGCATACCCAGGTAAATGGCATCGCAGCCACCTGCAATGGCAGCCTTCAGCGCCTCCATATTCCCAGCCGGAGCTAATAATTCTGTCATGTGTTTTACCTCCTGTAATTGCACATTTATCCAAAATAGATTATAGCACAAGTTTTTGCCGATGGGTAGAAAAACCGCAAATCTCCAAGAAAAAAACAGCTCTACAGAGCTGTTTTCAATATTCCGGTCAAAATAACCACTAAATCCGGATCGGTCACCCGATCCACGTAGATTTCCTCTTCACCGCCGTCCCCGTATTCGGTCTGTTCCTCCAGGATGGCAACCTTCTGCGGAATGACTTCTTTCTCGTCATCCACCCCCATAGCCAGAAAATATCTGCTGCCATCGTATTCCGTTTCACTTAATAATACGAATTTTTCCTCATCCTCAAGATGGATGATGGTGTTGATCTTCAAACCCATTTTAATGCCCCCTTTTTTTCTTATTATATCAAAAGATTCATCAATTGAACAGGTGTATACCGCTTGTATAGAAACCTTATAAAAATCCGCGGTGTCCGATTGCAATCAGAACACCGCGGCTGAAATGTACCGTCAAAATGCAGATGTTTACTTGTTTATTGGAATATCTTTAAATGCTTTCGTCGCTTCCATGAGAGGCTTTTCTACAGGAAGTCTTTCCATACTGGAAGCTCCTACGAATCCCTGAATACCGGTTTCTTTGATCACATACGCAGCATCATCCGGGTATGCAATCGGACCGCCATGGCAGAGAACAATAATTTCAGGATTGATTTTCCATGCAGCATCTGCAATTTCTTTTGTCAGAACAGCTGCCCCTTCCAGGCTGGAAACACCGCCAATCTGACCTACACTGCCGCCCTTTGTATTTCCCATATGTGCCACAATACAGTCAATACCGGCTTCCGCCATCTGGGCAGACTGTTCCGGAGTAAACACATAGGCCATGGTGTACAAATCCATCTCATGGGCCATACGAGTCAGTTCCACATCCTTTTGCCAGCCGAAGCCTGTGGATTCCATATTATCTCTGAAATCTCCCTCTAAAAGTGCGACAGTAGGGAAGTTAATAACACCAGAGAATCCCATATCTTTAATCTGTTTCAGCAGGTAATCCATTCGTCTTGTCGGGTCTGATGGAAATACGCCTGCGATAACAGGCTTGTCCTTTACAACAGGAAGAACTTCCCGTTCTCCCATTTCCAGCACGATGGCATTGGCATCACCGATTGGAAGAAATCCTGCCCAGGAACTGTGTCCGCCCATACGGTAACGTCCGGAGTTATAAATTACAATTAAATCCGCCCCGCCTTTTTCGGCGAATTTTGCAGAGATACCGATGCCGGAACCGGCTGCAACTACTGATTTACCCAAATCAAGGCTTTCACGTTTAATTTTATCTACGACTTCTTGTCTGGTATATGCCATAATTGACGCCCCCTCTTATAAGTTCTGCATTAAAAGTTCTGCTGCCTTTTCCGCAAAGGCAGAATCATTAATGTGTGCATCTACTAAAATCAGTTCCACGTTATCGGAAAGATTTTCTTTCAAAGTATCCAGGAATGCTTTGTCTGCAGCCGGATCATAGAATGGTCCGCCTTCAGCATCCAGCATGGAAACACCCTTTAAAGGCATCAGGAAAATGGTCTTTCCGGTTGCTTTATTCAGCTTGGATGCAATAATCTTCGCCAGTTCAATATTTTCTTCCACAGTTGTTCTCATCAGTGTGTTGAGTGGATTGTGCGGCACCAGATTGCGTCCTTCGAATTTAGCAGGAATGCTGTCCATCGGACCAAAGTTAACCATATCAAGAGCCCCTGCTGATACAATCTGCGGAATACCGGCCTGTCCTGCTGCTTCAAGTCTGTTCGGTCCTGCAGAAAGAATACCACCCACCAGCTCATCGCACCATTCTGTGGTCGTAATATCAAGAACACCCTGAATGTATCCGCCGCGGATCAGGTTTTCCATTGTCTTTCCGCCGCTTCCTACTGCATGGAATACCAGCACTTCATATCCTGCTTTTTCCATCACTTCCTTCGCGTGAGTTACACATGGTGTGGTTACACCGAACATGGTTGCTGCAAGAAGTGGTTTATCTTCGGCAATTTCCAGCTTTTCCTGAAGAACCATTCCGCTGACAGCCACTGCAGCATTGGAAAGAATCATGGCAGAGAAACGATTAATGCCTGCGATATCCACAATGGATGGCATCATTAAAATGTCGGATTCCTGCACATAATTGCTCACATCCCCGCTGGCCAGTGTGGAAACCATAACTTTTGGCACACCAACAGGAAGTGCTCGCATTGCTGCAGTACCAACTGTGGTTCCGCCGCCGCCGCCCATAGCGATAATTCCGTGGATTTTGCCTTCTGCATAAAGTTTCTGTACGATATGTTCTACGCCGCGGCACATAACATCCATTGCGTAACCACGGTCATTCTTGGCAGCCAGTTCATCCAGTGCACATCCGCCTGCCAGAGCAACCTCTGCTGCAGGAACTTCCGGTATCAGACCTTCTGCAGGTCCGAATATTCCCGTATCAATGTACAGGGCACCTGCACCGGTTGATTCAATTCTTGCTCTCAAAAATGCATATTCCGCGCCTTTTGTGTCAAGCGCTCCAACTAATGCTACTACAGGTTTTGACATACGATTGCCTCCTTTAATTCATTCACGCGCTAAACTGTAATGATACCTAATTATATTATATTTTATTAATACATACAAGATTTTCTGTTTCTGCTTCCGAATTAAACTATCACGTTCACCGGTGTTCCTGCCAGGAAGTTCTTAATGTCATCTGCTGCAATGGATACCAGACGCTGACGTGTTTCCAGCCCTCTCCAGCCCATGTGTGGTGTGATAATTACATTTTCCATATCGTAGAGCGGATTGTCTGCTGCCGGAGGTTCTACTTCCTGCACATCCAGGCCTGCACCTGCAATACGTCCTTCCTGCAGTGCTTCAATCAGTGATGCTTCATCAATCAGTGCACCGCGGGCAGTGTTGATAATAAATGCGGTTGGTTTCATGAGAGCCAGAGTTTCTTTATTAATAAGGTGACGTGTATCTGCATTCAATGGGCAATGGAGCGTCAGATAATCGCTCTGTGCCAGAACTTCTTCCAGGGCCGCGAAATGAATGCCCGGTTCATCTTCCCTTGGCGTACGTGCATAGGCCAGAATCTTCATGCCCAGTGCCTGCGCGATTTTGATAACTTCACGGCCGATGTTTCCTGTACCGATAACGCCCAGAGTCTTGCCGTTGATTTCCACATGATCCACCTGCATGCATCTGGTGAAGTTGGTACGGTCCTTATCATGCAGCATGTTCATCTGCTTTCTCATGGAGGAGCTCAGATTCATAATCATCATAATGGCAGTGTGGGCAACGCGTTCGGTACTGTAGGCAGGCACGTTGCACAGGGTGATTCCCTTTTCTTTAATAGCTTCCAAATCATGGTTGTTATATCCAGTGCCTGCTTCCACGATCAGCTTTACTTCTTCCGGAAACTGGCGAATGATATCACCGGGAACCGGGATTTCCTTCGTCACTACAATATCGAATCCCTGTATTCTTTCCAGAATCTGCTCCGGCTCAGTCTCCTCGTAAACCTTTACTTCATCAGAGAGAATAGAAAAATCCAGACGGCCGTCATAATTCATGCGGTCCCCGTTTAATACAACTGTTTTTATGGTCATGGTAAAACTCCTTTTATCTACTGCTTCTTTTTTCTACATAATAGCAAATGCCCCTGCACAGTGCAAGGGCATTCTTATTCCGGTTTACGCCTTCAGGTTTTCAGCGAACGCTTCAATATCCTTCAGATAGTCGTGTTCCTTGGTCTGCATGGAAATCTGGCCGCAGGACGGGCGTCCCAGCAGCTGGTCCATAGCCTTGATTTTTTCCTCATAGGTACCTTTACCCATATGGGTTACAGCATAGTAGACTTCGCCCTTCAGGCTGTCCTTATACTGGCTGATAAAAGCCCGACCGATGGCACATGGCCCTTCCACCCATACAGGCATGCCGATAATGACTCTGTCATAGGAACTCAGGTCGATATTCTCTTTAATAGTAACTTTCGTCTTTTTCGCAGATACGAAGCAGGCTCCGATGTAGCCCATCACACCGCTTCTGTCCTTACCGTCAGTGTATTCCGCCAGATCCGCATCCAGCAGCTGCGCCAGTTTTTCCATGGCAGCCTTGGTGGTATTGGTTCTTGTGTAGTATAAACAAAGTGTTTTCATAATAATCTCCTTTATATCACTTTTCTGCCTGCTGCATACTTGGCGATTAATCCCTTTTCATCCAGCCCCAGGTATACTGCACGCTCTGCACGTTCAGCCAGCGTCAGTTCCTGCGGATGTACCAGAATGCTGTCATCCAGAACAACTGCATCAAATTCGTAACCTTCTTCGAAGCTTCCCACCTGACCGAAAAAGGCACCGCCGCCTTTGGTCGCCAGATAAAAACCTTCAGAGAATATCAGCGGGCTGCAGGTCTCGTCTATCAGTCTGAAGTATATTTTGGAGGACTGAATGGCGTCTGTCATCGCACGGAACATGGAATCCGTATGTCCGCCTGCAACATCACTGCCAAGTCCGATATTCAGACCCCGCTTCATATATCTGCGGACAGGCGCAATCCCTGAGGATACATTCATATTGGAGGCAGGACAGTGGGCAATAAACACACCATTGCTGAGCATCAGCTCCACTTCTTCCGGAGAAGACCATATACAGTGTGCCATGATTGTCTTCACAGGCGCGCCGGTCTGATTATTCTTTCCGAACAGATTGTGTTCGTCGTATATATCCCCATAGAAAGCATTGTTCGGACGCAGATTTCCGACCAGGCTGATTTCTCCCCTGCTTTCGGATAAGTGAGACTGAACCGGAACACCGTAGTCCGCCTGAATTTTTCTCAGTTCATCCAGCAGTTCATCGGTGCAGGAAGGAACAAAACGCGGAGTAATAATCGGCTTTGTTCTTTCAAAACGGTCTTTTGTCGCCTTGATCCAGGAAATGGTATCCGCGGCAGAGTGTTCCGCACTTTCTTCCACCAGTTCTTCAATGGCTTCCCTGTCCATGTTTACCTTTCCTACATAGCTGATGATTCCGCTTTTTTCCATCAGCTCCATCAAAATTTCCGTAGCATGACTGTGACGGGTCGCAAAAATGCAGGCTCTTGTGGTCGCACCCTTTTTCAGTGCATCTGCAAAAATTCCATACGCTTTTTCGGCATAATCCGCATCTTTGTATTTTGCTTCTTCAGGGAAGGTGTAGCGGTGGAGCCAATCCATCAGTTCCAGGTCCATAGACGTTCCGCGGTATGCAAACTGAGGCGCATGAACGTGAAGGTCTGTCATGCCCGGGAAAATAAGCGCATCGCCATAGTCTGTCACAGGCAGGCTGCTGTATTCTTCCGGCAGTTCCTGAAAAATCCCCTTTGAAACACCATCAACGCAGACAAGGTATGCGTGTTCATGTATATCAAGGTTTTCCGGTGTAGGAGTATGACAAATATTTCCTTTGATAATAAAGTTCTTCATAGTATCTTGTAATTCTGTTTCCTTCTCTAGAATTCTCTTTTCTTTAATAATGCCACGCATTCACAATGTGCGGTGTGAGGGAACATGTCACAAGGACATGCTTTCACGAATTCATAACCTCTGTGGCTCAGGAACTTGATGTCTCGGGCCAGAGTTGCTGCGTCGCAGGATACGTAAACGATTTTTTCAGGAGCAACCTGAACCACGGTTTCCAGAAGAATCTCTTCACAGCCTGCTCTTGGTGGGTCCAGGATGACTACATCAGCCTGGGTAATCTTCAGGGATTCATCCTTCAGATCTTCACCCTTTACCAGCTTCGGCAGTTCTTCTTCCGCCTTGCCGCATACATATCGTGCATTTACGATACCATTGACAACAGCGTTACGATTAGCGTCAATAACGGCACCCTTGACGGATTCGATACCCAGAACGCGGCCCGGATTGTCAGGATTCTTTGCATTCATGTCTGCCGCGCAGAAGAGACCGATGGTACCTACACCGCAGTACAGGTCGAGAACGGTTTCACCGCCCTTCAAATCTGCATATTCGATAGCCTTGTTATACAGCTTTACCATCTGCTCTCTGTTTACCTGATAGAAGGACAGCGGGGAAATTTCGAACTGCAGACCGCCCACTTCTTCCATGATAGTTGGCTTACCGGCGATGGTGATGCATTCTTCACCCAGAATTTCGGAAGTATTCTTTTTATTGATATTTACAACCACACTTTCCAGGTTGAATTCTACACCTGCCAGCGGGCCTTCTTCATATACAGGTACATTGAAAATCGCATCATCCAGCATGTCCACCAGCTTGTTTGCGTTTGGAATGCCCTTGCCATTGATGACCAGCACTACCATAACTTCGCCGGTTCCCGCTGCTGTGCGGACAATCATGTGGCGCATGAGCCCCTTTTCCCAGCGTGGGTCATAAGATGTAATGTTGTCTTCCTTCATGAACTGGCGCAGTGCTCTCGCCGCTGCCATAGCCGGTTCAGACTGGAGCAGGCAGTCATCCACGTTTACAACATCGTGGCTCTTGGCCTGATAGAAACCGATTCTTGGTTCATGTACCGGCTTTACGATGCCGCCCTTCAAAGTAATCAGGCCCCCGGTGCTCACCGGCATGCTGGCTTTGTTTCTGTATCTGTATGGTTCTTCCATGCCGATAATCGGTTCCATTTCCGGATCCGCGATACCGCCGAGACGGGAGATTTTGTCCCGTACCTGCTTGGCTTTCAGCTCCAGCTGGGCTTCATAGGAAAGTCTGCCGTAAGTGCAGCCGCCGCAGGAGTCGCAGTACTCACAAACCGGTTCCACTCTCCATGGGGAAGCTTCCACAACTTCAGTGACACGTCCGAAACCATAGTTCTTCTTCACTTTGGTCAGCTCCGCCTTCACCACGTCACCAACCACAGTATTCTTTACGAATACAGCGAATCCGTCGGCCTTACCAATGCCTGCTCCTTCGCTGCTCATATCTTCTATCTTTAACTCTAAAATCTGTCCTTTTTCCATTTCGTATTCTCCATTTCCATATTTCAACGAAAATTGCTCATAGATGGTTATATTGTACCACATATTTCATATTTGTGCATAAAAAAATACCGGCCGCTTCCAGCCGGTATTCATATCGCCAAACAGCGATTTACGTTTTAATTGAATTATTTGAAGTCGTGGCTCTTTTCCAGAACCATTTCCTTCACTTTCAGCAGACGAACCTTGGTAGCGTTGTCGTTTTCCTCCAGCTTCATGGTAATATACTTGATATTGCCTACCAGTTCCGGAATCATTACATACTCCAGCGCGTTTACACGGCGGCGGGTCTTTTCGATTTCGGAAGCCAGCAGCTGGGTGGTCTTTTCGATTTCCGCCAGCTTCAGCATATCCTGGAACACTTCATTCAGCTTCATCAGCGCATCGTCCAGCTCACCGGAAGTCATGGTAAAACCGTAAGGATAGATTTCACCTGCGTCATCGCTTGCAGTGGTAAAATCGTATTTCGGTACCATTACACTCATGATATTCTTTTCTGACATTTCCAGCTGAACACTCTGACGCGGATACATCAGTGCCTGCTCCATCATTTCCGGAGACATGATGGCGGATGCTACGGTCTGATAGGCAAAAGCTTCGGTGAGTCCTTTTTCCACCTTCAGACGGAGTTCCTTATTCAGGCGGACCAGATCCATAAACTGACGCAGGAGTTCGTCGCATTTGTCCTTCATTAACTTGTGGCCCTTGCGTGCTGTCTTCAGTCGTTTTTTGTACTGATTGAGCACCATACGGGTTGGAGTTATGACTTTGCTTGCCATAAAATCACCTCATTAATCCTGCGGCATGTATTTATCAATCAGTTCCGGTTTAATACGCTTCAGTTCAGCTCTTGGCAGAATCTTCAGCAGATCCCAGCCGATATCCAGGGTTTCCTGGATGGTACGGTCAGTGGTGTTGCCCTGACTCACGTAATGCTTTTCAAACTTTTCAGAGAACTTCGCAAACAGCTTGTCGTCATCGGACAGAGCGGATTCACCCAGAATTGCCATCAGTTCCTTAGCGTCCTTACCACGGGAGTAAGCTGCAAAGAGCTGGTTCATGGTACCGGAGTGGTCTTCTCTGGTCTTTCCTTCGCCGATACCCTTGTCTTTCAGTCTGCTCAGAGAAGGCAGTACATCAATCGGAGGAACCAGTCCCTTACGGAACAGGTCACGGCTCAGGATAATCTGACCTTCGGTGATGTAACCGGTCAGGTCAGGGATTGGATGTGTCTTATCGTCTTCCGGCATGGTCAGGATTGGAATCATGGTGATGGAACCTTCCTTTTCCTGACGGCGGCCTGCTCTTTCGTACAGGGTAGCCAGGTCGGAATACATATAACCAGGGTAACCACGGCGGCCAGGAACTTCCTTCTTCGCTGCGGATACTTCACGGAGTGCTTCTGCGTAGTTGGTAATGTCGGTCATGATAACCAGTACCTGCATGCCCTTCTTGAAGGCCAGGTATTCTGCGCATGCCAGTGCCATACGAGGAGTTGCGATACGTTCTACCGCAGGGACGTTGGCCAGGTTGGAGAATACTACAGTACGGTCGATAGCACCGGTCTTCTTGAAGTCCTGAATGAAGAATTCAGATTCTTCGAAGGTGATACCGATGGCTGCGAATACTACAGCGAAGGTTTCGTTATCGCCCAATACCTTTGCCTGACGTGCAATCTGCGCTGCCAGTGCAGCGTGAGGCAGACCGGAGCCGGAGAAAATCGGCAGCTTCTGTCCTCTTACCAGAGTGTTCAGACCGTCAATTGCAGATACACCTGTCTGGATGAATTCTGCAGGGTATGCACGGGCAGCCGGATTCATCGGCAGACCGTTAATATCAAAATATTCTTCCGGAATCAGTTCCGGACCTCCGTCGATTGGCTGACCCATACCGTTGAATACACGGCCCAGCATATCTTCGGATACGGCCAGTTCCAGAGGATGTCCCAGGAAGCGCACTTTGGACTGTGCCAGGTTGATACCCTGTGCAGCTTCGAAGAGCTGAACGACAGCCTTGTCTTCATTTACTTCCAGAACTTTACCACGGCGCTTGTCACCGTTTGGCAGTTCGATTTCAACCAGTTCATCGTAGCTTACGCCGGCTACGCCTTCCACTACCATCAGAGGGCTGGCGATTTCACGGATAGTCTTATATTCCTTAATCATCTTCTCTGCCTCCCTCCAGAACGGCTGCAATCTGAGCCTTCATATCTTCATTGATCTTATCATATTCTGCTTCGAAAGTCGCAGGGTCTGCCAGCTTTGCATAACCCAGCTTTTCTCTTACAGGAATCTTGAACAGTTTGTTCATGTCTGCACCCTTAGCCATAGCTTCTCTTCCCAGGTTGTCGTAGTTCAGGATGCAATCCAGCAGACGGAACTGTTTCTGATAGGAAGAGTATGCGTCTTCGTCCATGAACGCGTTCTGCATCAGGAAGTCTTCTCTGATACTCTTTGCTGTTTCCAGCAGCAGACGTTCGTCATGGCTCAGTGCGTCTACACCTACCAGTCTTACGATTTCCTGCAGTTCTTCTTCAATCTGCAGAATACGCATGGTCTGTGTACGGTTTTCCATGTACTTTTCACCGAACTGCTCATTGTACCAAGGAGCCAGAGTGTCTACGTACAGGGAATAGGAGTTCAGCCAGTTGATGGCTGGGAAGTGTCTCGCATATGCCAGGCTGGAGTCCAGGGACCAGAATACCTTAACGATACGCATGGTTGCCTGTGCAACCGGCTCGGAAAGGTCACCGCCCGGAGGAGATACGGCACCGATAGCAGTTACACTGCCCTTACGGCCGTCACTGCCCAGACACTGTACTACGCCGGCTCTTTCATAGAACTGTGCAATACGGGATGCCAGATACGCAGGATAACCTTCTTCACCAGGCATTTCTTCCAGACGTCCGGACATTTCACGGAGGGCTTCAGCCCAGCGGGATGTGGAGTCTGCCAGTACTGCTACATCGTAGCCCATGTCACGGAAGTATTCCGCGATGGTAATACCGGTATAGATAGAAGCTTCTCTTGCTGCTACAGGCATGTCGGATGTATTGGCAATCAGCACGGTTCTCTTCATCAGAGGTTCGCCGTTTCTTGGGTCCTTCAGTTCAGGGAATTCCATCAGTACGTCGGTCATTTCGTTTCCGCGTTCGCCGCAGCCGATGTAAACTACGATGTCTACGTCAGACCACTTTGCCAGCTGATGCTGTACTACAGTCTTACCGGAACCGAATGGACCGGGTACTGCAGCTGTACCACCCTTTGCGATTGGGAACAGAGTATCGATGATACGCTGACCGGAGTTCATCGGACGGGATGGAGTGAATTTCTGTGCATAAGGTCTAGGAATACGAACCGGCCAGCGCTGAATCATGTTCAGAGCATGTTCTGTGCCCTTTTCATCCTTCACAACTGCGATGGTATCGCTTACCACATGCTGTCCGGATTCAATCTTTACGATTTCACCGGAGATGCCATTAGGAACCATAATCTTATGGCTGATGGCACTGGTTTCCTGCACGGTACCCAGTACATCGCCGGCCTTAACCTGATCACCTACTGCAGCCACAGGAACGAAGTCCCATAACTTTTCACGGTTCAGCGCAGGTACATCCATACCTCTGCTGATGGTGTCTCCGGACAGTGCCTTCATTTCAGGCAGTGGACGCTGAATACCATCATAGATGTTTTCCAGCATGCCGGGACCCAATTCTACGGACAGAGGCAGACCCATCGCTTCTACGACTGCTCCCGGACCGATACCGGAAGTTTCTTCGTAAACCTGGATGGAGGCTCTGTCGCCGGTCATATTCAGAATTTCGCCTACCAGGCGCTGCTCACCAACTCGAACGATATCAGATACGTTGGCATCGCTCATGCCGCTGGCCACTACCAGCGGGCCTGATACTTTCAAAATTTTTCCGCTCATTCGCTTACCTTCCTTCATTAAAGGATATCGGATCCAACTGCCCGTTCCACAGCCGCTCTTAATGCGTTCTGTCCCAGGCCCAGCGGACCGTCTTTGCCGGGGATTAAAATAATCGCCGGTCTTGCTTTGTCTTTATATTTTTCAATTTCGGAATCCAGCTCTTCTGCCAGATTTTCTTCCACATAGATAATGGCGTAGGTGTTCACCGTGTCCTGAGCCAGGCGGCGCAGCAGCGGTTTTGCCTCTGCACCATCTTCCACCGGAAATACATCCAGTCCCAGAGCCTTGAATCCCAGTACGGTTTCACGGCCGCCTATTACTGCAATTTTAACCATTCAGATCACGCAGCCTTTCCCGGATTACCGCAGGATTGATGCCTGCATGGAGTCCTGTCAGAATCATACGGATTGCCGTAATTTCTCCTTCCAGACGTGCCAGATAGGCAATCACTGCTTCAGGTCCGAAACTAATCATTTTCGCACGGCCCAGGTACGCAGTTACAGCATCATCGCATGCCAGCTCGAATTTTGTCATGGAACCACCCTTCATGGCTTCCACACCCAAAGCTGCTGCACCTGCCAGCGGAGTGGCTGTAAACAGTACTGCCAGAGCATCACCATTGAGTGCTGCATCTGCTACTGCCGATGCGGACGCATTACCGCCTTCAAACAGAGCCGTCATCAGGAACTCGGTTCCCTTCTTCATACGCACCGTACGGACTGCAGCGCCCAGATTGGCCGCGTCGATAAGAATCTTTGCATAGCCTTTCAGGAAAGTGCTGTCCTGCTTCTGCGCCAGAAGTTCCAGTTCCTTATGATATGCCCGGTCCAGGATGAATTCTGCAGCCTGGGAGTTTCCGGTTTTCGCCAGAATAACCTGAGCTTCCTGAATTCCCTTTGCCAGAACCTGCGGAATTTCGCTGTAGTGTGCTTCTTCCACTGCGTTTTCCAGCTTTTCTGCCGGCACACGGCCCATATCACTGAGCAGGTCTGTACTTCCGCTTCCCAGAGCACCGGCCTTCACCAGTACCTTGGCGTTATGATAGTCATACTTCAGACGGAAGACATCCACCAGTTCCTTTTCCGGACACATGCGGCCGATTTCTTCATATATGGCGAGTCTGCGGGCACAGATGGATGCATCCATTTCTCCTGCATGCATGGCGGACATGTCTTCATATCCCAGGTCCGTCAGAAGCTTGGCTGCATCAGCAAAATTTCCTGATGCCAGCATACGCTCCATTCTGTCTCTGTCCAGCATTCTCGCTTCCCTGGCCCGCAGCATGGCGGTCATTGCCAGGTAGTCTCTATCTTTTACTTTTGACAAGATCTTCCCTCCTCGCTGAGGATGATTTCTGTTCCGCAGTGTTATTCTCCGAACAGAACCTTTGCAGCCTGTGCTGCCACTTCACCGCGGATCATTTCCAGCATCAGGTCCAGGGTGCAGTTCACTTCCACGTTATCCTGGCGGAGAATAAATCCACCCAGCATTTCGCGGGTTGCTTCCGCTACAGTAACATCTGCTGCAGAACCCTTTTCCTTCAGCGCTGCATTTACACCGGCAGCCAGCTTAGCGCCGATCTTTTCCCGGTCTGCAACGTTCATAACCAGTTCTTCACAGCCGGTTGTCACTGCTTCCAGTGCCTGACGTGTCAGGAATGCCAGATACTCTTCTTCCGGCATGTTCACCAGTTTCTGTTCTGCCAGTTTAAAGGCCTCACTGACCATTTCCTGACGCAGTCCCAGCAGTGCTTTCTTCGCATCCAGCTGTGCGGTTCTTTCGATACGGGATGCATGCTGTTCCGCCTCACGGAGACCGGTACGCATCAGCGCATCGTAAGATTCCTGCGCTTTTTTATCGTATTCAGCGCGGATTTCACTGCAGCGGCTGTCTGATTCAGCGCGGACTGCACTGATTTCAGACGCTGCATCAGCTGCAATGCGCGCCGTAATTTTTTCTATACCTTTCATAAGCTCATCCCTTTCACTTGGGCTTAGATGTTCAGAATCATCAGCATGGATGCCAGCAGGGACAGGATTGCGTAGAATTCTACGGTAATACACAGTACCATACCCTTGGACCAGTGGTCAGGCTGCTTTGCCAGAATGTTAATGGAACCGGCTGCTACACGACCCTGTGCGATAGCAGAAATCAGACCGCCGATTGCAATCGGCAGACATGCTACGAAGTACTGCAGACCTTCCATTACAGTCAGATTCAGTGCAGTGCCGTCCAGCATACCCATACGGAAGCACGCGAAGAACCAAACTACCAGACCATACAGACCCTGTGTACCAGGGATAACCTGCAGAATCAGAACCTTACCGAACTTGCCAGGATCTTCACACAGCAGGCCTGTACCTGCTTCACCTGCACAACCTGTACCTTTTGCGGAACCGATACAGCATAATGCTGCCGCCAGACCTGCGCCCAGAAAACCGAGGGCCATACCACCAAACGCTTCAAAGAATCCCATTATAATTCCTCCTTATAATCAGCTATATTAAAATATCTTGTTTGAATATTTAACGGACGGAACGGAATACCACCATCCTTGTAGAACTTACCGAAGAACTCCAGACACTGCAGTCTCAGGTCATGTACGAAACATCCCAGCAGGTTCAGTCCCAGGTTCAGGCCATTGCCTGCAATGGAGATGACCAGGAAGAAGATGATATTTCCCGGAATCGCCCCCAGTGTATTGAATACCTGAGCGATAACGCTGCCCGCCAGCATCAGGGCCATCAGTCTCGCATAGGAGAGCAGATCCCCGAAGTATCCGGTCACGTTGTTGTACAGAGAACCGAAGATACCGGTGACTTTGCCAATTCCCTCACCGGTGAGGAAGGAGCCTGCCACTACCAGAACGCCGCCCTGAGCCAGAACCCAAGGTCCCAGACCCAGCACCACGCATCCGATACCTGCAAATACTACCCACCATGCCAGCTGGTCATTGACTGCTGTCTTCCAGTCACCCCGCTTCAGATTATCGGCAAATCCGATGGCCATACCGGTGACAATGTGCACGAAGCCCATAGCCACAGCGCCAACCAGAATCATAACCGTATCTTCCAGAGGGCTGATCAGAGCCGGAAGTCCCTGGAATGTGGTTTCCGGATTGAGGATTTTCGCAACCTGATATGGTGCATCCCCGAAGAAACCGCCGGTGATGGCACCCCATCCGAGAGTGGAGATACCGCACCACAGGAACAGTTCAAAGAAGTTCCGCATGGTTCCTGCCGGTTTTTTCTTTTTCAGAACCAGCAGACAAACCAGAATCATCAGAAGACCGTACCCCATGTCTGCCATCATCATTCCATAGAAGAAAATGAAGAACGGAGCCATGTAAGGGTTCGGGTCAATTCCGTCATAAGCCGGCAAGCTGTACATTTCCGTTACCGCATTGAGGCTTCGGGAGAGTTTGCCGTTCTTGAGTTTTACAGGTACTGCAGGATATTCGTCTTCAGCAGGATCTTCAGTTTCCCAGGCCGCATCGTACTTTTCCAGTACAGCTGCCAGGTCCGCTTCCCGCTCTGCAGGTACCCATCCTTCAAACAGAGATACACTTTCCGTGCATAAAATTCTGCTTTCCGCATCAGCTCTGGCAATCAGAGTTGTCAGAGTATCGAAGCGAAGTTTCAGTTTTTCGCGATGCTGCGCCATCTCTTCCAGTTTTCTGCAGCATTCCGCATTATCCAGCTCGCCTGCAGCAATAGCCTTTTCGTCTCTTTCAATAATTTCAGCAGCTGTTCCTCTGTATTCAGAGGTGCTCATTACTGCAAATCCCAGAGAACGAAGCACTGCCTGTGCTGCATCCAGCTGTTCCCGGTGGCTGATCAGTACCAGGTAATGGAAGGACTTGTCGCTGGAAACAACCATCAGTTCAGACAGCTCTGCACTGTCTGCCAGTGCTGCCTGCGCCGCAGCTATATCCACCGCTGCCGGCATGGTACCGCGTACAATTGCGGCAGTTTCCGTTCCGTTTACTTCCATCGGCAGATCCAGGCCGGTCCATGGTCCCATACCCTGAATTTCCACCAGTGCGGCATTCTTTTCAATGCCATTTTTTCGAATCCGCTCATCCAGAGAAAGGATTTCCTGGGCCAGATCCAGATCTGCTGCAAGTGATGTTTCATCCAGAAGCTCTTCTGTCTTAACATCCGGCAGCGGACTGAGAAGTGCACCCATGCCGCCCTTTTCGGGGGCATATTTTTTCAGTACAGCGATGCTGTTTGCCAGCAAAGTCTGTTCTGTCCGGCGTCTCACCTGATCCGGAACTTCCACCCGGCTGAGAAAGCCGTTTTCTCCGTCCTCCGGCTGCGGCATGCGGCTGACTTCAACGCAGCCGAGAAGCATCAGCTCCCGCAGCAGTTCCTCACGCTGGGAACTGGCTGTCATCAGCTTCAGCTTTTTCATTTTTACAATTGCCATTAGCCGTTCACAATCCTTTCCACGATAAGTGCTGCGGCTTCATCCAGCTTCTGTTCCGCTGCGGCCCTCATTGCAGCTTTCTGCTTTTCCGTTTCACCGGCCAGCACCTGTGCTGCAGCTGTGGCTTCTGCTTCCATTTCCGCCAGCTTCGCCTGAATTTCCTTTCTGGCCCGGACAGCAGCCTCCTCAATTGCTGCCTTTCCGGCTTCAACAGCCGCATCTTCGGCTGCTCTTGCATCAGTCAGAGCCTGCGCACGTTCTCTCTTCGCAGTTTCCTCCGCCTGACGGATCATTGTAATCGCATCAAATGCCATTATCACACCTCCCCATCTCCCTGATAGGATTTTTTGTGTCGAATGTACAACACTTTATTGCTTTAGTATACATCACTTCAACAATTCTAACAAGTGCTGTAAGAAAAGTATTTTTTTTAACGATACTTTAACACTTACACTTATAATACCACTTTTGCCCGCCTCTAATCATCAAATTTGTGTATAAAAAAACTCCCCTTGTTTCCAAGGGGAGTTCTGTTTACAGTTTCGCCGCAATTTCTTCGATTCTGCGGAGACGGTTATTGATACCGGATTTTTTCAGAGGCGGGTCACACATTTCACCCAGTGCGGAGATAGCGATATAAGGGTTTTCCATGCGGAGACGTGCCACTTCCTCCAGCTTTGGAGAGAGCCACTCCAGTCCCCGTTCCTCTTCAATCTTATGGATTGCTTCCAGCTGACGCATAGCTGCATCCACAGAACGGTCCAGGTTAGCAGTGTCACAGTTGGCGATACGCTTGGCATCGCTGACCATGCTCTTTTTAATTCGGGTTTCTTCCATACTGAAGACCTGGCTGGTTGCACCCATCAGTGCCAGAGTATCTCGTATATAGTCCGCCTTTTTCATATATACGATATGAGAACTGCCGCGCTTCGTTACCTTCGCATTCAGGTCCACGAAGGAATTAATCATCTTTTTCAGATCGGCAGCCATGGTCTCACTGTGGCACACAAATTCCAGATGATAGCCTTTCTCAGGGTCACTCATGGTTCCGGCACCCATGAAAATACCTCTCATGTATGCCTTCTTGCAGCATTTGGTCTTTATGATACCGCTGTAAATACCGTCACTGATATAGTTATTCCCTTCCTTAATCAGCAAAATACCCGTTTCACGGAGAATCTGCTCGCTTCGGTTATCCGGGTCGATGGTGATGCTGTAGGAATGATGCAGATCTCTGGACTTCCCTACGGCTGTACTTTCACCGATTTCCAGTTTGGTTTCGATACCAAAGTATTCCTGCATCAGTTTCTTATAGTGGCGGGCAACTGCCGGGTTTTCCGTGGTAATTACGATACGGAAGCGGCCGCCTCCGGCCAGACGCAGGCTTCCTGCCACACGAAGAAAGCCTGATATTTCCGCCAGCTGGCAGCACTTTTTTTCAGGCTCAATTCGCGCCAGTTCATTTTTCGTTTCCGATGCAAATGACATAGTTTATCCGTTCTTCCTATTCTGCGTCACATTCACAGGTGCCATCACATTCGCAGCCGCATTCGTCTCCGCAGTCGCAGTCGCATTCGCCGCCGCAGTCACACTGGCACTCATCTTTCTTGAAAATCTTCTTCATAACCTTATCGGTTCCCAGTACCAGAGCAGTACCTGCAACCAGACCGATACCTACAATCTGTACAACTGCCTTGCCCAGGCCCTTGGTGCTGCCTGTCTTAACCTGCTTGGTTGTCTTTGCTTTTCTGATTCCTCTGTTCATTTATAATTCCTCCATATTCACTCTAGGGATTCTGTTATTTACATAGTCTGCAATAATCTGGGCTGCCTGTTCTTCCGTGATACAGCAGGTGTTCAGTACCATATTGTAGTTATGGTAGTCCCCCCATTTCTGGCAGGTATGATAGTTGTAGTAGTTCTGACGTGCCTTGTCGTATGTAGCAATGGTCTGCTTTACCTTCGCCGGATCATCGCCGTACTTCTCCACACAGCGCTTGATTCTTTCAGGCATTTCACTGCAGATAAACACATTGGTTACACCAGGCATATCGCGGAGTACATAGTCAGCACAGCGGCCTACGATAACGCCGCCTTCTTCTGTTTCACCAATCTTCTTAATTACGTCAAACTGTGCCAGAAACAGCTTTTCATTTACAGACAGAGCTCCTCCGGTTACGCTTTCGCCAAAGCTTACAGTGGAAGCCAGGCTGTATGCGAAACTGCTCTTTGCCTTCAGCTCTGCAGATTCAATCATTTCGCGGGAAAAACCGCTCTTTTCCACTGCCAGGTCAATGACTTCCTTATCAAAGAAAGGCACACCCAGCTTTTCTGCTACCAGCTTGCCGATGATTCGGCCTCCGCTTCCGTATTCTCTGCTGATGGTTACAATTCTCTTCATAATATAGTCCTCCGTTTTCTACTCTTCTACGAATTCGCTGTAGATTGCGCGGATTGCCGTTTCAAAATCCTTATTCTCAACGCCTACAATAATATTCATTTCGCTGGATCCCTGGTCAATCATTCTGATGTTGACACCGGCATCAGCCAGCGCGGTAAACAGTCTGGCACTGGTACCTGCACGGCGGTCCATGCCGTGACCTACGGTAGCGATCAGTGCAATATCGTGGATAACATCGATACTGTCCGGACGGAGACGGCTCTGGAATTCTTCCAGAACTTCATCCAGCTGCCCATCGATGCTCTTGTTGGACATAACTACAGAAACGGTATCGATACCGCTTGGCAGATGTTCGAAATTGATGTCGTAGTCGTCCAGGATTCCCAGGATACGGCGCACGAAACCTTTTTCACTGCTCATCATGTTCTTATATAATGCAACTACGGTAAAGTCCTTGCTGCCGGCAATACCGGTAACAACACGGTCACCGCGGGTAAGAACATCCATGTCATCGGTAATCATGGTACCCGGATCTTCCGGAATGTTAGTATTTCTGATGTTAATCGGAACATTTGCAACTCTTGCAGGATAGATGGCATCTTCATGCAGCACGCTGGCACCCATGTAGGACAGTTCTCTTAATTCCTTATAAGAAATTGAACTGATCTGCTTCGGATTCTTAACGATGCGTGGGTCTGCACACAGGAAACCGGAAACATCAGTCCAGTTTTCGTATACATCGGCTTCCACCGCACGAGCCACCAGAGAGCCTGTAATGTCGGAACCGCCGCGGGAGAATGTTTTGACAGATCCATCCGGAGCAGATCCATAGAATCCAGGCAGTACAGCACGTTCATGCTTTGCCAGTTCTTCTTTCAGCGCTTCATTGGTTTCTTCCGCCAGCAGACGTCCCTTGGAATCGAACTTGATCAGGTACTGGGTATCTACGAAGTCATATCCCAGAAATGCAGCTACCAGAACTGCACTCAGATATTCCCCTCTGGATGCTACATAGTCAGCTGATGGATTCTTTCTCAGGTTTTCTCTGATTTCATCGAAATGCCGGTTCATATCCAGATTCATCAGCCCCAGGTTAATCTGCACTGCCATAAAGCGGTCCGCAACAACCTGGAAAATCTGATCATAAGGCAGGTTATGGTCCATATGGGTCTTTACCAGATATAACAGGTCCGTGATCTTGCTGTCCCCGTCAAATCTCTTTCCCGGTGCAGAAACAACGACAAACTTTCTGTCCGGATCTGCTGTAATAATATTCTTGGTCTTGGTCAGCTGAATTCCGTCTGCTACAGATGAACCGCCAAACTTTGCGACTTTAATACCCATAAACGCATTACCTCCTGTGGTGTAAAAATAAATAATACCCTATTATATTATATTTTGTTGTGAGATTCAACAATTTTCACAGATTTCCCGAATTTTTTCGATGGCCTCGCCAATCAGTTCGGAGGTAGTTTTTCCTCCTGTACCGATTACAATGTTATGGCACTTGTTCACCGGGAGAAGAATCTTGTATGCATCACTGCTTCCGATGGCAGCTGCCATAGCCGGTGTGATTTCACCCAGCAGGGAGTCTGCGATGACCATACCAATGGGGCCCGCGATAATGTCTGCACGGCGTACACCGACCAGCACGGAGTTTTCACCGGTGGCTGCCTGGTCTGCACCAGCCTTCAGCATATTGGAAGTGGCGGTACTGTTGGTTCCCACGGCAGTAATCTCAGCTCCGGGAACGGCGCGGCGCACTGCTTCCACCAGCTGTTTGCCAAGCATCCCTCCCTGTCCGTCTATAATCAAAATCTTCTTCGCCATGGTAACTACCTTTTATCCTTATCTCCTGGTTTATTCCAGGATTCGCCTTTCTTTTTCATCAGATCGTCCAGAAGTGCTTCATCCAGAAACTCATGTGCTTCCTTCAGTTCGGATTCATCTTCCATCCCAAGAATCTGAGTAACCCAGATGTTCTTACGGTACCAGCTGCGGTTAATCCGCTCCAAAACTACACGATTCAGCAGAGTCTCTTTACCTTCCGCACGAATCAGATACACGCGGGTAATCAGTCCCGCATTCATACTCTTTATTTCCACGATACAGCGGTTATGACCGGCTTCAAGCACTGCATTCTTCAGGTCGTCCGCCACATGCTGGCACATGGTCCGGGTTCCTTCTCTGCTGCAGATTGCAAAGAATCCTGCAGTAGCTGCTGCTGCCAGAAGCATTGCGGCAACATCACCAAAAGCCATAAAAGTAGCCAGATACATAATCAGACCGAAAAGGATGCCAGCCCAGCGCAGGCGTTTAAAAAACTGTATTTTCTTTTTTATTTCCATATTAATCAATACTCCCCCATATTACATCTATTATATGTCAGAAATCCGATCCGTGCAATATTTCTTTTTCTAACGTTTTACAGACTTCCCTTTTCCGCCGAATAATGATAGAATAAGACTATCTATATTAAATGTAAACATTGGAGGTATGATACTCATGAAATTAAATAAGCCATTAAACAAGTATTTTGACCACACAATTCTGAAGCCGGAAGCAACTTCCGCACAGGTTGAAAAGCTCTGTAAGGAAGCTCTGGAATATGACTTCTATTCTGTATGCGTAAACTCCTGCTATGTAGGTACCTGTGCAGATCTGCTGAAGGGTTCTGATGTAAAGGTATGTGCTGTAGTTGGTTTCCCTCTGGGTGCATGCACAACTGCGACCAAGGTGTTCGAAACAGAAGAAGCATGTAAGGACGGGGCACGTGAAATTGACATGGTGCTGAATGTGGGTGTATTCAAGGACGGTCACTATGACTATATCCGTGATGACATCCGTGCCGTAGTGGAAGCGGCTGCACAGTACGGTGCTATCGTTAAGGTTATTCTGGAAACCTGCCTGCTCACTTCCGAAGAGATCGAAGAAGCGTGCAAGCTGTCTGCAGACGCTGGTGCGCACTTTGTTAAGACTTCCACCGGTTTCGGCAGCGGCGGTGCCAAGGCTGAAGATGTGGCTCTGATGAAGAAGACAGTAGAAGCGGCAGGTCTGGAAGTAAAGGCAAGCGGCGGCATCCGCGACTACGATACCGTAATGGCTATGATTGAAGCCGGTGCAGACCGTATCGGTGCCAGCGCATCTGTAGCCGTAATGGAAGCTGCGAAGGAAAAGTAGACGGAGGCATAAGCCAATGAGTAAGGAAAAGAAAATCAATCTTGTCAAGGCAGCCTTTTTCCTGTTTGTTGCAGTGGCCTGCCTGGTTATCGTATTTATGGGTATTCCCGGACGCGGAAAATATTATCCGCTGGTAGGAGCCCCTCTCAGTATTTTCGTAGCAGTAGGCTATGTAAAGCGTGCTTTCGATAAATACTGATTGCAGATAATTTAAAATGAACGGATGGAAAGAAACAGATTCTTTACATCCGTTTTTTATTTGCCAAGGAAAGGCCGGAAACCTTGTATCTCCGCCCAGATTCTATATAATGGGACTCTATAAAAGGGAGGTTATTGTCATGTCTGCAATAGAAAAACTTATTTTTCATATAAAAAGCCAGTCTGCCACCCGACTGCTTCTGGCCGGGTACTGTCTGGTCATTTTGCTTGGAACACTGCTGCTCTGTCTTCCGGTCTCCCTTCAGAATCCATCTCAGATCGATGTCTTTACGGCATTCTTTACAGCCACGTCCTCGGCCTGCGTTACCGGTCTGATTCTGGTAGATACCTGGACACACTGGACCCTGTTCGGTCAGATAGTCATTCTGTTTCTGATTCAGATCGGAGGGCTTGGGTTCATGACCGTCTGCATTGCTGCCGTTTCCTTTACCCACCACAAAATCGGTATGTCCTCCCGCATCGTTATGCAGAATGCCATCTCCGCACCACAGATGGGAGGAATTGTACGTATGACACGCTTTGTGACTGCGGGAACTCTGCTTGCAGAAACCATTGGTGCCGCCCTGCTGTCCTTCCACTTCATTCCCCAGCTTGGTCTGGCAGAGGGAATCTGGTACTCAGTCTTTCACAGCGTATCAGCCTTCTGCAACGCCGGTTTCGATCTGATGGGTCAGTTTGAACCCTTCAGCTCTCTTACCTCGCTTTCGGATAATCTTCTGGTCAACCTGACCATTATGGCATTGATTGTCTCCGGGGGACTGGGTTTTCTGGTATGGTCTGACCTGCTGCGATGCCGGTTTCGATTCCGGAGCCTCACATTTCACAGCAAAATCTCTCTTTCCGTGACTTTGCTTCTCCTTCTTGCTGGCGTTCTCCTTCTGTTTATTCTGGAAACGGACGGTCCTGCCATGTCAGCTATGAGCGAGGGAGAAAAGTGGCTCACTGCGTTGTTTCAGGCGGTTACCGCACGTACTGCCGGATTCAATACCCTGAACCTGGGTGCCATGACAGAAGCAGGGCTTTTCGTCATGATTCTGCTGATGCTGGTGGGAGGCTCCCCCGGCTCTACTGCGGGCGGAATAAAAACCACCACCTTTGCGGTGCTGATGCTGTCCATTATTACCACCAGCAAACACCGCAGGTCTGCAGAAGCCTTTGGACGCCGTCTGGAAGAAGGAACTACCCGCACGGCTGCCTGCGTGCTTATGAGTTACCTGCTTCTGTCCTGTGCAGCTGCCATCGTCATATCCCATAATGAAGGGATCCCCCTTCTGGCCTGCCTGTTTGAATCCGTATCAGCCATTGCGACGGTAGGAGTAACCACCGGTATTACCTCATCCCTGTCACAGTTTTCAGCAGCACTTCTGGCTCTGCTGATGATTTTCGGCAGAGTAGGTTCCCTTACCCTCCTGCGTTCGATCTGGTCAGGCCGCGGTTTCACAGGATCCCAGGTTCCCCAGGAAAAAATCCAGATTGGATAGAAAGGAGATTCATATGAAATCAATTTTAATTATCGGACTGGGCCGCTTCGGCCGCCACATGGCCCGCAAATTCACGGAACAGGGGCACTCGGTTCTTGCCATCGAACGGAACAGCGAAACTGCCGACAGCTGCATCGAAATTGTAAAAGATATTCAGATTGGAGATGCCCGCAGTGAACTCTTTATTGATTCCCTGGGAGTAAGCAACTTCGATCTCTGCGTGGTAGCTATCGGAGATGACTTCCTGACCAGCCTGGAAATCACGGTTCTCCTGAAAGACTATGGTGCCCGCTACATTGTCGCCCGGGCAACCCGGGATGTATATCGAAACCTTCTGCTGCGGAACGGTGCCGATTATGTGGTCTACGCAGAACGGGAAATCGCAGAGCGGCTGGCTATCCGCTTCGGTTCCAGAAATATCTACGACTACGTCCGTCTGGGGCCTGATTTTGAAATTTTCGAAATTTCTGCACCTTCGGCATGGATTGGGCATTCCATTCTGGACAAACAGGTCCGCCGCCGTCATAACGTAACCATTTTGGCAGTGAAAGACAGCCGCACCGGGCAGATTTCCGCCTCCCCAGCTCCGGACTATGTATTTAACCGGGACGACTGGCTCATCGTTCTGGGCACCGCCAGCGATGTGGAAAAGCTGCGGTGATGATAAAGAAATCCCCCGGTCCGGAAAGGATCGGGGGATCATTATGTTCTGTTATAATTCTGTATGCTTCTGAAATTACAGACCAGCCTGTGCTCTCAGAGTTTCAGCCTTATCGGTGTGTTCCCAAGGCAGATCCACGTCGGTTCTGCCGAAGTGACCGTAAGCTGCAGTCTGACGGTAGATTGGTCTTCTCAGATTCAGGTCACGGATGATTGCAGCCGGACGCAGGTCGAAGTTCTTGTCAACCAGTTCTGCGATAGCTTCATCAGCAATCTTACCGGTGCCGAAAGTATCAACCAGAATGGACACCGGCTTAGCTACGCCGATAGCGTATGCCAGCTGGATTTCGCACTTGTCAGCCAGACCAGCTGCTACGATGTTCTTTGCTGCGTAACGAGCTGCGTAAGTTGCGGAACGGTCAACCTTTGTAGGGTCCTTACCGGAGAATGCACCGCCGCCGTGACGTGCATAACCGCCGTAAGTGTCTACGATGATCTTACGGCCGGTCAGACCGGAGTCACCGTGAGGTCCGCCGATTACGAATCTGCCGGTAGGGTTGGTGAAGTACTTGGTTTCTTCGTCCAGCAGTTCTGCAGGGATGATTGGCTTGATTACGTGCTCCATCAGGTCAGCTCTGATCTGTTCCTGAGTCGCTTCTTCGTCGTGCTGAGTGGAGATCAGAACGGTGTCTACTCTCTTCACGCCGTTGTCGTCGTATTCTACAGTTACCTGGGTCTTGCCGTCCGGTCTCAGGTAAGGAACAGTGCCGTCCTTACGAACGTCAGCCAGTCTCTTCGCCAGCTTGTGAGCCAGGGAGATTGGCATAGGCATCAGTTCAGGAGTTTCGTTGCATGCGAAACCGAACATGATACCCTGGTCACCAGCACCGATGGTATCGATCTGGTCATCCATAGTACCTTCCTTGTATTCCAGTGCCTTGTCTACACCCATAGCGATGTCGCCGGACTGTTCGTCGATAGCGGACAGTACTGCGCAGGTGTTTCCGTCAAAACCATATTCGCCCTTGTCATAACCGATGTCCAGGATTACCTGTCTAACGATCTTAGGGATATCTACATAGCTGCTGGTAGTGATTTCACCCATTACCATAGCGTAACCGGTGGTAGTGGTAGTTTCTGCAGCTACTCTGCCGTATGGGTCCTGTTCAAAAATCGCGTCCAGAATCGCATCAGAAATCTGGTCGCAGACCTTATCCGGATGTCCTTCAGTAACGGACTCGGATGTGAATAATCTTCTCATTCTTTTCTCCTCCTTGTGGTTTCTTTTTTACAATAAAAAAACTCTCTTTGAAAGAGAGGCTCAGTTCATCATCTTTGAATCTGTCTCCCTCATCTTTCAGAAATAACTTCTGTAGGATTTAGCACCTTTTCTGCTCCGCAAAATCCGCATATATGGCGTTTGCGTCACACCTAGGTTGCCGGGCTTCATCGGGCCTATTCCCTCTGCCACTCTTGATAAGGATTGTGTACCGTTTTGCACACGCCATATATTATATACCCTCTGAATGCCCAATGTCAACAGGCAAGTCAAAAATTTTTCAGACAGTACGTCATGCATGGACGTCCGCCTGTTTCATAATTCATTTCACCGGAGGCTTTGCCGGAATCCATCAGAAAACTCATATACCGGCGAACGGTTACGACGGTCAGGCCGGTTTCTGCTGCAATCTGATCTCCTGTAACCCATTCACCTGAATGAAGTTCCAGATAATCCGTAATCAGATGCAGTGTCTTTTCCTGAATTCCCTTTGGATAGCCGTTATCACTTTTTCTCCGGTTGCTCTCCACGATATAGTCGATTTTCCTCTGATTCAGCTTATCCGTCTCCTGCAGTGCACGGCGCTGCATTATGAATTTCTCCAGTGCCATCTGAAAACGTTCATAGGTAAACGGTTTTACCAGATAATCCATTACCCCCAGATGAAGGGCCGCTTCCAGCGATTCCCTTTCGTTTGCCGCTGTAACCATGATGATATCCACCGCCAGTTTTTCCGCACGAATCTGACGCAGCGTTTCCAGCCCGTCCATCTGCGGCATATATACATCCAGAATAATCAGATCCACAGGATGGCTGTGCAGAAAATCCAGAGCACTCTTTCCGTTTCTGCACTTTCCGGCCACCTGAAAACTCCGGTTCTTCAGGATAAACTGCTCATTAATCATTGTAACCATTGGGTCATCTTCCACTATCAGTACCTGGTACATGTTTTCCTCCTGTTTTTCTGAAACATATGGTAAATGCCGTTCCCACATCCGGCTGTGATTCTACCGTAACGGTTCCGCCAAGACTCTCTGTCAGCTGTTTCACCTGATACAGACCTGTTCCCCTTCCGTCTCCTTTCGTAGAGAAGCCGTTTGCAAAAATATGCTCCAGCCTGTCTTCACTGATACCCTTTCCTGTATCCTCTACAGTAAGGAGCACCATCTCCGGAGTGGAATAAAGTCCCACTTCCAGCTGTTTTTTTGAATCATAACGCGGATCTTCGTTCATGGACTCCAGTGCGTTTTCCAGCAGGTTTCCCAGAATTGTAACTAAAACCTGAGGAGGAAGTCCCATATCTGCAGAACTGTAACTGCTGTCTTCTCTCAGTATAAACCTGACATCCAGTTCTGCGGCCCGGGCACATTTTCCAATCAGCAGAGCTGCGATGGCCGGTTCCTTCACCGCATTCATAATCTGGTTGATGGAAGCACGCTGTACCATGGTAATGTTCTGAATATATTGTTCCGCTTCTTCGTACATTTCCATCTGGATTAAACCAAGAATTACATGCAGCTTATTGGTGAAATCATGATTATTGGCCCGCATAGAGTCAACCAGATGACGCGTGCCTACCAGGTCATCCATCAGCTGCGTATATTCTGCTCTGTCATGAAGAATCGCAACAGCCCCCATCACCTGTCCGTCTTCCATTACAGGAATCCCATCGATAAGGATATCTTTATCTGCATAATTACGTACGCTTCTCTCCTGGGCGATTTTCAGAATATCCCGCAACGTTTCAGACTCCTGTCCGTTCTTCTTCAGCATTTCATCAGCCGCCAGATTGGTAAACTGGATATTCCCGTCCACATCTGCTGCCACAATACCTTCTTCCAGTGCCTCAAGAATATTATCACGCATTTTGTACATAGCGGTAAAAGTATCCGGTTCATACCCCATGAGGCTGCGGTTCAGTCTGGAAAACAGCCATGCCATAATCAGCAGTTCTACAACTACCGCAGCAAAAGTTACACCAATATAGAGCATTACGGTACGGTATGTCTCTGTGTAAATGTGATCCATCAGCATAATGGCCATTACAAAACCGGCGTACTGCCCTTCCTGTGTATAAACTGCCGCATAGGCACGGCGCTGCGGTCCGGATGGGCCCGTTTCATTTACTGCATAATACTGATTTCCGTTTTCCTCACCAAAAGATGGCCAGCTGCCTTCATATGCTGTACCAATCAGGCTACGATTGGAGTGATACACACGCACACCTTCATTGTTTACGACAGAAATTACATCAATATCATCCATCACGTTCTTAAACGTGTCCAGATAATCTGAGGTTTCCGGAGATATATCCTCACGGTTCAGTTCGCTTCCCGTAAGATTCATGGAATAGGACACGGCCTCTGCGGCATTCTGAAGATTCTGGTCTCTTTTATTCATTTCAGAGTACAGATTCATGGCAGTACCGGCAACTCCCAGCAGCAGAGAAAGGGTAACTATAATAATCATCTGTGTCCAGAAAAATTTCCTGCGGATCGTTTTCATTCCTACCCTCCTTCTACATCGTTCACTATGTCCATTATCCTCCATTTTACGACTTTTGAAAATACTTTTGAAAGTAAGAAAAATGGATTTCTTCTTTTTCTTTTCTTATATTTCGAAAAATTGCTTTTTTATTTCCCCGGTGGTAAGCTTGTGTCACATTGAAAGATAAACAGAAAGAAAAGAGGTAATAAATTATGAGTTCACTTTTAGAAACACTTATGTTAATCTGCTTTGGCTGTTCCTGGCCTTTAAACCTGATGAAGGCATATAAATCCCGTACAGCCAAGAGCACAAGCCTTCCATTCATCCTGCTGATCATCACCGGATACATCGCAGGTATTACTGCCAAGGTTCTCACCGGACAGATCAACTACGTTCTGGTAGCCTACCTGATTAATCTGGCTATCGTATCCCTGAATCTGCTCGTATATTTCAGAAACGTATTCCTGGACAGAAAGTTAACACTTTCCGGAGGTTATTAATATGTATACCACAGAAATAAAAAAATACAGCTTCCTCAATGAAATTGCAGAACGTGTCGGAACCGTAATTTTCGGTGGTTCTGAGGACACAGCAATTCCTGCAGGAGAGCTCCGTCAGGCCTTTGATATGGAAACCGCACTGTATAACCGCAGCTTCCAGAATCTGTCTGTAGAAGACGCAATCAAATTATATGATTCCTGCATCCTGCCGCTTCACCCACAGACCCTGCTTCTGCACATCGGAGAAGCAGATCTGAAAGATTTTGCAGAAAACAGCACAGCCTTCGATCAGAAATACCGCAGTCTGGTTTCCCACATCCGTCAGCAGGACAAAAAATGTGCCATTGCAATCATCTCCCTGAAGAATCATGAAGGCTGCAAAGATATAGAAGAAATAAACAGGCACTTAAAGCATATCGCTGACTCTGAACGTTGTGAATTCTTCGATATTTCAGAAAAAACGCTTCGAAATCCGCAGGGAATGAAACAGATTTCTTTCCTGCAGACCACAGGTTTCGCACGCCGCCTGCCATCCAGACAGCCAATTGCTAATACCGTTAAAATTCTCTATGGATTTATTTGATATTTGCAAAAGAGGCCTTCTGCCAGGTTCTGTAACCTGGCGGAAGGCCTTCTTTTTCATTTTAAGCTATAATGTTTCCAGTGCAGTCAGTTCCAGCCCCGTTATCGCAGCAATCACTTCAGCAGGAATCGACTGTTCTTTCATTTTTCTGGCAATTTCCAGCTTTTCGTCTTTCAGCTGTTGTTTCTGTAATTCCAGCTGGGACTCCAACGTTTTCATCTGGACTTCCAGAGTATCTTTCTGAGCTCCCAGTGTCTCATTCTGGGACTCCAACTTTTCGTTTTGGGCTTCCAACGTTTCTTTCTGAGCTTCCAGCGTTTCTTTCTGCGCTTCCAGCGTTTCAATTTCCGCCTTCAGTTTCTTTTCGATATACGCAAAATCACTTGCCACACTAATCATATTCTGCACCTCCGTACTCTCATTGGCACGGTCTACCATTTCTTTAATCCGCTGCGTGAATGTATCATCGCCAGCATCCCCATGGTTCACATACTGGTAGAACGACCGCAGTTTCTCAGGAATCTTTGTTTCCGAACATTTCAAGTTTAGAATAATTGTAAACTGTTTGTCGTTCAAAGGCAAGTGCAAGTTTTCTTCCATATTTTGAAATCGGTATACAGCCTCACCCAGTCTGAAATGATCAAACAGGCAGAGGAAAATTACGTACCCAGGCTTCAGCTGATGATAATCATCTCCCGCTCCCAGCGATGTAATGGTCTTGGAAGCGTGATAGTAACGAGTCCGCAAAGGCAGTTCCGGTTCCCAGTCCACCTGCATTTCGATATCAAACCAGGCATCTTCATCCTCAAAGAGGGCATCAAAACGTACCGACTTGGACAGCAGTGCAGGTATGATAACCTTCTCTGTTTCCGCTGTCATCCAGCCGGATGTCCCGTTAGAATCAGCCTTCCTGTCAGCATCATCTGCTATGGATTTTGCGAGAGAATCCATGACCGGATTGTCAGAGAAGCGGATTTCCCGCACCTTACGGTCCGGTATGATTCTTTCGACCAGTTCCCTGCAAAGCATGGCATCCCGCATGACGATAGCAAACATGAGCTGCTCCGTAAACTTATGGTATTTTTTCTTTAACATAACTTCAAATCCTTTCTGATGATTCAGAACGATCGTGCACGAAGTTCTTTTGTAATATTTTACCATGAATCACACCTGTGCCCAAGCTAAATCGTTCGCCAAATTCCGACGGCATACGACAAACACCCAGCAAAATCCATCTTATGTCGTTGTTTTCGTACCGGTGCTCTTTCGTTCTGCAGCACGCTTTCTGCTGTCAGCCCGCTTCTTACGGTCGGCTTCCTGCCGGCGCAGCTTGCTTGGTGAAGGCGGTTTCAGACCGTCCTTTTCCAAAACCCTGGGCCATGGGCCGAAACGCTTCCGATAATAGTCAGCGTCGGGAATTTCATGTTTTGCCGGGAGATGATCCAAGCGCGCCGCATGTACACGCAGCAGATGAAGAACCTCTTCATCGCTCATCTCCTCATATTTTTCGCAGCGGGCACGCTCCTGCTCATCCAGCCACGGCAGTTCCCGCTTTAAATCCATCATCATCATAATTATCTCTTATGTGGAAATCCGCCGGCTGAGAAACCCCAGCCGGCAGTTCCATAAATCATATTATATTATTTATTATTTGGTCCAGACTCTCTTTGCGTACTTACACTGCTTCAGTGCGGTTCTCGCAATGAGCTTACCTTCCGCATCGTAAACCTGAACGCGGGCCTTGTAGTAGTACATGGTGCTCTTCTTACCCCTGGTGTTGGTGTAAGTCTTGCCGTCCTTAATCAGCATGGACTTATACTTGGAAGACTTCTTCGTGGATCTGTAGAAATTGTACTTCACAGTGAATCCTTCTGCTTCCAGTTCTTCGATGATAGGCTTGTCAGCAGCATCCAGCTTCACAGTTACCTTGATGTTCTTATTCGGAGTCTTCACAGAACGTACTACCGGAGTCAGATCAGCAAGCAGAGTTTTCACTTCGTCTGTGGTCATCTGTTCTTCCACTTCCAGACCGATTTCTTCAGCATCTGCCAGCGCAAAGGTGGAGAAGTGCGGTGTATCGAAACGGTAATGTTTCTTACCATCTACAGTTACTTCCTGACCCTTCAGCTGTTCAATCTTACCATCATCACCGATATGGATTGCTGCAACCTTCTTTCCAACAAGCTTGGTAGGGATTTCAACGGTTACAGTTGCCTTACCTTCGTTGAACAGGGAGATAACCTTGTTACCGGACTTTATTACCAGCTGGATAACATGGCCGTTTTCACCGGCTGCCTCCCTGTGTGCTTCCGTTGGCTTAGCAACTTCGATTACTTCCAAAGTTACTGTGCTGCCTGCAGCTTCTGCTGCGACAGTCTTCAGAGTTTCCCTGTCGAGAGTTACAACCGCGTTTTCGGTCTTCACTGTAAGGGCAGCTTCAGTCTTGTTTACAACATCCTTTACAGTAGTTGTATCCAGCTGAACCTTCACAGTTTCTGCACCCTTGGTGTCAGATTCCGTTACCTGAACCACGATTTCAGCAGACTTATTTTCTGTTGCCTGCTTGATGGTTTCAGTTACGTTTTCCTTTGTGATAGTAGCTGTTGCGGTGGAACCAGAAACAGTTACTTCAGTTGGAGTGGTGGTTACATTTACAGTTTCACCGGATTTCTTTTCTGTAGATACTTCTGTCTTTTCTTCTTCCGGATTGAACGGTACCCCACCGAACTGTTCAGAACCTTCTTCCACTGTATAGTCATCCGTATAGTGGAGTACAATACGGTCTCCATTTTCCAGGAACTGTTCTGCTACACCCAGGTTTGGATGAGTTCCATTCAAAGTATACATCCAGCCAGACAGTCTGCCATTGTCGAATTCTGCCAGACCATTGATTTCTGCGATGTAGTTGCCACCAGGGTTGGTATAGCTCCAGCCTTTTTCTGCTACTGCCAGTTCCACTACTTCGACTACAGAAATTGGTGCATTGACAGTATAGGACTTGGTCATCCAGGTAGTCAGTCCACCCTTGGCCAGTGTATGGGTTCCGCCGTCTTCACCGTGGAGTGTATCACCTTTCACAGTCAGATGTACAGTAATCTGACCGGTAGATTCCGGAGCAGCTTCTTTGGTGACAACCAGTGTCACAGTCTGAGAAACAGCTCCCTTTACAGCTGTAACAGCAAAACTATTTTCACCATCAGTTAGTGCATAGGATTCCTTCGGTTCTTCGCCATTAACCTTAATTTCCACATCAGAAGCTGCAACCGGCACGATGCCGATTTCATTCATACGATATCCTACGGTTGTGGTATAAGTTTTTCCATCCTTTGTATCTGCTACGCGGTTTACGCCTGCCACAGTTACCTTCACGCCGTCAATAAGATCGCTGCTTTCGGTAGCGTCGCTGGTCAGCTTCAGCAGATAGATTACAGGTTCCTTATCACCGTTCTGCACGATGATTCTCACCATCTTTTCACCGGCTTCCTTTGTCACCTTGAAACCTTCTGCTGCTTCACCGGCTGCTACACGCTGGTTATTGATATAGATATTGTCTGCCTCTGCAGCTCCGTTTACCTGAATGGAAACATACTTCATGTCTTCCAGATCTATATCATATACCTGCTGCCCTTCCTTAAATTTAACAGTTACATCATCTGCGCCATCAGAAATGGTAACACCTTCCGGTGCTGCAGTAGTTCCCACAGCTTCTGTCTGTGCAGTGGTGCGAATTACGGAATCCACTTCCGTAGATTTTTCGTTGGCCATACCTGCCCACAGGTTGGAAGCAGTAACTACCTTTACATAGTGGAATTCCTTTTCACTTACATCCACAGGATTTCCCTTTGCATCAACAGCCCAGGCAAGGTCGAAACCGCTGCTTTCCAGCTTATTGGCCGGGTTAGCCAGATAAGGGTTGGCATCCTCGCCGCGTTTGCTGCTTACCTGTACGTCCACGTAGCCGAATTTTGCTCCGCTGGAGTAAGAAGCGAAGGTGCCATTGCCGGTCAGACTGCCGTCCCAGCATGGCAAGAGAATACCGCGCAGTGTGATAGTATCTTTCGTCAGGAGACTGTTCAGCGGATAGTTTGCCGCCATCGGCCAGGTTCCTACCTGCGTACCGTTGTCCTGATTTCCGTAGTTATCGGTCCAGGAGGTCTTACCATCCTTCGTTCTGGTATACGTTACTTCATAGTCCCACAAAGTATCATCTTCGTAGTGTTCGCTGCCTGCCAGAGCGTACCAGTTTTCACCGTCTTCTGATACCCATACCTGTCCAGGTTCCATTGCGCCCAGTCCAGTGCCGGTGGAAGTATCGGTGAAAGAGTTGCCGTGAATATAAAAATCTACGCCGTATTTATTATTAGGATTATCAGTCAGTCCGTCTTCATAGTAGTAAGTCACGTAGCCGCCGAAATTTCCCAGGGACAGCACATCACTGTCATCTGTCAGAGTACGTTCCGGAGTCATACCATACTGTCCGGTATTGGTGTACTGGCTGTTAATCGGCAGATAGTCGATTACTTTATCCGGTACACCGTCAGTACTCTTTGGTGTCCATCCCACAAAATATGTCTGAGACACGCTTCCATCCGCTGCAGTAATTGTAATTTCCTGGTAGGTTCTGGTCAGGCTCAGAGTATAATTGCCGTCTGCGTCCGGAGTCTGAACAGCAGTTCCAACTTTAACGACTGCACCTTCGGATACGGTATAAGTGAGGACCGGTGCAGCTTCACTGCCGTCGGATACGATACGGTAGCTGTAGGTTCCGGAATGGAATGCCGGATACCAGTCACCCTTGTCAGTGGATCCAGTCAGCATCTTCACTGTATCTCCCGCATTGGTGGATGGAAGCTGTTCAACCCATACGGTATAAACGTCATAGGTACCTTCAGAGAAACCATCTTTGCCGGCAGCCACATTGGCTGCGTAAGTTTTGTCGTCCAGAAGCTGGATGATAACCTTCACTTCCGGATTCACTTCGCCATCTGCTTCCGGGAAGAAGATGGCTGCAGTGGAGTCCTTCCCCTGGGTAACTTCATCCCAGGATGCTCCATTGTCCGTACTGTAACGGATGTGAATATAGTTGGTGCTGGCTGCCAAATCCAGGGAGAATGCTTCCAGACCGTTTAACGCATAGGTACGGTAATACTTTCTGCTGGAATTTACACCGCTGTACTGTGCCAGGGTTCCGTCTGCATTGGCCACATACATGGTACCTTCCTTTTTATCATTCTGGGTGGATGTGAGAAGGTTACGTCCGGATGGGCTCATTGCGATGCCATTATATTTGATTGCCTTGCTGGTGTCTCTCGGACGGGTAACAGTAAAGGTATATACTGTCTTATTATATGCATCATCCTTGTCAGTCAGAGTAACGGTAAATTCGGATGCATCAAATGCAATCTTTGGCAGAGTTGTGGCTGCACCGCTGCTTACGGTAACTTCCTGCTTGCTGCCTTCTTCATCGGTGTATTCTGCCACAGCGGTATACTTTTCTGCATCATACAGAGTATCCGCAGTCAGAGTCAGATTTGCACTGTAGGAATTCAGTGCCAGTCCTTCGTATTTCAAAGTGGTTGGTTTAAACATGGAAGAGGACCAGGTTGCAGCAGTTACGCCGGAATATCCGCCTGTAAAATTCAGGCTTTCAAAATATGGTGTTTCCGCACTTCTTACAACTACTTTGATACCGCCGGTATAAGTTCCATCATTGGCAGATATCAGAGCGGTACCTATGCCGGTTGCCGTAACCAGACCGTTTTCATCCACAACTGCAATGGTTTCATCGGAGCTGGACCAGGTTACTGCTGCATCTTCCGGCATGGTGTACGCTTTCAGCTGCACGGTCGGAGCTGCCGCAGATTCGCTCAGTTCCAGATAAGTCTTCGTTCTTACTCCGTCGTTGGTTTCTACTGCCACGCCGTTTACAGTCAGAGTTGCTGTATCCGTCAGCATGCCATCGCCGATATCCGGCATCTTCACGGTTGCTGTGAAAACACCCGGGCGGAATACATCAAAATAAATCCATGTGCCGGATTCCCTGTTTAAGGACGCCACACCATCGGGAATATCATACGTCCATACATTATATCCCGAAACACCGCCGCTGGTGCTGATCTGTTTCGTTGTCTGCCCGTCAGAAGACAGCTGTACAGATATATTTTTGTTATATTCAGATATCTTGTATGTGGTTGATTCAAACGCCTTTTCCTCTGATTTCACTGTAGGATCCAGAAGGGATACTGCTGTAAAATAGGTATAGCTGGTACTTGTCATAGTATAAGTCCCAGTCTTTTCATCGAAGGTTCCTCCAGGATAGGATCCAATCATCCAGGATACCGGTGTTTCTTCGCCATTTTCATCTACCGCATAAATCCGCATGGAATCGCCAGCTTCTGCAACGAATTTTTTTCCATCTAAGGCCTTTGCCCAGGTATTTTCGATAAAATACGGATGGTCACATTTTATGGTCAGAGAAGTCGGTGCTTTTTCATCGGAAATGGTTACTTCAATCACATTGGAAGTAATGGTTTTTTCCCCACAGGAAGCCACAGCATAGTAATATGTGGTTCCTAATGCTGCAGTGGATGGTGCATAGGCAGCTGCCGCTGCACCTGCGATGGCTGTACCGCCTTCTGTGGAATCTTCTGTATTGGAATACCACTGGTATGTAATTTCGTTCTTATCATTCAGCGGACGGTTCAGATATTCTGCTTCCACACTCAGAGAAGCTTCTGCATTCGGTCTGAAGTATACAGCAGAAGCCAGATTGGTCTTCCAGTTCAGTTTGGAATTAGCAAGGTCTGCTTCCATCGGAATGGTTACAGTATAGATCTGTTCTTCTGCACCCTCTGCAGAAACGGTAATAATCAGTTCATTATAACTTGCAGGTTTCAGGCAGCCGGAATATTCAGTCTGAATCTGTCCCCAGTACATATAGCTTTTTTCTACGGCAACCCGTGTCCAGTCTTCAGAGCCGGACACAATAGTGGATACTGCAGAATCTCCACACTTGGCAGTAATCACAGTGCCTTCCGGTGCAGCAGCCTTCACATATACAAACCGCTTGCTTGCAGAGCCTTCGTAGTCCAGCAATTCCGTGGAATACTCCTGTACATCCTCTGCAAATGCCGGTGTAATTATTTTTTCTGTACTGTCTGCAGCAGTGGAACCGCCTACAGCCACTTGCAAATCAGTCAGCTTTGGAACCACTGGTTCCGCCGTTTTCGGCTCTTCATCCGGATTTTCAACCTGCATTGGTTCACCTGCTGCCGGTTCACTTACTGGTGTTTCATCCGCCCATGCCATCCCCGGCATCATGGTGAACACCATGCACACTGCCAAAAGCAGGGACAGAATTCTTGAATATTTCTTTCCTTTCTTCATGTTTTCCTCCTTGATTTTATTTAAGTTCATCTGCCGTCTGCCTTGAATTTCCTCACTTTGGCGGCTTTTCCCGTCAAAAAAGAGGCTCCCTGCCGGATGCACGAATAAGGCTTCCTTCTCTGCATGCACCTGGCAGGAAACCTCCGGTTTTCCAGTCGGTTTCCGTCAGCGGCAGTATGAACTTGGTAACTATAACTTAATGCTCTTCTTTATTTCCTCGATGCGGGTCGGCACCCCTCCGGTAACCACCACCCGCACTTCACCGTAGTCCAGATTCCGGATGGTCTCCAGGATTTTCTTTTCTTTCTCGGTGATTTCCTGCAAAATCTTATCGTCGCTCAATTTCTGTCTCCTTGTTTGTTTTCTGTCATCTCTTGCTTCTGCCTGTTTTGGGAGCGGGACAGCGGGCCGGATGTACAATCCGGTCCGTCACCCCACAAAGATGAAAAGAGTTAAAATCTATAATTTCACTTTCTTCACTGTGCTGTACAGCCCGTAAATCTTCTTACCGTTTACGGTCTTGTAAGCACGGACTTTTACGTAATAAGTCTTTCCGGCCTTCAGGTCCTCTACCTTCTTCGATGTGGTGCTGCGCTTCTTGATGGTGTACTTCTCCACATTTTTCTTGAAGCCGGAGTCAGTGGCAACCACCACCTGATAGCCGGATGCCACAGCAGCTTTCTTCCAGGTTACTTTCAGGGACTGGCTGTCTGACTTTGCAGCCTTGCTGATAACCGCCTTGTTTGGAACGCTGGTCTTGTATTCAGCCAGTGCATAAAAGGCCTGTTCGGTAGCCATCAGGTTCACCACTGCCTGATAGCCGCCGCTGGCTTCATTGACATGACGGAACCCATGCACTCTGCTGTCATAAAAGCTGAGCATCCCATCCACAACGGAGTTTCCGTTCTTCTTAAACCGTTTGTCGGTGTTTGGATTGATGCCGCAGCGTACCAGTCCGCGGATGACCTGTGCACAGCTTTCTGCAGTTTTGTCACCGAAGGTGCTGTAGGTACCATCGCTGTGCTGTGCATCGGAGAGCCATCCCACTGCATCGTTAATTGCCGATTTGACCTTTTTCTGGCTCTGATATGGTGCCAGAGCCGCCAGGGCCATGCCGGTCATGTCCGGATCGGATACTTTGCCGGAAAGTGCCCAGCCGCCGTCTGCCAGCTGTGCATCCAGAATGCAGTTAATCAGCTTCTGCCGTGTGGTTACGTTTTTAACTGGTTCACCGGCAGTACCTGCGAACTTGCTGGTCTTTCCCTTCATGGAAGGAACATCGAAGTCACCGGCGTCCAGAGCCTGCAGTGCCCAGATCGGACCGTTGATTCCCTGCCATTTCACAGCGTCCAGGTCTGCCAGGAATTCCAGCAGGTTGACGCCTCCCACATTGGTTGGATCCAGTCCCAGCTGGCCATAGGTCACCACCACTCTGGCGTATTCGGTATACTTCCGGTCATGGAGAATGCCGGTCTGGCCACGATATCCCTTGCTCAGAGCTGATTTCACTGCAGCCTGATATTTTGCCACGTAGGCGTCGGACATGTCATAGTCCGCCATGGACAGTCCATAGAGCACCCAGTCTCCGCCGATGCTGTCGCATGCCGGAGAACTCACTGTCTTATAGAGATAATCTGCCGTATCGTTATATACCGATGTGATATCGGATTGGCTTGCCGCCGCCGCGCTGCCCACACTTCCAAATACCATGGTAAATACCAGGGTTACCGTCAGCAGCATTGAAATCAGTTTCTTTCTTCGTTTATTCATCTTTTTCCACCTCCGTCAGTCCGTTCATGGTGTCATCACCCACATCGGCACCGTAGCCCCGGCAGGTGTAGCACCAGACGATTTCATCCCCATCGCTGAGATAGTAGGACGAGCATCCATAGTTCGGGAACCAGTCATTGACCTTATACATCCAGCCGCTGGCCGGACCGCCGTCAAACTCGTACAGGTATCCAATGCCCTCGATGTAGTTGGATTCGTAGATTGGTGTGAAGCTGAATTCCAGATGTACATCATTGTTCCGGCAAAGTGTGTTCAGCGCATCGAATACGGTATTATCCGTGGTTCCCTTGTATTCCGTCCGTGCCAGAATCACCCCGTCTTTCGGAATCCAGTCTTTCAGTGCCGGTGTTTCCAGATAGTCCATGTTCTGTGAAAGGGTGTCGCAGCGGATTTCCAGAGTTACAGTCACCGGTTTGGCCTCCTTCGGTTTCAGGCTCACATTGCCCTTATTGGATGCCATAGGGTTTTCGGAGTTGTCCACCGCTGCCTCTTGGGCAGTAGGTTTATCTGCCGGCTCCTGCGGCTGACTTTCCTGTTCCTGCTCTGCTGTCGGCAGGTTTCCCTGACCATCCGGCAGCTTGGTATCGGGCGGTTCAATGCTGAAAATAGAAATGCCGTAGGCAACCGCTGCCAAAGCCAGTGCGATAAGCACATATTTTCGGATTTTCTTCTTTCTCAGATCGCGGGCCAGCTTTTCTGTCTGAGTCTGCTTTTCTTCTGTCATATTTCCTCCTGAGAAAAACAAAAAGGCTGCAGTCAGATTTCTCTGACCGCAGCCCGTTTTCGCTGTTTTTTGCAATAAAAAAATCCCCGGACGTTTCACCGACATCCTTGATTACCGAATAGCCTTATGCATGTCTCCTGACTTGGAACTCAACACCCTGTCCGCCTTCCCACGGAGCCTTACAGCTTACCGCAGTGGCATTATGGACAGCGCTCCTTCCTTACAGTGGCGGGACCGTGCAGGACTTTCACCTGCTTCCATCTTAGCTTCAGCATGGGCATTCCTGCCGCATCTGAAGAACATAAAACCTGTATTCACTTTTAACGTAACTATTCTATCACGGGTCCGAACGAATTTCAAGCCCTTTTCTTGCCTTTTTTCTCTATTCGGTATATACTATACTGTAAACCAAATGGTTCATTATTGAGTAAAAAGGAGAATTAGCATTGGCTCCAGATAATACAAACAAACCTGTCTTCAGCGTCATCCGCGGAGGACTTTCCGAAAAGGCTTCTGAAAGTCGGAAGATTTTCGTATCTTCCTATATCACCGATACCCGTCTCATGGGTGTGGTGGGTGTGTACATTCACTGGCTCCTGCCGGATAACGAAACCCTGACCCACTTCCACCAGCTGTTCTACTTCGATGCAGAAGAGTACGGTTTCGACACCTATAAAAGTGTCCTGACCGGCGACGACGGCACAGGTCTTGACGAACTGCGCGATGTGGAAAATGCTTTGCTGGGCGGACTTGGCGGCAAGCAGATCAATCTGTCCGAAAAGGAAGCACGCTACATGGTGCAGCAGTACGTGGATCTGAACCGCCGCATGAACCTGCCTCTTCCGGAAGACTACCAGGAATACCGATTCCTCCTCTATCCGAAAGACGAACTGGACCGCACGGAAGAATACGTGCTCATGTCCAAGCAGTGCCCGCTTCTCAACTCCCCGTACCAGGTCATCACCTATTTCCTGATGCGTATCTTCGGCAAAGACTTCGGTGCTGCCAAGTTCCTCACCAAGAATTACGTCCGCACCAATATCTTCCCGGAACACAAAGCGGCCACCCTGTTCCGCAACTCTATCGACCCGGCACCTGGAGAAGACGGTTCCAACACCGGCTATTACGCTACTGACGATGACAAGGATTTTGGCACGTTCCAGACCCACACATCCTGGCTTTGCGAGTCCCTCATTGAGTACGACCGAAACTTCTATATCGTGATTACTCAGGTGACCCTGGACAATCTGCGGGTTGTAAAATTCGAGAAAGTGTCATCTTTCAAAATATCCCAGACGGAGGCTGTCATGCAGCTGGCCCGTCCGGAATATGTGACGGTTTTCGATTTCTACGAAAATGCTCCGCCATTCGACCGCAACTCTACAGTGCTGTCACAGAAGGCCATGATCAACACCCATGACAGCGGCCGCCTGTTCATGATGTTCCACCCGAATAACAACCACGTCTGCCGGCAGACTTACCTTCTGAACGATGATGTGCTGGGAACCTACTATGTATCTGACAGCGGTCAGATTATCATTACCTCCTACAGCCAGGAAGGAATCCGTGCTCTGGAATGGGACTTCTGCCATTCAGATCACATTGCCTTCGCGGAGCTGGTTGGTAAATACCAGTTCGACGAGCCGGTGCTGGATGAGTTCATCGGCAGCGGATTCGAAGATTTCAGTGACTTCGCCATGCTTATCGCCAAAGATATGTATGACGAGGATGATCCGGACGACAATCAGTAATCATCATTATAAAAAAAGGACTTCCGTTCAATGATCAGAACGGAAGTCCTTTTTTCATAAGGTTTTCCTATTTAAAAGTTTTCGTTGCTTTTCTGTATGCCAGATTGGACCATTTGGTGTAATACTTCACACCATCAACCACGCGGACACCACGAACTTTATAGTAATATCTGGTTCCCTTTTTCAGAGATTTGGAATTGGTATAAGATTTGGCACTGCCAGTCTTTGTCGTGAAGAAGGCCTTGCCATTCGTCACCTTGCTCTTGCTGGTGGAACGGTATACTTCGTAATAGTCTACTTTATAGCCTGCAGACTTGGTCCATTTGATTTTGATTTTCCCTGTAGAAGTTTTCGCAGTAGACGCCTTGATTGTTGTGGCTTCGATTCCTGCGATAATTTTCGCATTTGCTTTCGCTGTGCTTTCTGCTCTGTCGCTTTCCTGCGTTTCTTCCCAGGTCTGGCCGTTTCTGGCCATATAGATTTCAACCTTCGAATCTTCTGTAATGCGGATTTCGCTTATGCTTCCCGCAGATACACCATTAATGATTACCTTTTCGATGTAGTATCCGTCTTTTGGAGTTACTTTGTAAACATTGATTCCGGTTTCATCCACGTCACAGTACTTACCATTGATGGTATCAATATCACAGTTGAAATACTGTGCTTTGAAGTTTACTTTAATCGCTACATCTCCCCCGGTGGATTTCACCAGATACCGGTTGTTTCCCATGG
>JAZNKW010000007.1:0-14318 GCA_045578745.1 Anaerovoracaceae bacterium
ATTTGACCCTAAAACCAGACCCTAAAAAAGAAGATGAAAACAAATGAAAAGAGCCAGAAACCAAACTGATTTCTGACCCTAAAAATCAACCCTAAAATTAGACCCTAAAAATGGTAGACCCTAAAAAACTTTGATTACCCCTTTTCTCTCATAATATGGACTTTGATAATTTTATACCTTTTATCAGGTACGTTCCCAACGCAAGCGTGATGAACGCATAGCACTTCAGCCGGTTCGCCAGGATGGTCAGATTGACCGAGCGATTTTGACCGGGCTGAGAATTCGGCTGGCTGCCGAACTGCGATGACAGGCGATTGGGGATAATGATACCCCTGCTCAGCCACAGCCCCGCGCCGGGATCACGCAATGGGAGCAGCTTAATATGGAAAAGGGGTGAGACTCCCGTGGAGCCGTATCGCCAGCGGCCGCCTGGTAAAAGATTTAAGTAAAGCTAAAACGCAGGACATAAAGAAAACACAGAAATGTGTGACAACAGAAACTAAAACAGAAGTTAAAACTTATATTATAATCTGATAACGTAGAATACTGTCAAGGGTGCGAATTGAAAAGTCGTACCTTTGTTTTTTTATATATTTCCTGATATCTTGGTAGTGTAATTCCAAAGTTACTATCGGGAGAGAGGAGGTGCATGAGATTGGCTTTGGAACAGAATACATATTCTGCGGCCGATGTCCTGCACTATCTGCTTTCCAATGGCGCGATAAATCTTGATGAGGTGGCGTGCAGCATGAAAAAAGCAGAGAAAGAAAAAATCCTGGCACAGCATCCTTATCCGATTACCCAGGGGAAGGATGGACGCTGGAGAACTTATGTGAAGAAAGAAGAAGGTGGACGGAGGCAGATTGCCAAATCTACCTATGATAAAGTACTGGATACATTGATCAGTATATATAAAGGTGAGGAAAGCTCATCAGCTCAATCTGAAATCACAGTTGAATTTCTGTTCCCAATCTGGAGAGAGTATAAGATGCTCCACGGTGCTGCTTCAACCTATATCAAGAGGATTGACAGCGACTGGAGAACATTCTATGAAGGAACAGCCATTACAAAGATTCCGATTAAGGAACTGAACAAGCTTAAGATGGATATCTGGGCACATGAGCTGATACAGCGAGTTAAGAACTCGAAAAAGCAATACTATAACATCAGCATGATTATGCGTCAGATACTGGACTATGCAGTAGATGCGGAGTACATACAGCAGAATCCACTGCAGAAGGTGAATATTGATGCCAGAATGGTCTTCCGACATGAAAAAAAGAAACCAAGCTATATGCAAGTCTTTACCGTCGAGGAAGTGGAAGCACTGTATCAGGCTGCCTGGGACGACTTCCTTGACAACAGGATGACCATTCACAAGCTTAGTCCATTGGCTGTTATGTTCCAGTTCCAAACAGGAATCCGAATCGGGGAACTGTGTGCCGTTCGTTATGAGGACATCGAAGATTCGGAAATCTTCATAGATCGGATGTTTCGGTATGAGACGAATGAAATTGTGGAATACACAAAAGGAAAGGGAGTGGGAAGATATGTTCCATTAACTTCAGAAGCGAAAATGCTCATTGCTGCAGCCAGAGAGTATCAGCATGAACGTGGAATGAGTGAGACGGGATATATCTTTTCCGTAAACGATGAGCCGCTTTCGTACTATTCAGTACGTAAGCGATATGAAAAATACTGCAAGGTAATTGGTACCTATAACAAGAGCAGTCATAAATCCAGAATGACCTATGTTTCCGCTCTGATTGACGGTGGTGTAAATATCAATACTGTCAGAGAAATTGCAGGTCATGCAGATGAAAAAACGACTTATAGAAATTATTGTTACGACAGAAAAACCAATCCGGAACGGATTGCACTGATTGAACAGGCTCTTTCTTAGAAAAAGTGTAATCAAACCCGAAAAATGTAATCAATTTCAGGGTTCTGAGAAGAGCGAAATTGAAAGAAGAAAGCTGAATGTTGAACCCATTGAATTTTCAACAGAAAAAAAGAAAAACGGAAGTGATTTCTCACTTCCGTTTAATGGCGGAGGACATGGGACTCGAACCCACGGGGCTGTTACACCTTACTTGATTTCCAATCAAGCTCCTTAGCCACTCGGTCAATCCTCCATATTTTCATGTGCCGCATCAGCACCTTTATTAATATAACACAATGCGATATATTTTGCAAGTGTTTTTTTAATATTTTTTAAAAAATTGCAAATAATATATGTGTATGAATGAAATGAACAGGAGGAACGTGGAATGATAGAAAGTGATACCATAAAACTGCTGCGTGAATGCGATGCAGGAATTAAGATGGGCGTAAAGTCCATCGACGATGTTTTGCCATATGTGAAGAGTTCGAAGATGAAAGAAGCCCTGGAAGAGTGCAAGCGGCGCCATGAGCATCTGGGCAGGGAGGTGGAGGCGGCACTGGACCGTTTTCATGATGAGGGTAAGGAGCCGAACCTGATGGCAGAGGTTATGAGCTGGATGAAGACCAGTGTGAAGATGTCGCTGGATAATTCGGATGAAACGATCGCAGATCTGATGACAGACGGATGCAATATGGGTGTAAAGTCTTTGAACCGTTATATTAACGAGTATGAGGCAGCAGATGAGGACTCAAAGGATATTGCCCGTCGTCTTGTAACGCTGGAAGATAATCTGGCGAAGGAAATCAAGCACTATTTATAGGCGGACATTGACAAGACCTCTGAAAACAGGGTAAAATATAATTTAGTGCATAACCCTGAGGAGGATGAATCAATGAGCAGCGTATCTCGCGAGATTTATGAATTATTTAATAAATATGGAAAGTTACTGGCATCTCAGTCTTACCCGCTGGGGGCTGAAGCACGTCTGATTCTGGATACGGAACATGGTGTATATGGTACGAAGAAAGGTGTCAAACTGGGGAATCTGAAGTGGGCTGATATCGTAAAGATGGCCGACGGACACCTGGGAACTTATAAGACCGGTATGGTTGCCCGCGTGGTAAGCCAGACTCCGTACTGCCAGCAGTGTCTGAGAGAGGGTGTTTCCTTCCGTGCCATGGTGGATGATATGGCCATGATTATCGGACCGGAAACTACCATTGTAAATATGACCAACCCGAATAAGGGCAAGGCGGCCAGAGAGATGGCCAAGGCGGCAGCAAACAGCGCAGGATTCTTTGTACAGGACCGTATTGTGGACGGACTGCCTGCCGGATATACTCTGACTCTGGGCCGCAATCTTTATGAAGCGGTAAACGGAGTACTTATTCTGGAAAAGTGTGCAGAAATCGCACTGAAGAGCCGGGTTCTGGGCGGATGCAAGCCTGTAGGCAAGTTCGGCGCCAAGAATACACGTATTAATTACCTGGAAAGCTATTCTGCGGCAGAAACCGACCTGCGTGCAGCTGAGATGGAGTCTGCGCCTGCAGTGGAAGAACCGGATGAACTGGAAGATTATGAACGTGAATTCTACGGAATTGAATCTGATGCTGATGAAGCGGCCGAGGCTGAAGCTGACGAAACTGCAGAGGCAGATGAAATTCCGCAGTGGAATGAAGCGGAAGCGGCAGCTCGCCAGAAGCTGGTGGATTACGGCAATAAACTGGTAGAAACCGGTCTGGTGCAGGGTACCTGGGGAAACTTGTCTATCCGTCTGGATGACAAGTACATGCTGGTAACTCCGTCCGGTCTGGACTACAGCCGTCTGAACGCAGCCGACATGGTGAAGGTGGATCTGAAGAAGATGACACATGAAGGTCTGAAACCGACTTCCGAAAAGGGACTGCATGCAGAAATCTACAAGCGCCGTCCTGATATCGGTGCAGTGGTTCATACCCATTCCAGCTACTGCAGCATGTTTGCAGCGGCTCATGCAGATCTTAACATTTCCGGTGCATCTGATGCTGCCCGCAAGGTCTTCGGTGACTCTGTCCGCGTGGCAAAATACGCCAAGGCAGGCACTGACAAACTGGCTAAATTCACTGCGGATGCATTGGGTTCCGGTATGGCAGCCTTCATGGCAAACCACGGAATGACTGCATGCGGCAGTGATATGGAAACAGCTTTTGCCAATGCACAGCTGCTGGAAAAGACAGCGGAAGAATATATCGAAAGCCGTCTGTAGGATTGTAATATTATTAAGTGAAGTGAAAGTACTCGTTTGGACTGATTTTTCATCCATACGAGTACTTTTTTGTTGTATGATGGGTTGTGATTCTCGGCAAAGTACTCGTACTACATGAATTCGTGCATAAACGCGTACTGCAGAAGGTAAAAATAGTTCGAACTACAGGCCATCAGCGGATGAGAGAAGCGAAATCTGGAAATTAAAATGCAGTGAGGTACTCGTGAGGTATGGATTCACATATAAACGCGTACATTTTAGTCTGACGAGCAGTCTGAAAGGAAGCAAAGGTACGCGTATTTTGGTAAATGAAGAATATGCGCGTACTGACACGCATGGCAAGGTGACGACTCAACAAAATTATAATGACAAAAAAGTAAAAATATAGTAATATATGAAATAAGTGGATTTTCTGAGGCGTATGTACCTGAAAAATGACAGGAGGTACAAGCTGAATGAGGAATTTTAAAACACTGCTTGAAAAGGATATGAATCTGGAACGGCAGATGCTGAAATTTATCGCAAAGGAATTGAAAACTTTACCGGAAGGATCTTTAAAAACAGGAAAGAACGGAAAGGCTGTCTACGAAAATGACACGAAGTCTATCAGTTCAGAGGGGCAGCGGGCTCTAAAAATCGCAAGACGACATCTGCTTGAACGAAAAAAGAAGATTATTGAAAAGAATCTGAAAGCTCAGGAAAAACTGCTGGCGCACTATATCTCGTACCGGGACGACAGGGTTTTGGCGGGTATGCGTCCTGTGTATCAGAAGGTTATCGGCACGGCCTGGGCGAAGCAGGCAAGAATGCAGGAGTTATCACGTATTGAAGCACAGGAAACTTTTATAAAGAATGGTAAGGCTTTTCATGCCGAACATCTCAGGCACAAGAATGCGAAAGGGGAGATTGTTCGTTCTAAATCAGAATACATATTTGCTATGCAGTATGACAGCCTGAAAATTCCGTACAACTATGAAGAAAGAATATATTGGCCCCAGGACGCACCGCCGGAGGCGTGGGAGATAAAAGAACGGTTGAACATCCCTGATTACTATGTTCCGGATTTTACATTTACCATGCCGGATGGATCCAAGAAATATCATGAACATCTGGGATTGATGAACAGCGAATCGTATATGGAAACCTGGAAGAAAAAGATGATTTTGTATTATTGGGCGGGTGTTATTCCGGGCAAAAATTTAATCATTACTGCTGACAACTGCCATGGTGGTATCGACATGCAGGCGATTATGCCTGTCATCGAAGCAGAGCTGGGATGCCTGATCGGAACAGCGAAGTAGTTATAATTAAAAAACACCAGACTTCCAAAAGGGTCTGGTGTTTTCTGCAATAATGTTACGTAAAAATTACATCACCATCTGAATGAAGCTCCACAGCAGCTTGAAGCCGTAGAAGATGATAACACAGCCGCAGATTACGTTAATCACTCGGAGAGTCTTGTCAGTGAACTTGGCACTGAACAGGGAAATGATGGTGGAAATGCCTGTGAACCACAGTACGGAAGCGGATGCGAAACCGCCTACGAAGAACATATCCATTCCGGCAGGCAGGGTTGCCTTGAATGCACCCAGCATCATGGTACCGTCGATGATTGCCTGTGGGTTGAACCAGGTTACAACACATGCAGTGGAAATTACCTTCAAAATAGGAATGTCTACCTTGGTGCTGGTATCCATGGTGTCGTGAGCCCGGACGAGTCCAATCCCGATCCAGATTACGATGGCGGAGCCAACCAGCAGAATTGCTTTTTCCAGCAGAGGGAGAGCGCTCATGATGGCGCCTACGCCGAAGAAGCAGGCCATGCCCAGTGTAACGTCAAAGAAGATAACGATGAGGGCTGTCAGGTAAACCCTGTGCTTTGGCTGGGTCAGTGCGGTGTTGATTACGAAAAGGTTCTGAAGTCCGATGGGCGCTACATACGCCAGCCCCATGGTCATACCCTGCAGATAAATATCCATATTAAGTCCTCCTATTATTTCAGCACATACAGCCGGTATGTGCTTTACTCACTTAGTCCTCGCCGCGGAGCGTCTGCGAAATCGTTCGCAAAGCACACATCGGCTGTATACTAAAAAAATAGTTGCTCTTAAATTGCTACTTACTATATAATACTGGGTATAAGTATAAATTGCAATAGTGCAAAAATTCTGACTAAGTAAGGAGAAACTTACTATGATAGAAACTCATTACGACTGTCCTTGTCTGGAAAAGTGTCCGCTGAACTATGCCATGCAGCTGGTGGGCGGTAAGTGGAAGATGCAGATTATCTGTGCTCTGAATAATCAGGGTACGCTCAGATACAATGAACTGCGGAGAAAGCTGGACGGAATTTCAAATACGGTGCTGGCCGGTTCTCTGAGAGAACTGGAAGAAGCGGGGCTGGTGAAGCGAACCGAGTATCTGGAAGTTCCGGTGCGTGTGGAATACTGCTCCACGGAAAAGGCTGACCGGCTCATGCCTGTGCTGGAAGCTTTCAGCCAGTGGGGCGAAGAAATGATGGAGGAATAAGATGAAACTGATTTCATGGAATGTAAACGGTCTCCGTGCCGTTATGGGGAAGAACTTCATGGACTTCTTCAATGAAATAGATGCAGATGTTTTCTGTCTGCAGGAAACCAAGCTGCAGGAAGGCCAGATTGAAATGAATCTGCCGGGATATCACCAGTACTGGAACTACGCGGAGAAGAAGGGATACTCCGGAACGGCGATATTTTGCAAAGAAGAACCGGTTAGCGTGACTTACGGCCTGGGCATCGAGGAGCACGACCATGAGGGACGTGTCATTACTGCGGAGTTCGAAGATTTCTACTTCGTTACCGTATATACACCGAACTCCCAGGACGAGCTGAAGCGTCTGTCCTACAGAATGGAATGGGAGGATGCCTTCCGTGCACACCTGTGCAAGCTGGCGGAACATAAGCCTGTGGTAGCTGCGGGCGACATGAACGTGGCTCATAAGGAAATCGACCTGAAGAATCCGAAGACTAACCGTAAGAATGCCGGCTTTACCGATGAAGAACGTGGCAAGATGACTGAGCTGCTGAATGCAGGCTTCATCGACACCTTCCGCCACTTCTATCCGGATCAGGAAGGCATCTATTCCTGGTGGTCCTACCGCTTCAAAGCACGTGAAAAGAATGCGGGATGGAGAATTGACTATTTTGTGGCGTCTGAGGGCATGCGTGACCGTCTGGCTGGCGCCAAGATTCATACGAATGTGTTTGGTTCCGACCACTGTCCGGTGGAACTGGAACTGAAATAAGGAGGTTTGCAGAATGAAGAAGATTGGTTTTATCGGAATGGGCAACATGGCTAAAGCCATGGCACTGGGCTTCATCCGCTCCGGCAAGATGAGCGGAGAGGATATGGGTGCTTTTGCGCCGAATCAGGAAAAACTGGCGAAGAATGCAGCAGAAGTGGGCTTCAAGCCTTATGCGGACATCGAATCGTTAATTGACGATTATGATGTAATTCTCATGGCCTGCAAGCCTTATCAGATTGAAAACGTGCTGGCACAGGAGACTCCGAAGGGTGTGGTCCGCGACCTGCTGGCCGGAAAGGTTCTGCTGTCTGTAGCAATCACCTGGGACCTGGCAAAATACGCGCCGCTGGTGGATCCGTCCACCCGTGTGCAGTATATCCTGCCGAACACGCCTGCGCAGGTATGTGAAGGTGTATTTATCGTAGAAAAGGATAACACTCTGACTGCGGAAGAAGCGCAGTGGCTGGATGACCTTCTGAGTGCCTGCGGTACCGTGGTCACCATGCCGGCTCACCTGATTGGTGCCGGTTCTGCAGTTTCCGGCTGCGGTCCTGCTTTTGCGGCGATGATGCTGGAATCCATGGCCGATGCAGCGGTAAAGCTGGGTGTACAGCGTGCAGACTCCTATAAATTGGCAGCACAGATGGTCGTGGGAACCGGGAAGCTGATGCTGGAAACCGGTCAGCATCCTGGCGTAATGAAGGACGCTGTATGTTCTCCTGGCGGTACTACAATCCGCGGTGTTGTGGCTCTGGAAAGAGCCGGCATGCGTGCGGCATTCATGGATGCGGTGGAAGCAGCATCCGGTAAATAAGAACCGGTCTGGCGGAGGAAAAAAGCATGAAATCGTTAATGGACGATATAATAAAATATGAGCCATGGGATGAGAAGGAAACTGCAGAGAAAGATATGATCCTGGATTTTCTGCAGAATCACCAGGATGCCTTTCTCCGGGCCAATCTGGCGGGACATATGACGGTCTCTGCCTGGGTGGTAAATCCTGAACATACGAAGGTACTTATGGCATATCATAAACTTTATGATTCCTGGGCCTGGCTGGGAGGCCATGCAGACGGATGCACCGATCTGGTCAGCGTGGCAGTGAAAGAGGCTCGTGAGGAAGCAGGGCTGGGGGCAGATGAAGTCCGTCCTGTGAGCCGTGAAGTTCTGAGTCTGGAAGTTTTGCCGGTAAGCGGCCATGTGAAGAAGGGGAAGTGGGTTCCGTCCCACCTCCATTATAACGTGACCTATCTGCTGGAAGCTTCAGAGGAAGCGGTGCTGAAGGTCAATGAAGAGGAAAATTCGGATGTGGCCTGGTTTGCTCTGGAGGATGTGCAGAAGGCCTCGAAGGAGCCGTGGTTTGTAGAGCATATCTACAGTAAGCTCATAGCAAAAATGAACCGATAAGGGAGATTTGTATGAATATATGTGTGTATGGTGCCAGCAGCGATCTGATTGACCGTATCTACCTGGATGCGGGAAGAAAGCTGGGGCAGAGAATGGCTGAGAGAGGTCACGGCCTGGTATTCGGGGCAGGTGCTACCGGTATGATGGGTGCGGCTGTCCGCGGTGTGACGGAAAAGGGTGGAAGAAGCATAGGGGTGGCTCCCAGATTTTTCGACCAGCCTGGCGTCCTCTATGAAAACTGCAGTGAAATGATTTTTACGGAAACCATGCGGCAGAGAAAGGAAATCATGGAGCAGCGGGCAGATGGTTTTATCATGACACCGGGTGGTATCGGTACCTATGAGGAGTTCTTTGAGATTCTGACCCTGAAGCAGCTGGGACGCCATGAAAAGCCTATTGGCATTCTCAATGCAGGTGGATATTTCGGCGACCTGGCAAAGCTTCTGGAAGATACAGCGACGAAAGGTTTCATGCATGAAGACTGCCTGAAACTTTACTTCATTACTGATGATGTGGAAAAGCTGCTGGATTATATGGAAGGTAAAACTGAATAAGAAAAATAAAATAAGAGCGGTCACTGTGAGGTGAACCGCTCTTTTGATGTTTAGATGTATTCTACTGTGTATTCATGTTCTTTTGCATAAGTATCTGCTGCGGAACCTTCGCGGCAGACAATCACTGCCTGAGGAGAATCCTTCAGCAGGGCGCTGCCGAAGTCCTTCACAGAGTCAGGGATGATAACCTGCTTCAGGTTTTCACAGTGTGCGAATGCTTCGCGGCCGATGGAAATGGTTCCTTCCGGAATTCTGATTTCTTCAATACCGGAGCCACGGAATGCACCGTCACGGATGCGCACCAGTGTGGATGGCAGCTCTACGTGACGTACATGAGTTTTATTACGGAACGCAGTCTTGCCGATTTTTTCAACCTTCAGTGTACGTACTTCGGTACCAGGCAGGTCCTGGAAGTCCAGATATTCGTCGCGGACTTCTGCAGTAATATGAGTCGGAACAGCTACGGAATCTGCTTCTGTCAGACAGGTCTTCACGGAAGCACCATCTGCAAAGGCATAATACTCAAACCCATCCTCTTCCACCAGACGGAACTGTCGGTGGCCGATGGTGACGCTTTCGTTAGCGTCGGTACCAAAGAGTCTGTCCATGGTGGAGCCCAGGTTTACTACGTGGGAAGCCTTGAAGAGGATTACGTCTTCCGGACGGAGAATACGCTTGATTTCATCTTCCATTTCTGTGCGCTGACGGTCACTGAAGAAGACTGCATCCACACCGTCCTTCTGTGCTTCTTCACAGGCATAACGCATGTGATTCGCATAGCAGATCAGCTTGTCTACCTTGTGGTTCTTAATTGTACGGCCGATTTCACGGTGAATCTGTTCACTGATGTCACCCAGGCTGAGCACATCCCCCAGAACTGCGATACGGCGTCCGCCTTCAGGCAGGGTCATATGATCCATGGCCGTCAGGGTATTTTCGATGGCAACCTGATTGGAATTGTAACAGTCAGCGTAAACACGGTAACCGTTTGCTTCAATCAGGTTCTGGCGCATGCCGGAAGGGCGGTAAGCTTCGATGCCGTCCAGAATTTCTTCTTCGTCCAGCTTCAGTGCCTGGCCCACAGCCCATGCCACAACTGCGTTGAGTACATTATGTTCGCCCAGTACATGAACTTCGGCTTCCGTTTCGGTCAGAGTGCTGTCTTCACCGCGGGTTACAATTTTGAATGTGTAACCGTCGTCGGACACTTCGATATCCTTTGCAAAATACATGGCCTCAGGATTTCTCAGGCTGTATGTAACTTTTTTCTGGCGGAATGGGTATGCCATCAGCATAGGATCGTCATAGTTGACGAAGGCGATACCGTTATCTTTGCCGTAATCGGAAAGGGATGCCTTGTCCTTCAGGGTATTTTCCACAGAACCGTACTGATCGCGGTGCGGTGTGCTGATATTGGTATAGACAACCATATTGCAGTCCAGCTGGCGTGCAGACATTTCGATGGTACGCGGGGAGAATGCCCCAACTTCCTGCAGATATACATTGGTCGGACGCTTCAGTTCCTGAATATTTCGGCTGATAGAGAAGAAGGAGTTGTTATTTCCTTTTGATACCAGCGGATTGCGGTAATGCTGACGGATGACGGATTCAATCATTTCCTTGGTGGAAGTTTTGCCGATAGAACCAGTGACAGCGATAACCTTTGCTCTGTGGATGCTGCGGATGTAGTGAAGTGCCTTCAGATAAATGTCACGGACTGCATCGTGTTCCGGACGGTCGCTGACAATCGGGAGGGTAGCCGGATAATCGCAGGGCTCATCGGTGATGATCAGCAGGGGCTTCTTTTCGATGGCACGGTCCAGTGGTGTTTCTTCTTCTGTGGCGGTGTCACGGTCAATTACGGACATATTCCAGTAGAAGTAGATGTCGTTCTCTGTTACACGGCGAACGTCAGCTGTAATGTTTTCCACACTGCGGTCTGCCAGATGCTGCAGATGTTCCGGCAGCTCCATTTCTGTAATTTCAAAGAATTTCGCAACAGTCAGATCACGTTTTTCACGGTATTCTGCGATGGCTTTCTCTTTTGCAGCTGCCTTGGCGGCTGCCTTTTCTGCTTCCAGCTCTTCTGGTGTTTTCACCGGAACTTCCGGTGCGGTTTCAACTTTGATGTTTGTAACATTTTCCTGGGTTTTCTTGTTCTTCTTAAAGAATAACACGCGGAGCCTCCCTGCCTGTCAAAGGCGAATAATATAGTAAATAATTGATTTTGGGTAGAAAAAAACCATGGGAGACACATCCATGGTTTTTTGATGATTGCTCATACTGTGCATTTAACTTATGCACGGGTGGGGACGGGTGAGACTTACTTTGCAGCCTTAGCTGCGTTGAATCTTTTAGCTAATCTGGAAGTCTTTCTGGATGCTGCCTGCTTGGAAATAGTCTTCTTAGCAGCTGCCTGCATCAGCTTCTTTTCTGCCAGTCTGAACTTTTCTTCAGCCAGTTCGAAGTTGCCTTCTGCCAGCGCTGCATCAAAGTTCTTCAGAACAGCCTTCAGGTGACCCTTAACTCTTCTGTTTCTAGCAGTCTTCTTGTCGATTACTCTGATTCTCTTCTTTGCGGATTTAATGTTTGCCATGTTTAATTTACCCCACTATTCTTAATTTTTTTAGCTAGTCCCAGGTGGCGACCGGGGACATAAATTCGCAATATGAATTATATATGAATAACGTTGAAATTGCAAGGAAAAATAAAGAAAATGCCAAAGAAAATTAAAAAAATTAAGTCAGGAGGCTGAAATGATTAATTACAGAACCGATTTAGCCCTGGAAACCCAGGAAATACTGGAAAAAACAGAAAAACTCACCGGATTTATCCGCAAATCCAGTCAGCTGGACAGGGACATCTCCGTCACGCATATCCGTATTACCGACGAGGCAGGGGTGCGTTCTTTCGGCAAACCGAAGGGAAACTATATCACCATCGAAGTGCAGGGTATCCTGGAACAGAAGGATGACATCCGAAAGCGGGCAGCCCGTGCTCTGGCCGGCGTGCTGAAGGAACTGGTTCCCTTTCATTATTACCTGAAGGTACTGGTAGTGGGCCTGGGAAACGAAAAGGTAACCCCTGACAGCCTTGGCCCTCATACGGTGGACAAGGTGAAAATCACCAGCCATCTCTTTAAGATATACGACTGCGACGGTGATGATGAGATGGGGAATGTGAGCGGCTTCAATCCTTCTGTTACCGGTGTCACCGGACTGGAGACGGCGGAAGTAATCGAAAAGGTTGTCAGCCTGGTAAAACCGGAGGCTGTTCTGATTATTGATTCCCTGGCAGCGAAGGACATCAGCCGTATCAGCACCACCATTCAGGTCAGCGATACGGGGATTTCACCCGGTGCCGGCATGGGCAACCGCCGTAAATCCATCGATGAGGAAACTTTGGGCTGCCGTGTCATCGCTATAGGCGTGCCTACCGTCATCGATTCCAGAACCCTGATTCTGGATGCAGCAGCTGAAATACCCGGATGGACGGAAAAGGATGCTGAAGGATATTTTGCAAGGAAAGAGATGGATATGATTGTCACGTCCACTGACATAGATGAAATCATAAAGGAGTTTGCTGAAATCATTGCTGACGGTATAAATATTACCCTCCATCCTGGCATATACTCCTGATGGGAGGTGGCTTATGAGAAAAAAACTTTTCGGCATGATGCTGGTGGTTTATGCTGCCAGTACACTGCTGTTTGCCATAGTTCTGCCGCAGTTTACGCCTGCTTCGCAAAATCCCTCTGCTCTGGACTTTACCCTGACCGCGGAGGATTTGGCTGTCATGAGTCTTAATGCGGTCTATCCGGGGCTCACGGATGGACTCAGCGATTCCAGAGATAATGAGATTCAGCAGGAGTCTGCGGAATCGGACGACTCTGCAGAGCGGGAAGTTACAGCTGTACGTGATTCAAAGGAACAGCCGGAACCGGTTGTCTTTGGGGATGATCCTGCAGTCCTCATCGTTCATACCCACGCCACAGAAACTTACCTGCCGGCCACAGCCAGCAACTATCACTCCACATCGAAGGAAAACTCTGTCCGCGATGTGGGGGAAGCCCTGGCCAAAAGCCTGGAAGAGGAGGGCATCGCTGTGGTTCACGATGAGACCCTCCATGACAATCCGTCCTACAGCAGTTCCTACAGCCGATCTTATGATACCATTCAGGCGCTGCTTGACAAGTATCCGACTATTGAGTGCGTCATAGACCTGCACCGTGACGCCATTGCTTCTGAGGCGGCTGCACCTACCGTCTCCATCGGCGGCAAAACCTGCGGCAAGTACATGTACGTGGTCAGCACAGCGGTACCCACTTATCAGAACAACCTGAAGTTTGTGAAGGCTCTGAATAAGACTGCTTCTGAAGAGTTCAGCGGATTCACCGGATCTGTGCTGGAACGTGGTTACGCTTACAACCAGGGCTTGTCGGATAAGTATCTCCTTCTGGAAATCGGAAATAACCGGAATCATATCGAGGATGTAAGAAATACGGCCAGTGTGTATGGAAAGATTTTAGCCGAGACATTGAAGGCGGGGTATTGAAAAGCTGTCCCCGGATATAATAAGAAGAAAAAGGCAGGTGACATGTATGCGCAATTTTGGCGAGTGTGTTCTGATTTTTCTTCTTTTTTTCATGGCGGCAGTGGCAGTGCTGGAAATTGACCGAATCTGCAGCCGGACTGCAGGCTATGGTGGAGATATTACAGCTTCTGCAGAATTTCTCGTTGAAAAAACAGGCGGTTTGGGGTAAAATATAAAGTTAGAAAAGTATGCCCATTTTCTGGGTGTTAGAAGCAATATATTTTACGAGAGGTAAACGATGGACTATCAGAAGTATATAAGAAATTTCAGCATTATTGCACACATTGACCACGGTAAATCTACCCTGGCCGACCGTATTATCGAAAAGACCGGTCTGGTTGCCCAGCGTGA
>JAZNKW010000008.1:0-41058 GCA_045578745.1 Anaerovoracaceae bacterium
CCGGTGCCGGCAAGCACATTCAGCCTCAGCTGGATTTTGCAAGAGAAAACGGCATTGAAATCGTATTCGGCGATCCTAAGGACGACGTACCTGGCAAGAACATTGTTCTGCCTGCAGATCCAGGCCTGTTCAAGGTAAAGGAAATGGATCTGGACAAGATGAGAAAGTCCTTAATCAAGAGATCTGTTCCTAGAGCAGCAGGTAAGCTGACTGCAGCTGACATCGCATTCCTGGTGGAAGATACCAGATCCGATGAAGCATTCGTAAAGGCTGCACTGGACGAACTGGGTGTTGAATACTAAACTATCGAAAACCAAAAAATATATGCAGAATCTGTGCTTTCGGACCGGGTCCAAAGGCACGGGTTCTGCAGGAAAATAAGGGAGACATAAAGAATGAAAAGAGCTGACGATTTCGAACAGAGAAGACAGCACATTGCACATCTTACTGACGAAGAATTATACGACAAGTTCTGGGAACTGACTGCCCAGGTTGTTGATCCTCTGCTGGAATTAGGCAGAAAGAATACTACTCCATCCGTTGAAAGAGCCGTTCTGCTGAGAATGGGTGTATCCTCCCTGGATACGCAGAAGATTGTAGAAGGCTGCATGGACAGAGGCCTGATGGGTCACGGTACCGGCCATGTAGTTTACAAGATTTCCAAGGAAAAGGGCATCTCTATCAGAGAAGCAAGCGAAAAGCTGGCTCAGGGCGAATACTGAGACGATGCAGTAGCACTGTTTGGAGGTAAGTAAGATGGCAGATTTCGAATTAAAACCAAATGAAAAATTAGACGTTAGAGAGATTCTGAAGGACATCGACAAGTATGAGCCTAGAAGAAGAGGCTGGACTTGGAGAAAGCCTGCACCAAACCTGCAGATGGGTCCTTTCGAATTCCATGATGTGACAGAACCGCTGAAGAACAGCGTAGGTCTGCCACCAGCAAAATATTTTGAAGATATCGACCCGCAGCCAATGCCGGTTATCACAACTGAAATCGCTTCCGGCCGTTTCGAAGACGACATCAGAAGAATGAGAATGGCTGCATGGCACGGCGCTGACCATATCATGGTTATCCGTCACATGGGTCAGTCCCACATCGACGGCCTGATGGAAGGTACTCCACAGGGTATCGGCGGTATTCCTGTAACCCGTAAGCAGGTAAGAGCACAGAGAAAGGCTCTGGACATCATCGAAGACGAAGTTGGCCGTCCAATTAACTACCACTCCTACGTATCCGGCGTAGCTGGTCCGGACGTAGCTGTTATGTTCGCTGAAGAAGGTATCAACGGCGCACACCAGGACCCTCAGTACAACGTTCTGTACAGAGATATCAACTGCGTACGTTCCTTCGTAGATGCATGCGAATCCAAGAAGATTCTGGCATGGGCAGGTATCCTGCAGATCGACGGTGCTCACAATGCTAACGCAACTGCAAGAGAAGCATGGAAGGTAATGCCTGAACTGATCGTTCAGCACGCAATCAACTCCCTGTTCTCCGAAAAGGTTGGTATCAAGCCTGAAAACATCGCTCTGTCCACCGTACCTCCTACAGCAACTCCAGCTCCTTGCGTATACTATGACCTGCCATATGCAGTAGCTCTGAGAGACTTCCTGAGAAGATACAAGATGAGAGCTCAGCAGAACACCAAGTATATCTGCTCCTCCGTAAGAGAAGCTACCGTTACCCACGTAATGAACATGCTGATCTCCAAGCTGACCAGAGCAGATATCCAGTCCACCATCACTCCAGACGAAGGCAGAAACGTTCCATGGCACATCTACAACATGGAAGCAATCGACAATGCTAAGCAGGCTCTGATTGCAATGGACGGCCTGATGGAAATGGTTGAACTGAAGAAGGATGGTCCGCTGATCGAAATGGCTCGTGACCTGAAGGAAAGAGCAGTTCTGTTCATGGAAGAAATCATCGAAGTAGGCGGTTACTTCCAGGCTGTACAGGAAGGCTTCTTCGTAGACTCTGCGAAGTATCCTGAAAGAAACGGTGACGGTATTGCAAGAAAGATCGAAGGCGGCGTAGGCTATGGCTACATCTTCGAAAGAGAAGAAGACTACATGGCTCCTGTAACTGCTCACTTCGGTTACAATAATGTAGAACAGTACGGCGGCGACCCTGCAGATCCTGCAGCTCTGATCGGCGGATGTACCTTCGAAGACAGAAGCAAGATCGTATTCATCGACGAACTGGATGAAGAAGACTGCGTAGCAAGAAGACTGGAAAAGGTTGAAAAGTACCTGGACGGTAAGGCAATCAAGCCTGAAATGGAATGGTGCGGCGACGGTACTATCCTGCTGACCATGATGATTCCTGCTGAACCAAGAACTGCAGAAGCAGTTGCTCTGGAAATCGGCCGCAAGCTGGGTCTGGAAGAACCTGTTGTAAACTCCAAGGAAGTTATGCAGATGGCTGAAGGTACCAGAGTTGAAATGAAGGGTAAGGTAACCTTCGATATCGACCCTACTACTCTGGAAATTCCACCTGAACCACATCACCTGGACGACGCTACCCTGTACAAGGAATTCGAAGAACATCCAATGGTAGTAGTTTGCGGTACTGTAGGTGAAGACGAACACTCCGTAGGCTTACGTGAAATCATCAACATCAAGCACGGCGGTATCGAAAAGTGGGGTATTAAGGTTAACTACCTGGGTACTTCCGTACCTGTAGAAAAGCTGGTTGACGCTGCAATCGAACTGAATGCAGATGCTATCCTGGCTTCCACTATTATCTCTCACGATAATATCCACTACAAGAACATGAAGAGAATCAACGATCTGGCTATCGAAAAGGGTATCAGAGATAAGGTTATCATCGCAGCAGGCGGTACTCAGGTAATTCCTGAAGATGCTGTGAAGACTGGTATCGACGCTGGTTTCGGCAGAGACTCCCACGGTATCGATGTAGCAACCTTCCTGGCTGAAGAAGCTATGAGAAGAAGAGGCGACCTGTAATCGGATAATCCGGTGCAGAGCACATCAATAAAAAATGACTCAAGGGGCTGGGCTCTATAGCCCGGCCCCTTTTTAAAAAGAAAGTGTGAATTAAAAACAAGGAGTTAAGGATATGACGAAAGAGCAGTGGGAAACCGAAGCAAAACGTGTGGTAGACGGGTATCTGGAACGGAAGGATGGCCATTTCGATGATACCATGTGCGCCCATTTCCACAGCTGTGACTTCGAGGAGCAAAGCATCTCCATCGAATTTACGACTCAGGGCTGGCAGCGCAACGAGCGGGACGGAATTCACGGCGGTGCCATCGCCGGCATGTTTGACACAGCCTGCGGGGTAGTTGCCAATTTTGCGGCGCCGGACGAAGCTGCTACTTCTGATATGTATGTGTCTTATGTGCGTCCGCTGGAACTGGGACAGCATGCCATCCTGAAAACATGGATTGTAAAAAACGGCCGGAGCATGATCAGACTCCGCGCAGAAATGATTTGCAAAGAAAGCGGAAAGCTGACCGCTACCAGCGTCAGCAACTGGATTCCGCTATAACATAGACCGGCAGGAACGCCGGAAACTTCAATGGGAAAGAGAGGGACAAACCATGAAAGTAGATGTACTGGTTGCCGAAATCGGCTCAACCACCACCGTTGTCAATGCCTTTAAGGATCTGGACACAGACAATCCGGTATTCTGGGCCCAGGGCCAGGCACCGACCTCCGTACTGGACGGAGACGTAAGAATCGGCCTGCAGGGTGCCATTGACGACCTTTGCAGAAAAATGAATATTGACAGTCTTGAGTATGATGAAATGCTGGCTACATCCTCTGCAGCCGGCGGTCTGAAGATGACCGTACACGGACTGGTTTACGATATGACCGCCAAGGCGGCCAAGGAAGCAGCGCTGGGTGCAGGCGGTATCATTCACTATATCACAGCGGGAAGAATGCGCCGTACCGACATCGCCAAGATTAAGGAAATCAATCCAAACCTGATTCTGATTGCCGGCGGTGTTGACTATGGTGAAAGAGATACAGCCCTGGACAATGCGGAAATGATCCGTGCCATGGGGCTGAAGACACCTGTAGTATATGCCGGAAACATCGAAAACCAGGCGGAAATGGAACTGATTTTCGACGAAGAAAGCGGCATGAAGTTATATAATGTAGAAAACGTGTATCCGAAGATCGACGAGCTGAACGTGGAACCTTGCCGTAAGGTCATTCAGGACGCTTTTGAAGATCACATCACCCATGCGCCGGGCATGGAGCACGTACGCGACATGGTAAGCGGACCGATTATTCCGACACCGGGTGCCGTTATGGAATGCACCAAACTGCTCTATGACTGCCTGGGCGACCTGATTGTACTGGACGTTGGCGGTGCAACCACTGACCTGCATTCCGTTGCCACAGAGTCCGACAAAATCGCCCGCATCATGATTTCTCCGGAACCAAAGGCGAAGCGTACCGTAGAAGGGGACCTGGGTGTATACGTAAACCGTATGAAGGTTATCGAATCCATCGGCGAAGAACAGATGCGCAAAGAATGCGAAAAGATGGGTATTGACCTGGATGAAACCCTGGCAAGCTACGTTGCAATTCCAAAGACTGAAGCGGAATTCAAACTGGTAGAACGCCTGACCACTGAAGCAGTACTCCGTGCTGTAGATCGTCACGCAGGTTTTATCCGCTACATCTACGGTCCGTCCGGCCGTTCCACAGTGGCAGAAGGCAAAGACCTGACACAGGTAAAATACATCGTAGGTACCGGCGGCGCACTGACACGTCTGCCGCACCGCGTAGAAATTATGGAATCCATCGCACAGAACAATGCCAACGGTATGAAGCTCTATCCGACTGAACACGCACAGGTTCTGGTGGATAACGATTACATCATGGCATCCCTGGGCGTACTGTCCAAGCGTCATCGTGAAGCTGCCATCCGTCTGCTGGAAAAATCTCTGGACTTCAAGTTCCCGGAAAGAACTCAGCAGTCCGAACAGATCCGCATCATGGCAGAACTGCAGGAATTGGCCGATGCTGATGCAGCAAAGAAGGCGGAACTGGCACAGCATATCAAGGAAATGGAAGATATGGGCTACGATATGGAGGCCTATAAGAATCCGGATGCCATCGGAGGAGCCTCCGCAGAAGAAATTGAAGCTGCGAAAAAGGAAGCTTTGGGAAGCAATCTGGTAGAAAACGCACCAGGCCAGGTGACCAGCGTACAGCAGGCAGGCAATCCACATGTGATGCGTACCTGCGATGACGTGGAAGGCAGAATGCCAAACTGCGACAGAAACTGCCGCCTCTGCTACCGCAAGCACTGCAAGTTCAGACAGGTATAAACCCGATAAACAAGGAGGATAAACATGTATCCAAGATTAGTGATTGACTTAAAGAAGCTGCAGTCCAACCTGGATGCCGTAGCAGGCATCACCAAAGAACAGGGTGGCTGCTCCCTGATGATTGTAACCAAAGGTATGTGTGCCCATAAGGAAATGTGCGAAATGATTGCACAGCATCCTGCTGTGGACTTCATGGCAGACTCCCGCGTGGCAAACATTAAGACCTATGCGGATATTGCCCGGGCAAACGGCAAGAAAACCACTCTGCTGCGTATTCCTATGCACGCAGAAGTTGCTGATGTGGCAAGATACGTGGACCTGTCTTTCAACTCTGAACTGTCCACAATCCGCCTGCTGAACGAAGAAGCCGGCAAGCTGGGTGTGAAGCATAATATTCTGCTGATGATTGACCTGGGTGACCTGAGAGAAGGCATCTTCTATCAGAATGAAGACCTGATTTTCGAAACCGTGGAAGAAATTCTGGGAATGAAACATATCAATCTGTACGGCGTAGGTGTAAACCTGACCTGCTACGGTGCTATCATTCCGAAGAACGACAATCTGTCCAACCTGGTTGCCGTGGCACGTAAGATCGAAGATAAGTTCGGAATCAAGCTGGAAATGGTATCCGGCGGCAATTCTAGCTCCATCTACCTGATTGGCAAGGGAGAAATGCCGGAAGGCATCACCAACCTGCGTCTGGGCGAATCCTTCCTGCTGGGCAACGATACCGCTTACGGCGAAAAACTGCCAGGTACCTGCAGTGATGCACTGGTTCTGGAAGCACAGATTGTGGAACTGAAAGAAAAACCATCCCTGCCAATCGGTGAAGTGGGCGTGGATGCTTTTGGCCAGAAGCCTTATTACGAAGACCGCGGCATCATCAAGCGTGCTATCATCGCCATCGGTAAGCAGGATACCGATATCGACAGCATGGAACCACTGGATCCGAAGGTGGATATCCTGGGCGGAAGCTCTGACCATATCATTCTGGACGTAACCAAATCCGATACCGAATACAAGGTAGGCGACATCGTGCAGTTCGTGGTTGGATACGGCGGTATGCTGAAGACCGCAACCAGCCCATATGTGGAAAAAGTCTGCAGATAGATTCAGAAGCGATTTTTAACAAAATCATGACTTTGTAGATTCTGTGAAGTCCGTTGACCGAAGTGTCCGTTTTAGGGTATAATTTAATCAGATTAAACGTGCGGGAGGCCAGTTATGGAAAACAGAGGATTCAGAATAGATATGCGGGCACTGGTTGTAATTGTGACCCCAATTCTGGCAGAAGTGACCAGACAGATTTTCAAAGATGCAAATGCGGAAGTACGCTATGAAATAGATGGTGAAGGAACTGCGTCCAGAGAATGGATGGATGTGCTGGGACTGGGCAGTGCAGCGAAAAAACTGCTGGTTGGCATTCTTCCGGGGGCGGAAGCTGATGCACTGGCGGAAAAGCTGAATAAGAGCCTTCCTTTGAGAAAAGCCGGAAATGGTATCGTATTTACCGTTCCTGCAGAGAAGATGAAGGATTTTGCACAGCTGCAGCAGAAGGAAGCAGCCCTGGAAAACAGTATCTCCGAAGAAAAAATCTGCTATTTGGTGTCCATTATTGCCAACAAAGGCTGCAGTGAGGACGTTATGGATGCTGCGAGAACTGTTGGTGCTTCCGGCGGCACTGTGATTCACGGCGAGGATGTGCGTCATCATGCGCTGGTGCGTGCGTGGGGGTTACGTCATTCCGAAACCAAGGAAATCATCCTCATTCTGTCTGAAGCATCCAAGGTTATGGGACTGATGAAGGCTGTGACAGAACAGTGCGGCGAAAATGAAAAGGTACAGGCGAAGGCCTTTGCCAGTCAGGTTGACCGTGTTTACGGACTGAACTACTATCTGCAGTAAATATTATATGAGAATAAAGAAGACCTCTTCGGCGTGCCGGAGAGGTCTTTTTGTTTGTGTTATTACGTTCAGAATTTATGCCTGACGTTCAAAGTCGGATGCAGGGTGTTTACAGAGCGGACAGATGAAGTCTTCCGGAATCGGATCGCCTTCATAAACGTAGCCGCAGATCTTGCAGACCCAGACAACCTTCTTTTCTTCAGCCGTTTCTTCAGGCTTTGGCTGTGGCTTAGGTTTGATGTGTTCAAAGTAGTAAGCGTAGGTTACAGATGGATCACTGTTCAGAATCTTTGCTTCGGTAACTTCCGCAATGAAGAGGGTGTGGGTGCCGTAGTCATGAGCATCGATTACTTTCGCGGACATGAAACAGTTGGTACCTTCGGTCACATAGTACAGACCGTTAGTGCTGCGGCTGCAGGATCCTTCAAAACCTGCAAACTTGTCCGTGTCACGGCCGCTTGCAAAGCCGAAGCGCTTGAAGGTGTCGAAAACAGCCTTTTCAGACAGTACGGAAATATTGAATTCACCTGTCTTCATAATCATATCATGAGTATAGTTGGCTTTGTTCACTGCGATGTTGATACGCTTTGGGCTGTCAGTGAGCTGAGCCGCTGTGTTAATGATGCAGCCATTGTCCTTATCGCCATCCTTTGCGGTGAGAACAAAGAGGCCGTAAGAAAATTTGAACATTGCTTCGTTCTGAATCATATTTTTTTCAGTCATAATAATTCCCCTTTCACGGTTAAATGCACACGTACATTATTCTGTATATATTTTACACTCTTTCTGTGAAAACAAACATTTAAGCTTCTGCTAATTATGACTTCTTCTTCTCTTCCGGCGGAAAATCTTAGTACGGAACAGCAGAATCTGCATGCCCAGCAAGAAGACTGCCAGAATCAGAAGGGTTTTCAGCGGAGCTACCGGTGCCATGGTTACAATCAGCATCATAGGGAAGCCGAAGACGATGGCAGGGAAGTTCTGATATACCATGTTATCTGCAACCGGAGTACGGAAGTCCTTGTCAATTTCACGGAGCAGAACGATACCTGTGCTGGCAGTACCGGTCAGCATACCGAACATACCCAGGAATTGTTCTTCGAAGTAGCGGCGGAACAGGATTCTGCAGACAAACCGCAGATAGAAGTAAGTTGCGGCTGCACCAGCCAGACCCAGAACCAGCATGATACCCCAGTAGCTTTCCAGTACATCCAGACGGATGGCAGCGATGCCGGCAACTACCATGATGTCGAAGAAGAAATTGCCCACACGAGTCAGCAGGAAGTTGTTTGTGTACTGGCGTTTTACCAGGCCGAATTTTTTCAGCATCTGCAGGGATACTTTGACTGCAGTCGCAGAAAGGACACCCAGCAGGAAGTTAAAACCGTAGATAACGGAGATCATGCCCGGAAGCAGGTTGCCCAGGCTCCACATGATGAAATTGGTAAGCATGTATGCGATGGCAATCAGCGTAATCTGCACAGTCAGCTTATCCATGCTGCCGCCCATTGGAATTTCGTTATCGTCTTCCACCTTTTCGTTCATGACACCGGCACCTTCCTCACCATCGCCGATGGTACGGCCTTTCACCTTCAGAATGTTCAGGTGAATGACACCGAAGATGCTTGCGCTGAGGAAGCCCATGGCAGCGATGGTCAGGCCGAAGCTTTTGCCGCCATCGAAGCCGAAGTCAGCTTCGAAAATACCCCCGTAGTTCAGTGCCTGACCGGTCCCCTGTCCATAACCAAATGGAAGCAGGATGCCGGCTGCAGGGAAGAAGTCTTTTATAATCATGGCAGCAACGATGGTGATTACCATCCCCACGATACCCTGAACCAGATAGGTGGATACAGTAGTCAGACCGGTATTGAAAATTTCCCAGCGGCGCAGCGGCGTCAGTTTACGGTCGGATGTCTTCAGACCGGTAGCGATGAAGCCCAGTGCCAGGGAATGGTATGTAAGTATTTCCAGAGTGGAAATTCCGTTTCCACCGAAGAAAGGAATGTTAAACATAACCTGACCGGTTGTCTTTTGGAAAACAAAAGAAGTAATCAGCAGCAGCAGTCCTCCCAGAACCGAAGTCGGCACCAGAGAACGGCGCAGCAGCGGAATCAGCTGCTTCAGTGCATTGGCTGCAAGCATGGCCAGCAGCAGAGAGGCAATCAAATGAAAGCTTTGCCACGTACTAGAGTCCCAGAAATTCTCCATTCGAAGATTCTCCTTTCTTTACATTATTATAATGATAGAACAGGTTCACGTACCGGAGTGCGTTGAACCGTTCGTCCGGCTTGATCTGGTAGACCTTGCCGTCCACGTAAATATTCACTTTGTTCTTACCAAGAACTGTAACTGTATCAATTTCATCGAAGTTCCAGCTCGCCGCAAAATCTCCGGCGCTGACTTCAATTCGATTGCCGTAAAGCTTCAAGTTTGCATCCTTTGCCAGAACGTTCTTACGGTCATAGAGAACAACCTCAGAGAACTGTGCCGTATCCTCGTAAGCGGGTGCATCATAATAAGGTGTCAGATTCAGACGGCGGATGGAATTGCTCTGATATTCGTACCAGTCGGCCACATTGCGGAACGGGAAGTCTCTGCCATCAGCTGCTTCGAAGCTCTTATCAGGAAGATAACGGACTCTCAGACCGCACTTCTTACACTCCATTATGTCGCCGTGGCTTTCAAAGGTGGAAAGACCGCAGTCAGGGCAGACATAAACAGCACGTTCCATGTACTCGGCCAGGTTCGGACTGTGGTATTCAGCCTGAATCTGAGTTTCATCCACACCCATTTCAGAAAGGATAAGTTCCATCAGTTCTTCATTGGAAAGTTTTTTGTATTCTTCGGGTTCGATGACACGGGATACATAAGCTTTCATCTTTCCTTTCCGCACCACATCACTCCAGCGCGGCTGAACGCCGAAACCGCCTTCAATGCGGAAACATGCCACAGGCATCTTCAGCAGGCGGATAAATCCGATGATAGCAGGGTTGATATAACACATTTTACCGTCAAAGGTACGGTTGCCTTCTGGAGCCAGTGCGATGGAACCGCCTTCTTTGGCCACCTGCATGGCATTGCGTACGGCACGAAGGTCAGAAGTCTGCTTTTTAATAGGAATCGGATTCACTGCCCAGACCAGCAGGCGGGAAAGGAATCCTAAAGAGAATATGTCTTCGCTGGCAATATAGTAAATCGGATTCTTACATGCCATGGATACGAAGAACTGGTCAAACCCGGTCTGATGATTAAACACAATCAGAAGTGGGCGGTATTCTTTTTCGCGGAACGGTACGATATCGATACCATACTTCCAGCGTGTGTACGGCAGAGCAAGTCTGCCCAGCACGTCCTGTATAATTCGATGGCGGGCTTTCACCCAGGGGGCTTTGCCTTTCGTCATGAGATACCTCCAATATATAATAAATTGTCAGAATGTCGCTTAACTAACACTTTATTATACCATGGAAAGCGGTTAAAGGCAAAAGAAACTGCAGAAAAATTGGGGAATTGGACAGATTTTGTTGGTTTTAGCGAGGCGGAAAGGGATTTTGTTTACATTTTGATGGAAATAGGGTAAAATTATGGAGAGAAAGGCCCGGACCTGAAAATCCGGGGAAGGATGAAAGACTATGAAATCAATAACAAAAAAACTGATTACACTTTTGCTGGCACTCAGCCTGGTAGCGGCTATGCCGGCAGCAGCGTTCGCAATAGGAGAAACTGTTACAGTGAGCATTGAAGCAGACCGCTATGATGCAGCTGCCCGGGATGTGCTGGCGCTGGTGAATGCGGAGCGTGAAAAAGCAGCCCTGCATCCACTGAAGCTGGACAGCAAACTCCAGGAAGCAGCAATGATTCGTGCAGCAGAAAGTACAGTGTATTTTTCCCATACCCGTCCTGACGGAACCGGTTGCTGGACTGCAGGTCCGGAATACATGGCTGGTGAAAATCTGGCAGTAGGACAGACTAACCCGCAGCAGGTGGTAGATGCATGGATGAAATCTCCGGCTCACCGGGCAAACATTCTTCATAAGGATTACAACAGTATCGGCATCGGCTGCATCAACTATAATGGAATCTGGTTCTGGAGCCAGGCCTTTGCCCGGACTTCCGGAGACGGAAAACTTCCGGAAGATAAAACTAAAGCGCAGCAGGATGTAAATCTTCTGAGAGGACTGCTGGAACTGAAATGGCTGGGGGATACGGAATTTAATCTAGCTGAAAAAGAGGCGGTAGCACATCAGATTCATATCGGAGCCGTAAACCCAGGCTGGGAATATATGATTACAGAGTTGGATCCTCAGCTTTTCACTATTCTAAGCACTGATGAAAGTGTAATGAAGACTGCACCGGATGGAACTCTGATACCGGGTTCTGTGGGTACAGCAACCATCACAGCCTCACTGAAAGCTGATGACAGTATCGTATTGGTTCAGAAGGTACAGGTTTCCCGTCAGCTGAAGGCAGAGGATGTGAAGCTGTCTTACAGCAGCTGTACCTACAGCGGAAAGGCGAAGAAGCCGGCGGTTACCATCGAAGGGCTGACAGAAGACGATTATGTGGTGTCCTATAAGAACAATGTGAAGGTGGGAACCGCAACCGTTACCATCACCGGCGTCGGTGATGTGAGCGGCACCGTAACCAAGACCTTTAAGATCAACTATGACCGTCCGGATCAGGTGTCCCTGAAGTCTCCGACAACCGGAAAAACCCACTACGTGAAGGCCCGCTGGTACGACGAGGACTGCGACGGTTACCAGATCCGCTACGCAACCAATTCTTCCTTCAAGAATTCCAAGTCCATCTATGTGAAGGACGGCGACCAGCTGACACGTACCATTAAGAACTTGAAGAAGGGTAAGCGCTACTACGTGAAAGTCCGCGCCTACAACAACTACGAAGACACAAAAGTCTTCGGCAAGTGGAGCAAGTGGAAGAGCGTAGTGTGCAAGTAAACACGTGAAATAAAAATGACTGTATACCAAACGATTTCGCAGGCGCTGTGCGCCGAGGACTAAGTGAGGTATACAGTCTTTTTTATTTACATCATCTGCTGTCCGTTTACCACCAGGTGGAAGTCAACTCCCAGCTGGGCTGCGGCCTTGCGGCACAGGAGCATACGGTCCAGGAAAATCTCAAAGTATTCCAGAACGTTGCAGATTTCGGTTTCGATGGTGATTCGCAGGGTTACTGCTTCTTTATCCACATCCAGATCTGCTGCGGTTACGGAATAGTTTACGCGGTCGTGAATATCAAACTGCTCCATTGGCTGCTTGCGGACACGGCTTCTGCGAACATCGGTTTTATCGGCCAGAATCAGAGCTGCCGCAACGGAGTTTACCGGGAAGGCAGTCTTTTCATCGTGGTTGCCGATAGCAGTAATGATGGTAGCGATGTCGTCCGGATCAGCTCCCATGTTATCCAGGAGACGGAAGGCCATGACAGCGCCGCTCTGAGCATGATCCACACGGTTGATTACGTTTCCGATGTCGTGGAGATAGCCAGCCATGCGGGCCAGTTCCGCTTCGCGTTCGGAGTAACCCAGGGCCAGAAGGATTTTGCTGGCTGTGTCAGCAACCTTCAGCACGTGAGGGTAGCAGTGTTCCGTATAACCCAGGGCGATGAGAGATTCATCGGCCTTTTCGATATATGCATTGATGGCACGGTTGTGCCGGATGTCGTCGAATGTGATCTGCAAAACTTATTTCCCCCTTCTTTTCAGATAAAGACGCAGGTTGGACAGTGCTGCGAACAGGGAGACTGCCAGCATGAGGCCGAATGTCAGTAAGGCTGTGGTGTCTCCAGAGGAGATGGTGTTTGCAAACATTACAGAGCTGAGGCCTGCAATGAAGAACCATACAATTGAAAGAATTAAAGGTAATTTAACCAAAGTGTTTTCCTCCTACCATTTATTGTGTACCTTTTCGGCGAAGCCGAGCAGGTCTTTTACTTCCAGAACGGTACCGTCATCCAGAACGGCCTTTCCGTTGAATTTACCGAATACCTGGTGCTGGTCACTCATGATCAGCTTCACGTCGGTACAGGCTGCACGGTCCATTACCGGTTCGAAGTCCATTTCAAAACGTCCGTCGTCGCTGGTAAATGTCCATGGCTTCATGTAATCTTCTGTCTGGCCGCCCTTTCCGTCATCCATCATCGGAATGTTGAAGGTTACCTGGCTCAGCTTGTGAGCTTTGCCATCATAGAAGAGCATGTTTTCGCTGGCTGCGGAAGTGTCACCAAAGCCGTAGCCGATGTTGAAGCCAAACGGTACGTTATCGATGCTGCCGGAAGCGCTGCCCCAGTACCATACGTTTTCGTAGGTCCATACGCCGCGGCCCCAGTCCAGAACACCCCAGGATTTGCCCGGTTCGAAGACGTATTCTCTGCCGTCGAAGGTAACAGAACCGGTTGCCGGCAGACAGTTGATCTTCTGATTATAATAGAATGCAGTCTTCTTTTCTGCAAACGGTGTTACGATAACCATGGATTCCTGATCCGGATTTTCCAGACGGATTTCACCGTCGATGGCCTTGCCGTCCACGAAGTTGTCCATGTGGAACTTCAGGATACGGTGGTCGCCGCCGTGATAAAAGTTGATGTAGTAGCCCTTGCCGGAAACGCAGATGTCGCCTGCATCAGAGCCGGAAGGGAAGCCTCGCTTGCCCAGTGTCATAACACCCATCGGGCTGGTGGTCTGCTGGAAGCCTGTACGGAAGTCCAGCAGAGAAATGCTGTCCAGGCTCATGTAAGAATTATCGTCAATGGTCAGTGCTACAGCGAATTCATCGCCGCAGTTTACCAGGTAGTAGTCCCATTCCTTGATTCGGAGGGCACCGCCCTTAATCGCTTTACGGTCGTAGTCCATCAGCAGCCCTTTGGTGTAGCCAGGTTCAACTAAATGTCCTTTCGCGTCCAGGAGCGCGTGGCGTGTAGTAATTTCGTGCTGCATATATCCTCCTTCTGCCGCAGCCAGGCTGCAGCATTTCGTCATAATTTTCTACTATAAAGATAACAAATTTTCTCCCATTTTGCAACCGAATGGAGTACAATATGGGTTAGAAGGAGGTAAAACTTATGTTAAAAATCGGATGTCATCTGTCATCCTCCAAAGGATTTGAACATATGGGCCGTGAGGCTTTGAAAATAAACGCCAACACATTCCAGTTCTTTACCCGGAATCCCCGGGGCGGCTCCGCAAAATCCATCGATCCGGACGATGCGGCACGACTCATGGAACTGACCCGTCAGCACGGTTTTGGTCCGTTGGTTGCTCACGCACCGTACACCCTGAATCCGTGCTCCAAAGACCAGAAAACCAGGGATTTTGCCTATATGGCCATGGCTGACGATTTGGCCAGAATGGAATATATCCCGGGAAATTATTACAACTTCCATCCGGGAAGCCATGTGGGGCAGGGAGCGGAAAAGGGTATTGAGCTGATTGCAAAACTGTTAAATGATATACTGAAACCGGAAATGCAGACCACGGTGCTGCTGGAAACCATGGCCGGAAAAGGCAGCGAAATCGGAGGAAAGTTCGAGGAACTGGCGGCCATACGTGCTTTGCTCAGACCGGAGCTGCAGCCGAAAGTGGGTGTATGTCTGGATACCTGCCACGTCCATGACGGCGGGTACGATATTGTAAATAACCTGGATGGGGTGCTGGAAGAATTCGACCGTATTGTGGGTCTGGAGCACTTGAAGGCACTGCACATCAATGATTCCATGAACCCAATGGCGGCGCACAAAGACCGCCATGCGAAGATAGGCGAAGGTCATATCGGCACCGAGGCTATGGTACGGATTATCAGCCACCCGAAACTGACAGGACTGCCGTGTATCCTGGAAACACCCCAGGAAGACCTGGCAGGCTACGGAAAAGAAATTGAAATGCTGAGAAAGGAATATATAAAATGAAGAAAACAGATATTTTAGCAGTAAATCCCGGTTCTACCAGCACCAAGGTAGGTGTATACCGCAGCCAGGCTGACGGCACTCTCGGAGAACTGTTCGTTGAAACCATCAACCATAATCCAAACCATCTGCTGGAGTTTGAAAATCTGGAAGCGCAGCTGCCGTACCGTAAAGAAGTCATCGAAAGTGTGCTGAAAGACAATGGCTATGATTGTGAGCAGCTGATGGCTGTAGTTGGACGCGGCGGTCAGATTTACGGACTGAAGAGCGGCGGTTACGGTGTGACACCGGCCTTCTGCCGCGATATGATGAGCCCGCGCAATGTACAGCATGCCTCCAATCTGGGTGCGCCGCTGGCAATGGAACTTGCCAAGCCTTTTGATATTCCATCGTTTATCTACGATTCTACCAGAGGCTGTGAATTATCCGACGTGGCGAAGATTTCCGGCGTCGACGGACTGGTAAGATTCGGTAATGCCCACGTACTCAATTCCCGTGCACAGTGCATCGAATATGCTGCATCCTGCGGCCGTGAATATAAGGACATGCAGATTATTGTCTGCCACATGGGCGGCGGTATCACCGTGACTGCACACCAGGACGGAAGAATCATTGATGACTCTTCTTACGATGAAGGCCCGATGTCTCCGGAACGTACCGGCGGAATTCAGCTGACTACCTGGACTGAGCTTTGCTACTCCGGCAAGTACACCGAGGAAGAAGCTCAGAAGATTATCTGCGGCAAGGGCGGTCTCTTCTCCTACCTGGGCGTTACCGACTGCCGTCAGGTGGAAAAAATGATTGAAGAGGGAGATCAGAAGGCAGCAACTGTTTACGAAGCTATGGCATATCAGGTTGCAAAATCCATCGCGGAAATGACCGTTCCTCTGAAGGGAAAGGTGGATGCCATCATCCTGACAGGCGGTGCGGCACACTCAAAGAAGCTGACCGGCATGATTAAGGATTACGCAGGCCACCTGGGTGAGTTTGTTATCATGCCTGGTGAAAAGGAACTGGAAGCTCTTGCGGCCGGCGCATACCGTATTGTAACCGGTAAGGAGGCTGTCAACGAATACGATCCGTTATAAGGAGGAATATAGATGAAAGTGCTGTTTGTAAATGCCTGCATGAGAGGCGAAAAATCCAGAACCCTGACCCTGTGCAGGGACTATCTGCAGAAGCTGAAGGAAAAATATCCGGAAGCCGTAATGGAAGAAGTGGATCTGAACCAGCTGGAAATCGAGCTGCAGACCGGTGATGTCCTGGAACGCAGGGATGAACTGCGTCATGCTGACTGGTTTGATGACGAAATGTTTGATCTGGCAAAACAGCTGATTGCGGCGGATCACGTGGTCATCGGTGCACCTTACTGGGATCTGTCATTCCCTGCGGCACTGAAAAATTATCTGGAACGCTGTTCTGTGGACAAGCTGACTTTCATATATAATGAGCATGGTGCGCCTGTAGGTCAGTGCCGGGCGGAAGCTCTCACCTATATCACCACATCCGGCGGCTTCATTGGGGACCTGAACTTCGGCTTCGATTATGTGAAGGGATTGGGCAGTGTGCTCTTCGGAATTGAGAAATTCCATTTTGCCTCTGCGGAAGGCCTGGATATCGTGGGCGTAGATGTTGATGCCAAGCTGGAAGAAGCCGGTGCAAAACTGGCAGAAATCGTCAGAGAGATTTAAAGCCGGAGGACGATATTTTGCAGGAAGTGTGCTCATACTAAATCCATGATGAGTATGAGAGACTGGATTGCGGATGAAAATACCGTATGGGCTGAACTGATTGTGTTTGTACTGGGCGGAGTTTTGTATGGGACTATTGAGGTGCTGTTCCGCGGACATACACACTGGAGCATGGTGCTGACAGGAGGGGCCTGTGTGCTGACCCTCTATCTTCTGCTGGAATGGCTGGACAGCCAGCCTCTGGCGATTGCAGCACTGGCCGGCGCACTGATTATTACCGTTTATGAGTTTGCAGTGGGATGCATCGTTAATCTGCGATATGGCTGGAATGTGTGGGATTATTCCGCTATGGAAGTAAATCTGCTGGGACAGGTATGCCCGTTGTTTACCGGGGTATGGTTTACTCTGTGTTTTCTGTTTTTAGGGCTTGTTCGGCTGTTGTCCTGAACAGAAAAATATGGTATAATATTAAACTACGTATTCACTGACAACCTGTCACAGCAATAAAAGAAGGAGCGTACATAAGAATGGAACTGAATTACTCGAAGCTGCAGAATGGCAGCGACATCCGCGGCGTGGCCCTGGATGGCGTAGAAGGAGAAAAGGTAAATCTGGGGAAGGAAGAAACCTTCCGTCTGACACGTGCTTTTGCAGCATGGCTGACTGACAAGACCGGCAAGGAACTGGTAGATCTGGTCATTTCAGTTGGGCACGACAGCCGTCTGTCTGCCGGTGCACTGAAGGAAACGATCGTGGAAACTTTGAAATACATCGGTGTGAAAGTGTACGACTGCGGTCTGGCTTCCACTCCTGCCATGTTCATGTCTACCGTATTTCCGCAGTATGCCTGTGACGGTGCCATCATGATTACTGCAAGCCACCTGCCGTTCAACCGCAACGGGTTCAAATATTTTGACAGAGAAGGCGGCCTCAATAAGGGCGATATTAAGTCCATCGTGCAGGGTGCTCAGTCCGATGCCATCCTGACTGAATTCGAACGTCCGGCAAGCCGCGATATGAAAGAACCGGAAGTCCGCGACCTGATTGGAGATTACGCAGCTCATCTGCGTACCAAAATCTGCACAGAAGTGGCTCGTGCCGACAAGCCGGAGCTTCCGCTGGAAGGACTGAAAATCGTAGTGGACGCAGGCAACGGTGCCGGCGGCTTCTATGCCTCCCGCATTCTGGCTCCTCTGGGTGCAGATGTGTCTGCAAGCCAGTTCCTGGAACCGGACGGAACATTCCCGAACCACGCTCCAAATCCTGAAAACAAGGAAGCAATGGCTTCCATCTGCAAAGCCGTAGTGGAAAGCGGCGCAGATTTCGGCCTTATTTTCGACACCGACGTTGACCGTTCCTCCGCAGTGGACGGAAAGGGTAAGGAAATCAACCGTAATGCCATCGTAGCTATGGCCGCAGCGCTGATTGCGAAGGAACATCCGGGAACCACAGTGGTAACCGACAGCATCACCAGCGATCAGCTGACTGTTTATCTGGAAGAGTGTCTGGGGCTGAAGCACCTCCGCTTCAAGAGAGGCTACAAGAATGTAATCAACAAGTCCATCGAGCTCAATGCAGCAGGCATCGACAGCCAGCTGGCCATTGAAACCTCCGGACATGCAGCATATAAAGAAAACTACTTCCTGGATGACGGGGCATACCTGGCCACCAAGATTGTAATCAAGGCAGCTCAGCTGGCACAGCAGGGCCAGGCTCTGGATGTGATTCTGGAATCTCTGGAAGAAGCGAAAGAAGCCGTAGAGTACCGCTTCCCGATTCTGGCGGAAGAGTTTGGACCGTACGGCGATCAGGTACTGGAAGATCTGACAGCATGGGCGAAAGCAGGAAGCGTAACCTGTCCATCCTGCGGCGATACAGTAAAACTGGAAATGGTGGAACCGAACTACGAAGGTGTAAGAATCAACTTCCGCAGCGAAGACCTGTCCGGATGGTGTCTGCTTCGTAAGTCACTCCATGACCCGATTATGCCGCTGAACATTGAAGTGACCGCCGGAACATGCGATCAGATACTGCAGCTAGTGAAGGGCTTCCTGAGCCAGTATGATCAGCTGAAACTGTAAATAATATCAATTGAAATAAACATAAAAGCTGCTGCCTGAAAGCGGCAGCAAAGACTCGAGAAGGGGGGGACAGTTATGGGAAGTCCTGAGCTGAAAAAGAAAATCTGCTTTAAACTCTTTGGAGGCGGTATTGCATATAGTTATGGAGAAGGTGGCAACTGGAACCGTTTGAATGATTCGACAGGTTCCAGCGTGGGCAGAAAACTGGCTTCATTCCTGGAATATCTGATTCTGAATCACAGCAAAATTATTGCTTCTGAGGAGCTGATGAATACCTTCTGGCCGGAGGATGCCAGTGCGGATCCGGCAAATGCACTGAAATATACGGTACATAAGACACGGCATCTGTTAAAGCAGATGTTTCCGGAAGCAGATAACCTGCTTGTAACACACCGCGGACACTATTCCTGGAACCCGGATATAGAAATTTCTCTTGATACAGAGGAGTTTGAAAGAGCCTGCCTGCAGGCGAAGCAGCCGGATGCGGATATTACGCTGGAAGAACTGCTGGATGCACTGGAACTGTATACCGGAGATATTCTGACAAACAGTGATGCGGAATGGATTCTTCCGCTTCGTATTTACTACCGTACATTATATATTGATGCATGTAAGTCTGCCCTGAAAGAGCTGGCAGAAGAAGAACGCTGGACAGAAATGATTCATATCTGCGAAAAAGCCTATATTCTGGAACCGATGGAAGAGGAATTTACCCGTCATATGATGAATGCACTGATTTCCATGGACCAGGCCGGCAGAGCTATAGAACAGTATGATGCTTACAAGGAAATGCTGTGGGCAGAGATGAATCTGGTTCCTTCCGAAGAAGTGGAGCTGCTTCATGCCGCTGCGGTAGATGCAACCAACACAGACGAGCAGGATATCATCCGTATTCTTACAGAGCAGGAAAACAACGGATCTGCATTCCTCTGCAGCTTCAGCGTTTTCCGAAACATGGTTCTGCTGGAAACACGCCATATGGCCAGATATAAAACAGAGTCCACCATTCTGATTGTAAAAGCAGGAGGACGTACTGCTGAGGCTGTACCTACTACTGATGTACGGAGAATTGAGCGTGTTCTGCTGAAAACCCTGCGCTGTGCAGACCCGATTGCAAGACTGAACGCGGGTGCCTACGTGGTGCTTTTATCCGGTGCGTCAGAAGAAAATGCGCAGATTGTAATGGAACGTATCGAGCGCGTTTTCCGCACCTCTTATCCGCGGTCAAAAGCGTATCTGGAGTACAGGATTTATCCGCTGGCGACAGAGTAAAGGCATACGGAATATAAAAATGTATAATTTGGAGCATGATTCACATGCTCCATTTTTTATGAGGTGTAAGACTGCATTTCCCAGTGGAAATCCCCTGTGAAAAATGGTATACTGCAGATATAATGGATATTTGTGTGCATAACGCAGAATGCCATAAATTTAAGCGTTTGGAAGGATATAATATGGGAAGAAATAAAGGCGGAATGAGATACCTGTTCTCTGAAGATATTCAGTATGTGAGCAGCAGAAAACGTAAATTCAATCATAAGACACTGGTGGCAGTTATTGTGGCTGCAGTGCTGTTTGCGGGTTTTTCTGCCGTGTCTTTCATTATAATACACCAGGTTTACGGAGATCTCTTCGGCCGTGCAGAAAAGCCGGAGCTGACCATTTATGAAACTTACGAGGATCTGTCGAAAGATTTTGCGCGGACAGAGGTGAAGTTCATGTCCGAAAACGACGAACTGACAGGCTACGTTTATGGCTCAACTAAAACTCCAAAGGGACTGGTGGTCATCAGTCACGGCATCGGCGGCGGCGCGGACAGCTATATACAGGAAGCGACATACTTCGCAAAACGTGGATTCCGGGTGCTCTCTTTCAGCAACACGGGAAGCCATGAGAGTGAGGGCCACGGCACCATGGGCCTGTCCCAGTCGGTCATCGACCTGGATGCAGCTCTGGACTATGTGGAATCTCAGGAGGAATTCGAAAAGCTGCCGGTATTTCTGTACGGCCACAGCTGGGGCGGGTATGCAGTGACGGCAATTTTGAATTATGACCACGAAATTGCAGCAGTTGCCAGTGTGGCCGGCTACAATACGCCGATGGAGATGATTATGGAGTGGGCCAAGCCAAATCTGGGTGTGCTCCGCTATCCGGAATACCCGTATGTGTGGATTTATCAGAAGCTGCTCTTTGGCGGCGCATCAAACCTGTCCGCAGCGGAAGGGATAAACAGCGTGGAAACTCCGGTTCTGGTGATTCACGGTACGGAAGATGAAACCATTGCATATGACGGCGCATCCATCATGGCACATCGGGATGAAATCACTAATCCGAACGCCGTGTTCCTGACCTGCGATACACCGGGACAGAACGGTCATGTGAATCTTTACCGCTCAAAATCTGCCAACTCCTACATCGAAATGCTGGAGGCAGATTTTGATGAACTGGTGGATGAGTATGATAATGAATGTGACATTCCGGAAGATGTGCTGAAGGGATGGTACGGTATCGCTGACCGTGAGCTGGCATCCGAGCTGGATGAAGTATTCATGCAGGATGTTTATGATTTCTTCAAAAAAAGTTTAAAATAATTTTAAAATAATGTGACCGGAATGTTTTTTCATTCGTTATATATCACAGGAGGGGAAAATGGAACTAGTCCGGAACCAATCCGATCAGATTGCACAGCTGTATGATGACTATGGCGACATGGTTTTCCGTCTGGCTTATTCGGTTCTTCTGAACCGGGCCGATGCGGAAGACGCTGTGCAGGATATGTTCATAAAAATAATCGGTAAAGTCCCGGAATTCGGGGACAGGGCACAGGAAAAAGCCTGGATTAGCAGAGTCATTGTCAATCAGTGCAAAGACCAGCTGAGAAAGCGGAAACTGCGCCTGTACACGCCGCTGGAAGAGCTGCTGGAGCAGACGGGAGAGGAACCGTCCGTTCCGGGGCCGGAAGAAAGCGGCGGAACCGGTGTGCTGCAGGTGGTACTTTCTTTGGGGGAAAAGTACCGCGAGCCGCTGATTCTTCACTACTTCGAAGGTTTCAGTATTGAAGAGGTGGGCAGCATTCTGGGTATCGGCCAGTCGGCCGTAAAAATGCGGCTTTCCCGAGGCCGTGAAATGGTGAAAAAACAAATGGAGGAGGAAGCGTGAAATGAAGGATCATTTCAGCGATGATAATTTCATAGAAGCTGCGAAAGTGTATCAGAGCATTAAAGCTCCCTCTGATCTGAAAGCACGGATTCTGACTGCTGCGGAAACACCGCAGACTTCAGTACAGAAATCTGCAGAGAAAACAGGAAACCGAAAGCAGGTGAAGGGCAGAATTCTGCAGCTTGTTTCTGTAGCGGCCTGCCTGGCCATCATGGTTGTGGCTGTGCCGGACTGGCAGGATCAGCCGCAGGTGGAAGGCCCGGGCAATACTGCCCGCATCATCAGCGAGCCGGAAGGAATGCCGGGACAGGCAGTTTATGATCCGGCAGCAGATCCGGAAGCATTCCTGGAAAGTCAGATACCGGCCATCTTTGGACCGGAAGCAGACCTGGCGGCAATGGAAATTACCATGGTAAGCCAGGATGATACACACTGCACCGCAGAGGTGAAAACAGAGGAATCCATCACTATGGAAGTGACTCTGGAAAAAAATGAGGAAACAGGATGCTGGGAAGTTACCGGCGTCAGAGAAAAAGCTTAATAAAAAGGAGATTAAAGAATGAAGAAGATTTTAACACTGTTAATGGTAATGGCACTGATTATGACTGGTTTCACCGCTTGCGGTTCCGGTAACGAAGGCGAAGCTGGCGGCAATGCAGCAGGTTCTGTAGAAGGCACTCCTGCTGAAATCATCGAAAAGATCTATGAACAGTACCCTGTAGCTGATCTGCCTCTGGGCACTATCGAAATCGACCTGGCTGATGCAGATGCAGTAAAGATGTTCACCGGTCTGGACAGCGCAGACAAGATTGATTCTGCTGCTGCTTCCGAAAGCATGATGGGCGCACAGGCATACTCCCTGGTTGTTGTAAGAGTTAAGGATGCTGCTGATGCTGCTTCCGTAGCGGAAGAAATGATGAACGGCATCGACCAGAGAAAGTGGATCTGCGTAGAAGCAGACGACCTGAGAGTAGCTGCGGCTGGTGATGTAGTAGTTCTGATGATGGTAAGCAGCCAGCATGCAGACGTAGTAACTGCAGAAGGCATCATCGGCGGTTTCGAAGCTGTTGCAGGTGCTCTGGACCTGAACGAAACAAAGTAATAAGCGAAAGCTGAACGAATATTCGTAAAGAGGAGAACATAAAATAATGAAGAAGTTTTTAGTACTGTTACTGGTAATGGCAATGGTTATGACCGGTTTCACTGCATGCGGTTCCAAGGACGATGCAGAAGGTGAAACTCCTGATGTAAATACAGAAGTAAATGCTGATGCTGAAATCGAAGGCGAAGACGCTGAAGGTGAAGCAGAAGCTGAAGGCGAAACTGCAGAAGGTGAAGCAGAAGAAGATGCGGAAGCTGAAGCAGAGAAGGAAGAAGAACCTGTAAAGGAAGAAGAAAAGAAGGAAGAACCTAAGGCTGAAGATAAGAAGGAAGAATCCAAGCCTGCAGATAAGAAGGAAGAGTCCAAGCCTGCTGAAAAGCCGGCTGCAAAGGCTCCAACCGGGTCCCCTGCTGAAATCATCGACCAGATTTACGCAAAGTTCCCTGTGGCTGAAATGCCTCTGGGCACCATCGAAATCGATATCAACGATGCAGACATGCTGAAGATGTTCACTGGTCTGTCCAGCGCTTCCAAGATCGAATCCGCTGCTGCTTCCGAAGCAATGATGGGTTCTCAGGCTTACTCTCTGGTAGTTGTAAAGGCTAAGAGCACCGGCGATGCAGCTGACGTTATGGAAGAAATGGTTAACGGCATTGACCAGAGAAAGTGGATCTGCGTAGAAGCAGACGACCTGTCCGCAGCTTCCTGCGGCAACGTAGTTGTTCTGATGATGGTAGGAAGCGTACATGCTGACACTGTAACTTCCGCAAACATCATCGATGCGTTCAGCGCAGTTTGCGGCGGTCTGGATGCAAGAGCATAATCCTGCTGACGAAAGATATTACTGTGAATAAAGATGGGGCGGACCGGCAGGTTCGCCCTGCTTTGTAAAGAGGAAAAACTGGATGATATTCTCAAGTATACCATTTTTATATTATTTTCTGCCGGTGGTGCTGATTCTGTATTTTGCACTGACCAGGAGAAACGGTGCCGTGAGGACGGCAACCTTTGCGGGAAATCTGGTGCTGCTGGCGGCCAGCCTGCTCTTTTACGGCTGGGGGGAACCGCGGTACCTGATTATGATTGGCATCGCCATCGTCAGTGCATGGGCACTGAGCCAGGTGATCCCAAGGGAAGGCATAATCGGCAAGGTTGCCTTCTGGCTGTCTGTAGCCATTTCCCTGGGACTTCTTGCGTGGTTCAAGTACGCGGACTTCTTTATTGAGTCCTTCGGAGCACTGACCGGCATGGAAGTGACTGCTCTGGGTATCGCTCTGCCAATCGGCATCAGCTTCTATACCTTCCAGATTCTCAGCTACACCATCGATGTGTACCGCGGCCGTATCCTGCCACAGAAGAGTCTGGTGAATTTCGCCATGTATGTGTCTTTGTTCCCACAGCTGATTGCAGGCCCGATTGTGGTCTACTCTCAGGTGGAAGAACATCTGGACCCGGCAAAACGTGCCGTAACTGCAGACTGTCTCTATGAAGGGGCTTTCCGCTTCGTCATCGGTCTGTCCAAGAAGGTATTCCTGGCCAACCAGCTGGGCATGCTGGTAAACATGTTCGGCGGCATTTCTGAAGGTGACCGCTCCGTGGTCTTCTACTGGATGTACGCAGTGGCATTCTCCCTGCAGATTTACTTCGACTTTTCCGGCTACAGTGACATGGCCATCGGCCTGGGCCGCATGTTCGGCTTCCATTTCCCGGAAAACTTCAACTATCCATACATTTCAAAGAGCATTACCGAGTTCTGGCGCCGCTGGCACATGACTCTGGGCGGCTGGTTCCGTGAATATGTGTACATTCCGCTGGGCGGAAACCGTGTTTCCACCGGACGCTGGGTTTTCAACCTGTTTGTAGTCTGGGGTCTGACCGGTCTCTGGCATGGTGCGGCCTGGAACTTCGTAATCTGGGGTCTGTACCACGGCACACTGCTGCTGCTGGAAAAGTTTGCACTGAGCAAAATCTTATCCAGAGTTCCTGCATTCGTAAGCCATGTTTATGTGCTGCTGCTGGTTATTGTCAGCATGGTCATCTTCAATGCGGCTGATATGGGACAGGCGATGCAGTATATCGGTGGTATGTTCGGCCTGGGCGGTGTAAACCTGATGAGCCAGCTGACCGGCTACTATCTGAGAAGCTACGGCCTGCTGTTTATCTTCGCATTCATTGGTGCCACACCGGTAGTAAAGCGTGCAGCCGCAAAGATTCAGAATAGCGTGAACGCGAAAGTTATGGATTTTGCAGAGCCGCTGATTCTGGCAGGCCTGCTGATTCTCGTTACTGCTTATCTGGTGGACGGATCCTTCAATCCGTTCCTGTACTTCAGATTCTAAGGGGGGGTGCGGACATGAAAAGAAAATTAATCGTTCTTGCGGTAATCTTCTTCGTGATCACCGCGGCCTGCTGGGTATGGCCGGATTCTGAAATCTCTGATGCGGAGCGCAGAAAGCTGGCACAGATGCCGCAGCTGAATGTGGAAAACGTGATGAACGGGTCCTTTATGAGTGATTTTGAAAACTATACTCTGGACCAGTTCCCGCTGCGGAATCAGCTGAGAAGTCTGAAGGCTCTGGCGGAATACAACCTGTTCCAGAAAAAGGACAACAACGACCTTTATGAGGTGGATGGCTACGTGGCCAAAATCCTCTACCCATACAATTCAAACTCTGTCAGCCATGCGGCGAAGAAGTTCGGCGAAATCTACGAGAACTTCCTGGAAGGAAACTGCGAAAACATCTATGTGTCCGTGATTCCTGACAAGGGGGACTATCTGGCTTATGAAAACGGTTATCCGTCCTTTGATACCAACTGGATGGCTGCAAGCCTGCACAGTGCCATGAGCTATGCCAAGTTGATTCCGCTGTACGATTACATGCAGCTGGATGATTTCTACAAGACTGACAGCCACTGGCGTCAGGAGGAACTGCTGGATGTAATGAAGGTCTTCGGTCGGATCATGGACCTGCCGTATGCATCAAAGCTTGGTGAAATGACTGAAAATGTTACTGCCACCGAGGACTTCCACGGCGTATACTACGGTCAGTCTGCACTGCCTCTGCCGGCAGAAACCATCAAGTACCTGACCTGGGACGAAATCGATGGCTGCAAAGCATTCAACTTCGAACTGAACAAAGAAGTTGAGGTTTATCAGCCAGATAAACTGACCGGCCGTGACCCGTACGACTTCTACCTGGGCGGTGCGGCAGCACTGATTACCGTAGAAAACCCTGCAGCTGCCCAGCGTGCTGAAGATGCCGGCGAAGAACCGCGTGAACTGATTCTCTTCCGAGACTCCTTCGGCAGCAGTATCGCGCCGCTGTTCCTGGCGGACTATGCGAAGGTAACTCTGGTGGACATTCGCTACATGCAGAGTTCCATGCTGGATCAGTTTATCGAGTTTGACGGACAGGATGTGCTCTTCCTCTACGGAGCATCTATGATCAACGATAGCTTTACATTTAAATAAAATATGCAACAGGAGAAACACTATGATTATCAGACATTCCGAGGAAAGAGATTTTGAGAGAATGCTGGAGATTTACGCCTACGCCCGCCAGTTCATGGCAGACCACGGCAACCCGCTCCAGTGGGGACCGACCAACTGGCCGCCTGCAGACCTGCTGAAACAGGACATCGCATCCGGCAAAAGCTACGTCTGCGAGCATGAAGGCCGCGTTATCGCTACCTTCTACTTCGAGCAGGGTAAGGATATCGATCCGACCTATCTGAAGATTGAAGATGGCCAGTGGGCTGACGAAAGCGCTTATGGCGTAGTGCATCGCCTTGCTTCCGATGGCAGCGTGAAGGGGACAGGGGCGTTTTGTCTGGACTGGGCATTCAGCCAGTGCGGCCACATGCGTGTGGACACCCACGGCGACAACACCGTAATGCAGAACCTGCTGGAAAAGCTGGGCTTTGAGCGCAGAGGAACCATCTACGTGGTGGAAGACCCGTATCCTAGATTCGCTTACGAGAAGTAAATAGAAAACAGAGACCGTCTCGAAGGAGGCGGTCTTTTTAATGGGAGAATATACGTTCTTTTCTTTCGGCAAAAAATGTGATATAGTAGATGGAGAAACTTACGGAAAGGAGGCACGCCATGGAGCGGACTTATATCGCCATCGACCTGAAGTCGTTTTACGCGTCGGTGGAATGTTTTGAGCGGGGACTGGACCCTCTGACAACCAATCTGGTGGTGGCAGACGCCAGCCGGACAGAGAAGACCATCTGCCTGGCCGTGTCTCCATCGTTGAAGGCATACGGAATATCGGGACGTGCCCGGCTTTTTGAGGTGGTGCAGAGGCTGAAGGAAGTGAATGCTGAACGGCAGCGTCACGCGCCGAACCGTCAGTTTGCCGGCTCATCCTACGATGCGGGGGTGCTGCGGCGCAGGCCGGATCTGGCCATCAACTATCTGGCAGCACCGCCCCAGATGGCCCTCTATATTCAGTACAGCTCTCGTATTTACGAGGTGTACCTGAAGTACGTGGCCCCGGAGGACATCCATGTCTACTCCATCGACGAAGTCTTCATCGACGCTACAGCCTATCTGGGACCGATGGGCATCAGCGCTCACGATTTTGCCCGGATGATGATTAAGGACGTGCTGAAAACCACCGGCATCACTGCTGCGGCAGGCATCGGCCCCAACCTGTACCTTGCCAAAATCGCCATGGACATCGAGGCAAAGCACGTAGACGCAGACGAGGACGGTGTACGCATCGCCGAACTGGACGAAATGAGTTACCGGCGCAAAATGTGGGACCATCGTCCTATTACCGACTTCTGGCGTGTAGGCAGGGGCTACGCGAAGAAGCTGGCGGCTCACGGCATGTATACCATGGGGGATGTGGCCCGCTGCTCCGTCGGCAAGCCTTCCGACTATCACAATGAGGACCTGCTGTATAAGCTGTTTGGGGTCAACGCGGAGCTGCTCATCGACCATGCCTGGGGCTATGAGCCGTGCACCATGGAGGCCATCAAGGCGTACCGTCCGGAGACCAACAGTATCGGCAGCGGCCAGGTGCTCACGGATCCTTACCCGTCTGCCCAGGCACGGCTGGTGGTCTGGGAGATGACCGACATGCTGGCCCTCGATCTTCTGGCAAAACATCTCCTCACGGATCAGCTGGTTCTCACGGTGGGGTATGATATCGAAAACCTTACCGATCTGGCACGTGCACGGGCCTATAAGGGACCGGTGACGGTGGACTATTACGGACGCCGGGTGCCGAAGCATGCTCACGGGACCATCAACCTGAAGAGGCAGACATCTTCCGCGAAGCTTCTCACGGAGGCGGTGATGAAGCTTTACGATGAGATTGTGGATCCAAGCCTGCTGGTGCGCAGGGTGAATATTGTGGCTGGTCACGTGGTAACGGAAGCCGGAGCCCAGGCGGCAGTGCGGGCTTACGGTGGGGAATACCAGACGGCAGAAGAGCAGAGCGGATTCAGCTTTGGCGGAGGAGCGGCTGCAGGGGAGCAGCTGGATATGTTCACCGATTATGCGGCAGAGGATGCCCGCCGGGAAGCGGAAGATGCGGAACTGGAAGAAGAGCGCCGCATGCAGGAAGCACTTTTGGCCATCAAACAGAAATTCGGAAAGAACGCAGTGCTGAAAGGGGCCAACCTGGAGGAAGGTGCCACAGCAATGCAGCGAAATAAACAGATTGGCGGTCACAGGGCGTAAAGCACCAGACCGTGAAGAAAGGAGGACTGCGGCAGTGAGTCAGCGGAGATTTACAGACAAATATGATGATATTATAAACCTGCCGCATCCTGTGTCCAGGAAACATCCGCCTATGTCCTTGTATGATCGGGCGGCCCAGTTTTCACCTTTTGCGGCTCTGACCGGCCATGGGGAAGCGGTGAAGGAAACAGCCCGGCTGACAGGAACCCGGGTGGAACTGGATGAGTACGAGAAAGAGATTTTGCGTGGAAGGCTTCAGTATCTGGTGGGATGTGTGGAAGCCTGGAATGCCGTGGGACGGCCTGTAGAGGAACGGCCTGCGGTTGCTGTGACCTGGTTCGTGCCGGATCTGCTGAAAGAAGGCGGTGAGTATGTGACCGCCAGCGGTTCCGTGAAAAAAATCGACCAGTACCTGCGGCAGATTGTGCTGGCAGACGGTACGGAGATTCCGGTAGATGAGGTTGTCCGGGTGGAAAGTGAAATTTTTGAATATGACGCAGAAAAATAAGAAATACCAGGCAGAAGTGCCTGGTATTTTTCGGTGCAAAACAGCCATGTATTTGAACTGCATGGCTGCTTTGTAAATTTTATATTCAGTTAGAAAAATTCAGATTTGTAAGTGAATTATTCCCATATATCCCTGTGTTCTTCCAGCCATGCTTCAAAGTTCGGGTCATTTGGAGACAGGGTTGGTTTTAAATCAGGATTTTTTAGTAACATACAAACTAACTCTTTGCTTGGTGGTACATTAGTGAATAATGGAAGAACCGATGAAGAACAACCCACATAATACAAAGAAAATAAAAGAGCTTTATCTTTGGTCCAATTTGTTCCATCATATTTTTTGAAGCCATCTTGAGGTTGCACTTCTAACTTTTTAGAGTGTAGAAAGTTTAATTGACCCAAAATATAATAAATTGATGGACGCATTAAACGGATATTTTCTAAATTAAAAGGCACATTCGGAATCTCAATAGGAACACATTTTTTTATAAAATTTCCCAGAATAATATTCTCTTTTGGCGTTTCTTTAGTAGCCATACAGAATTTAAATATTTTTCTGATATTTTCTTCATTTAAGTCAAGCATATCTTCTCTAGTAAATTTCATAATGATACCTCCGTTAAATTTATTACTCTATTTATTTTCATATTATCACATGGAAGTAAAACAGGCAAGCACCGTAAAATATCTGTTTACGGGAGTACCCCCGTGGGGTATACTATAAGCAGTTGACAGGAGGTCATACCATGAAAGCAGATAAAAAATCAGTTGCACATAAAATCAAAATTGCCCGCGGACAGCTGGACGGAGTCTTGAAAATGATTGAAGAGGACCAGTACTGCGTGGATATTTCCACACAGCTGCTGGCTGCACAGGCTTTGCTCCGAAGTGCCAACCAGCAGATTCTGGACGCCCACATCCGTCACTGCGTGGCCGGAGCCATCGAGGACGGCGATGAAGCAATGCGTGAGGAAAAGCTGGACGAAGCACTGAAACTGATTGAAAAGATGACCCGGGGATAGCCGGGAGGGGGTATAGAATGCAGAAATTTAAAGTAACCGGTATGAGCTGTGCGGCCTGCAGCAGCCGGGTGGAAAAGGCAGTCACCAAAGTGCCGGGGGTGCAGTCGGTGGCCGTAAGCCTTTTGACAAACAGCATGGGGGTCGAGTATGAGCCGGACAAGCGCGAAGGGACGGCGGCATCGGATCTGACAGCTGCAATCATCAAAGCTGTGGTTGATGCGGGCTATGGTGCAGAAGCGGAGACTGCAGGGTCCGGACAAAATCCGGGGGCCACAGGTTCCGACGGTCAGAGCAGACCGCAGCGGACCTCCGATGCACTCGAGGACAAAGAAACACCGCTGATGATCCGACGTCTGATTGCAAGCCTTTGCCTGCTGGTGCCGCTGATGTACGTCAGCATGGGCGGACACATGTGGGGCTGGCCGATGCCGGCGTTTCTGCACAACCCGCTGGCCAATGGCCTTTATCAGCTGCTCATGACCCTGGCAGTGATGATAATCAATAAAAAGTTCTTTATCAGCGGATTCAAGGGCGTGGTAAACCGGGCACCCAACATGGACACACTGGTGGCCATGGGGGCTGGTGCGGCTTTTGTGTACAGCACCTGGGCACTGTTTCAGATGTGTCTGGCTGCCGAAGAGAGCATCCATGCAGCACACGCCTATATGAATGAATTTTACTTCGAGTCGGCGGCGACAATTCTGACCCTGATTACCGTGGGCAAAACCCTGGAAGCCCGCAGCAAGGGCAAGACCACCGATGCCATCCGCGCCCTCATGGACCTGGCACCGAAGACGGCCAATGTTTTGCGGGAGGGTGAAGAGGTTACGATACCAGTGGAAGAAGTCCGTGTGGGTGACATTTTCGTGGTACGTCCCGGTGAAAGCATTCCGGTGGACGGGGAAGTTCTGGAAGGTCACAGTGCGGTGGATGAATCGGCCCTCACCGGCGAAAGCATTCCAGTGGATAAGGAACCGGGCAGCCATGTCAGCGGTGCCACCATCAACTCCAGCGGTTTCCTGAAATGCCAGGCGACCCGCGTGGGCCAGGACACCACCATCAGCCAGATCATTCAGATGGTGGAAGATGCGGCGGCAACCAAGGCACCGATTGCAAAGATTGCAGACCAGGTTTCCGGCGTTTTCGTGCCGGTGGTGATTGTCATCGCGGTGTTAACCGGCGGTGCGTGGCTGGCGGCAGGCAATGCTTTTGGTTTCGCACTGGCGAGAGCCATCAGCGTGCTGGTAATCAGCTGTCCGTGTGCGCTGGGGCTGGCCACACCGGTAGCCATCATGGTGGGCAATGGTCTTTCCGCCCGTCACGGCATTCTCTTCAAAACAGCGGCTTCTCTGGAAGCAGCGGGCCGTGTGCGGACCGTGGTACTGGACAAAACCGGTACCATCACCGAGGGCAAACCTCATGTTACTGACATTATCTGTGCGGACGGCGTGTCTGAGGATCAGCTGCTGCAGGCTGCGGGTGCGTTGGAAGGACCAAGTGAACATCCTCTGGCCCGTGCCATCGTAAATCATATGACAGACCGCTTGCCGGAAGGAACCTGCATTGCCGACGCATCTGAATTCAAAGCACTGCCTGGTGCCGGTGTGGAAGGTATCATTGCCGGCCGTAAAGCCTGGGGCGGAAACGCAGCTCTGATGAAAGAAAAGAAGCTTCTGAGCAAAGCCATGGAACAGCGTGGAGCGGAACTGGCCAGGGAAGGCAAAACACCGCTTTACTTTGCATATGAAAACCAGCTGCTTGGTATCATTGCCGTGGCGGATGTGGTGAAGGCTGACAGTGCAGCGGCGATCCGTGAGCTGCAGCACATGGGCATCGAAGTTATCATGCTCACCGGAGACAACGGACGGACTGCTGCGGCCATCGCAGCACAGACCGGTGTGGACGGCGTAGTATCCGACGTGCTTCCGCAGGAAAAGGAAGCGGTCATCCGCAGCCTCAGCCAGCGCGGCAGTGTGGCCATGGTAGGGGACGGTATCAATGATGCACCGGCTCTCACCCGTGCCGATGTAGGTATAGCCATCGGTGCAGGTGCCGATGTGGCCATCGATGCGGCAGATGTGGTGCTGATGAAATCAAGCCTGATGGACGTGGTCCGCAGCATCCGGATTTCCCGCCAGGTCATCCGCAATATCCATCAAAATCTCTTCTGGGCATTCATTTACAACATTATCGGGATTCCGCTGGCTGCGGGGCTCTGGTATGTTCTGGGCGGACCGCTGCTGAATCCGATGTTTGGGGCGGCGGCCATGAGTTTATCCAGCTTCTGCGTGGTATCCAATGCACTGCGGCTGAATCTCTTCAAGCCGGAAAGCACCATCACCGACGGAGTCTGGAAACGGAAGGCGGAAAAGAACCCGCTGCCGGAAACCGAATATGTCCGGAGTGGGGATAACGCTGAAAACAGTGATTTTGCCGGGGAACCGGAAGAAAATATAATCGAAGAAACAACAGGAGGAACAACAATGAAAAAGACTTTAATCATCGAAGGAATGATGTGCAAGCACTGCCAGGCTCACGCAGAAAAGGCGCTGAACGCAATGGAAGGCGTAACTGCTACCGTTGACCTGGAAGCAGGCAGCGCATACTGCGAAGTGGCAGAAGGCGTTACCGATGAAATGCTGAAGGCGGCTATCGCAGAAGCAGGCTACGAAGTAACTGCAATCCAGTAAGAAACCGAAAGGAAGGGCGAAGGCCCTTCTTTTTTCGTGAGGGGAGAATTCAGGGATTTACAATGATAAAAATATGTGGTACGTTTAAGAAAAGGGAGGGGGTATGATATGAAGGATATTTTGATTTATTTCACCAGTCCGATGGTACTCTTTGCGGTGCTTCTGGTTCTGGTAATGCTGTATTTCATTATCAACCGGCCGAAAGAAGATAAACCGGATGACTCTGAAAAGGTGGCCATCACTACCAGGGACATGCTGCAGGATATAAACAAAGAGCGCAGGGAAAAGGGGCTTTACGAGATTCCTGCACATAATGAGGCAGCAGGGGCAAATACAGGAAAACTGGCGCGGATGGATAAGTCCTTTTCCAGTGTGCCGGACTTTTTCCGGCAGCTGATTTTCGGAAGAGACAAGAAATAAACCGGCAGATTGACTGGTCCGGCCAATTGGGAGCAAGGAGGATTCTATGAAGTATTTAATCGTAGTAGATATGCAGGTGGATTTTATTACGGGAAGTCTGGGCAGCCATATGGCAGAAGCCATCGTGCCTGAGGTTGTGGACAAAGTGAAAAACTTTGATGGCAGAATCATCTTTACCAGGGATACTCATTTCGATGATTATATGTCCACACAGGAAGGGAAAAAACTGCCGGTGATGCACTGCGTGAAAGACACCGACGGATGGCAGATCTGCAGTGAACTTGCACCGTACGCAGAAACTGTGGTGGACAAGGTGACATTCGGCAGTGTCAAGCTGCCGGAAATCATAAAAGCCTACGGGGAGACCATAGAGGAAATAGAACTTTGCGGGCTCTGTACGGATATCTGCGTCATTTCCAATGCAATGATTTTAAAAGCAGCATTCCCGGAAGTTAAGATTACCGTGGACGGTTCCTGCTGTGCAGGGGTAACAGAGGAGAGCCACAATACGGCTCTGGAGGCCATGAAGATGGTCCAGATTGAGGTGATCACAGCATAAAAAAGATGAAAAAGGACTGAATCCTGTATGGAACGGGTTCAGTCCTTTCTTTTATTGTTTCATCCACGGCATCAGGCCGGTGAAGTATACGAATCGCTTCACCACGGTGTCGATAGTCAGGTATTCATCCCGGCTGTGGGGATTGCCTCCGCCCGGGCCGCAGCCATCGATAATCGGAATGTGGCAGGCAGCCAGTCGGTTTGCATCGGAGAGTCCGCCGGCTGCGACGAAGTCCACCGGATATACAGGACAGTCAGCAGGCAGAACGCCGCTGGCCATAAGCTCCTGCAGGTCAGCCTGATACTGCGGGCTGTAGGCTCTCATCTTATCCATCAGCTTTCGGGTATAGGCGAATTCCTGCAGCGGCGGTGTGGCTTTCAGAAGTTCAAATTCCACTTTTGTACCTTTTACAGCAGGTGCACGTTTGGCCAGCTTGTCGATGGCGCGTTTTACCCGTGTCAGTTCCTTCGGATCCCTGTAACGGACTTCCATCAGAGCCGTGCAGCTGTCAGGAACCACATTGAGGGCGGTTCCGCCGCTGATCATGCCAATATTCACGGAAGTTCCGCGGTCATAGTTTTTTAAAGCATCCAGTGCGGTAACCAGGTGACCCATCTGAACGATGGCATTGGCACCGTTCCATGGCGCTGTGCCTGCATGGGCAGAAACCCCGGAGACGCGGATTTCGTATTTATTGCATCCTTTGCGCTGAGAAACGAACTGATCCTGTTTCCGTCCGCCCTCAAAGACAAAAGTGTATTCGGCCTGCCCGCCCCAGAAGAGCAGTTTTTCCAGGGAGCCGGCAGAACCGGTTTCTTCGTCGCTGTTAAGAAGCAGGGCGATGCGCAGCTGCGGATGATGTGCGGTCAGATACTCAGCGATATAAATCATGAGAAGGGCACCGGCCTTCATGTCCACCGTTCCCGGTCCGTAAGCGCGTACGGGACGGCCGTCTTCATACTCCAGGCGGAATGGACGTGCCGAAACAGTGCCGGCAGGAAAGACCGTATCCATGTGCCCCACCAGCAGAAAGTCATAAGGTTTGCCGTTCATACGGGGATGTGCGCAGACTGGTGTCATGGCTCCGATGACAGGGTTGGCATTTTCGTCCTCGAAATAGAGGTTTTGGGTCAGCAGACCGGCTTCCTTCATACGCTGCTTATAAAAAGAGGCCACCTTCCGGCAGCCTTCCAGGTCCGATGTTCCGCTGTCCATATTAATTACAGTTTCCAGTTCCGTAAGGAACCGATCCAGTGGAAAATCAAAATTCTTCATATCTTACAGGTTCCCCCTCTTCGAAATAAACGGTGTAGCCGTGGCCCGGATCCGGAATCCACTGCCAGAAGTTCTCGGTGTTTTCAGGGAAAAGATGGCTCATGCAGCTGGAAATGACACCACCGTGGCAGACCATGATGGACACAGCGTCCTGGCCGCTGTGTCGGTGGGACAGCTCTTTCAGACGATGATACCCACGAAGTTCCTCCAGTCCGCGGACGACACGGCGGCGGAAGCCCAGGGGCGACTCTCCATCAGGGTACGGATCATCACTTTCCATGTTTCCCAGACGGTCGATGATGTTGGGAACATCCTTCAGTTCCTCCCAGGTACGGCACTCCCACTGGCCGAAATTCATCTCTTTCATGTTGTCGATTTTGCGGTGTGGTACATTTCCGTAGATGGTCTGCAAAGTCTGTTCGGTCCGCAGCATGCCGGAGGTATACAGGTCCGCATCTCCCAGCGGTGGGTGAACACCTTCGTCCCGCAGCTTCTGCAGTGCTTCGATGCCTTCCGGCAGCAGAGCTACGTCTGCCCAGCCGTAAAACCAGCGCTTGGCATTGCCCTCGGTCACACCGTGACGTATAAAGTGAATATACGATTTCATATCTTAACTCCTTCGCTGCAGCAGGTGCAGCTGTTTATTTCAGTCTCTGTCCGATTCCGCAAAATACCCGGTGCACTTCGTCTGCTTCCTTAGAAAGGTGGAGCAGGGTGCGGCCCATCATCTCTCTGAATGCACGGTCGGTGGCATCCATCGGTACCAGGCCCTGAGACACGTCGCAGGCGATAAAGATTTTGCCCAGGTACGGGTCTGCTTCAGTGGTGTCGAATCTGGATTCCAGCACAGTCTTCGCTTCCACACCGTTCTCGGTACACCAGTACACGAATTCTTCCAGTCCGTAAATGACGCGGCAGTCCAGGTTTATTTCACCGTCCCGGCTGCAGCGGTACACATCGTCCTCTGACAGCTGAAATTTATCAAGCACATAGTCCAGTTTGCCCTGGTATGCGCCCCCAAATACTAAAATCATAAGATCCTCCTAAACTAAAGCCATGGCCAGCACGCCAATAAGCTCGCCCCATACGATACCGTAGCCGGCGATGTCGCCGTTCATGCCGCCCAGCTGGCGCTTGCCGTAGATGATTGCGATGAGAGCTGCCAGTGCGGTCGCTCCAATGGTGATGGCAACCGGCAGAGGATCTGCGCTCAGCAGAAGTCCTGCTGAGCAGTAAATAACCAGCTGAACCAGGATGATTGCCACCGCTTTCTTCTTCTGGCTGTCAGCACCTGCACCGTCTCCGGCAGCATACTGACTGGTTCCCATCGGTTTTCTCAGCAAAACATTCATTCCCGAGATTCCCCGACTCACCACCGGGATCAGCATGAGGCTGAAGAAGTCGACGCCCATGGACAGGGCCTGTGACATGAAGGCGTAATAGCCCAGCAGCAGAAATGCCACGCTGATTACGGAGAACGCACCAGTGTGGGAGTCTTTGAGGATTCGCTGACGGTCTTCCAGGGGGCGGCGGCTCAGGATTGCGTCACTGCAGTCCATAAACCCATCCAGGTGGAGAAATCCGCAGACGGTGAAAGGCACCAGAGTCATGAGGAATGCCATGACCAGGAATGGCACGTTCAGTGTCATCATGAGAATGCAGAGGGCGCCCCAGATCAGGCCCACAATAAGGCCTACTGAAGGCAGGAAGCCCAGCATATAGTTTTTCAGATTGCTGTCCCACAGTTTCAGAGGACAGGGCAGGGTGAGGAAGTTGCCCCACGCCATAAAAAATCCGGTAATCAGTTTCATTCTATGTCTCCTGCGGACATTCGGCACGGTACGACGAATTTCGACACCGGGCCGGGCGGCCGCTTTTTCGTTATTTATATAAGTATTTCATGCCGAAAGTCACTTCGATGACCTGGTCGCATTCTCTGGCCAGGGTTCGGTCCAGGAAAGCCAGGGTCTTGCGGTAACATTCGGTGGTTTCATCGAAAGTCCGTGCTTCGGAATAAATGTAGTCAGACACGAAGACGGTGTTTCCTGTAATCTTTGCGAATTCCAGAAGGTCATCTGCCAGGCGCTGACCGCAGTCCAGGTCCATGTCTTCCCCGTAAGGGAACATTTCGTTGGAAAGAAGGGCAGTCACGCTGTCAAAGAGGAAGACTCCATTGGGATCCACCGGGTTTCCTTCGTAGGTGAGGGCGCCGGGTTTCAGGCAGTCCAAAATGCTGCGTCCCTGCTCGATGGTCTCGAAGCCCCAGCCTTCCCGTTCACGCAGGTGGCGCTGAATACGGGCACGGTCCTCGTCATCCACGGGAATCATGGTGGCCAGGTAATAGAGCGGCACGCCAAGTTCTGCGGCCATATCCCGGGCCAGTTCCTGGGCATGGTAAGACTTGCCGTTTTTACAGCCGCCGCTGATGAAGATATTCATTAGAAGAAGTTTCCTTTCTTAGCTTCCTGCAGGTAGTCGGCGTCGATGGCGCCTTCTGCAAAAGTAGCCATGCCGTTCATGGTCGCACATGCAGTTTCCATAATCTTAAAGCTGATCGGACAGCCGCTGCCTTCGCCCAGACGCATGCCCAGGTTGAAGTAAGGCTTAACATCCAGAGCATCCATGGCAACCATGTAGCCCTTTTCCTTGGAAACGTGGGAGCCGAACATGAAGTCGGTCACCTGAGGTGCCAGCCAGTATGCAGCCAGTGCAGCCACTGCAGAAATATAACCGTCGATAACAACCGGCAGTCTGTAGTATGCAGCACCCAGGAATGCACCGACCATGGCACAGATATCGAAACCGCCCACTTCGGCCAGGATGCCGACTACGTCGATTTCTTTGCTGATGCGGGTGCGGATAAATTCAGTGTCTGCTTCATCCACAACACTTCCGCCGCCGTACTGTTCGCAGCGTGCAACCGCTTCGTCTACAATGCGGATTTTCTTCAGCATGCCTTCGTCATTGAGTCCGCCGCCGCGGCCAACCACGTCCTCGCCGTCCAGTCCCAGCAGAGCTGCCAGTACGCAGGCACTGGTGGTAGTATTACCGATACCCATTTCACCGATGCCGAAGACACCGTAGCCGCAGCGTTTGATGGCTTCCGCCGCCTCCAGACCGGTGTAAATGGCCTGCAGGGCTTCTTCTCTTGTCATGGCAGGACCCTGTGCCAGGTTTTTCGTACCGCGGCCCAGGCTGCGGTTTACGATACCGCCAGGCAGTCCCTGAATACAGCTGGAAGTATCTCCTCCGCAGCGGCATTCTGTCATGGCTTCACAGTAAAGTTCCTGCGGAATATCCATCTTCACACCCATGTCCACAACCAGCAGGTCGATGCCGAAATATTTTGCCATGGAACCCACACCGGTGAGACGGCGTGTAAAGTTGATGGTCTGGGACAGGGTTACGGACTGAGGAGCAGATGCCACGCCTTCGTCCACCACACCGTTGTCGGCGGAGAAAATAACAATGGCCTGTTTGGTCACGTCATTCTTTACCTGACCGGTGATGCCGGCAAGGCGGATGGTGATATCCTCCAGTTCCCCCAGAGCGCCAGTAGGTTTTGCCAGAATTTCCTGGCGTGCACGGGCTTCTTCCATGGCTTTGGCGTCCAGGTGTCCAAGTCCTTCGATTCGGTTCAAAATTTCATGTAAACGTGTTTCCATAGCAGTTATCCTTTCTTTTATATACACGGTTTCAGATAGTCGTTTTCGGTGAGCCAGCGTACCGCAGATGCGCAGTCGCGGGACTCGATGGTGAAGGTCACGTCCGGACGGCAGTACTGACGGATCCAGCCGAAGACTTCATGGAAGTCCAGCACACCGTCTTCCTGGCTCAGTGCCCCGTGGGCATCCCGGTCGCCGTGGTTGTTGTGAATGTGGAAGTGCATGAGATAGGGTCCCAGTACACGGATCCACTCCTCCATACCGATGGCATTATGTCCTGCAGCCAGTGCATGGCCCACATCCAGGCAAAGTCCAATCCGCGGATCGTCGATCTGCTTCATCATGTTTGCCAGCATATATGGTTCATCGTCCAGTACATTTTCCACGAAGATGCGGAAGTCCTCAGGCTTATCCTTCATGAAGTCCTGCCAGAAGATGGCACCTTTTTCTGCCTGCCATTCCTTGAAGTACATAAACGGAACCCAGCCGGTGTGAACTACCATGCCTTCGGCACCGATAGCCTGGCAGACCTCGTAGGCCTCCTCCAGCCGCTGCTTTGCAAAATCTCTGGCTCTGGCGTCGATGGCAGCCGGAATGATTTCGGTAAACGGGCCGTGCAGAATCACACGATCCGCCCCGCAGTCTGTGACATCACGGCGGATTGCAGCCAGCAGTTTTTCCCGGTTTTCCGGATTCAGTTCCTCGGAGATGCAGGTATGGTTGATTTCGATATTCAGTTGATTTTCCTTAATCACGTCCACCGCTCCGTAGGAGAAGGTGGCGATAAATATATTCTTTCTCATAAATTATATTCTACCACAGCGGAGGCGAAAAAAAAACCCCCGCAAGGGGGCACTATTCATTGCAAAGGCGGAAAAATTTTGATATGATGATATCGTGGCTTAATCTATTTAAGAAAAGGAAAGAGTGTTATGAGTAAGAAAATGAAAAGTAACCTGCTGCTCCTGCTGACAGCCTTTATCTGGGGTACTGCATTCGTAGCCCAGAAGAGCGGCATGGACTACATCGAACCGTTCACCTATGGCGGTATCCGTACCCTGATCGGTGGTCTGTTCCTGATTCCGGTAATCAAGTTCCTGGACGGAAGAAAGCCGGCAGAAGAAAAGACAAGACTGGCGAAGAGAACTGCTGAACAGAAGAAAGCGGAAGATAAGCTTCTGCTGATCGGCGGCATCTGCTGCGGTCTGGCACTGTTTGTGGCGTCTTCCCTGCAGCAGTTCGGTGTATCCTACACCACAGCTGGTAAGGCAGGCTTTATTACAACCCTGTACGTAGTTATCGTACCAATTTTCAGTATATTCCTGAGAAAGAAAGTAAGTCCGAAGATGTGGTTCTGCGTAATGCTGGGGGCTCTGGGTATGTATATGCTCTGCATGAAGGAAGCAACCTTCTCTCTGCAGTACGGCGACTTCCTGGTTCTGCTCTGTGCAGCTGCTTTTGCAGTACATATTCTGGTTATCGACTACTTCTCACCAAAGGTTGACAGTGTGCGCCTGTCCTGCATCCAGTTCCTGGTGGCAGGTTCTCTGGGCATCATCTGCATGTTCATCTTTGAAACTCCGGTGATTGCAAACATCCTGGCTTGCTGGTTCCCAATCCTGTACGCAGGCGTACTGTCCAGCGGCGTAGCTTATACCCTGCAGGTTGTGGCACAGGCTGACGCAGATCCTACTGCAGCATCTCTGATTCTGTCTCTGGAATCTGTATTTGCGGCACTGTCCGGTATCGTTCTGCTGGGTGAAAGCCTGACCATGAAGGAACTTCTGGGCTGCGCAATCATCTTTACCGCAATCATCATCGCACAGCTTCCAACCAGGGCGGAACGCGAAGCAGCGAAACAGTAAAATAACCATATAAGGGGATAACGACCATGATTACAAGAGAAGAAGCATTAGAACTGCTGAAAAAATACAACAAAGACGAATTCCACATCCACCACGGTCTGATGGTAGAAGGCACCATGCGTTACTTCGCTGAAAAGCTGGGTTACGGTGCAGAAGCAGACTACTGGGCTATGGTAGGTCTGCTCCACGA
>JAZNKW010000009.1:0-3352 GCA_045578745.1 Anaerovoracaceae bacterium
CCATCTAACACAAAACATATTTTAGGAGGATACTAAAATGGCATCTGAGAAGATCACTGCTCTGGTTGAGCAGGTTAAGGAACTGACTGTTGTTGAGCTGGCTGAGCTGGTTCACACCCTGGAAGAAGTTTTCGGCGTTTCTGCCGCTGCCGCTGCTGTTGCTGCTCCCGCTGCTGCTGCTGAGGAAGTCGAAGAGAAGACCGAGTTCGACGTCATCCTGAAGAACGCTGGCGGTTCCAAGCTGGGCGTTATCAAGGTTGTCCGCGCTGCTACCGGCCTGGGCCTGAAGGACGCTAAGGATCTGGTTGACAACTGCCCCAAGACCCTGAAGGAAGCTATCTCCAAGGAAGACGCCGAGAAGCTGGTTGCCGAGCTGAAGGAAGCTGGCGCCGAGGCCGAGATCAAGTAATTTATCTCAAAACGGTTCTTTCGACCGCCGCTGGGAAACCAGCGGCGGTTTTCTTTTTATCCTTGACTTATCCCCCGACATTGAAGATAATAGTCCTTATGAAAGAAGAGAGGTGCCGTATGTGAAATTCAGCATAAAAAGTCTAATCATTATGTTCGTCCTGGTTTTAATTCTAGGTGCCGCAACCGGTGTATGGTTTCAAAAGAGCCATGTATTCGTAGAAGGTGATCATTATCCCAAAAACTGCGAATCCCTGGATCTGCGTGGAAGCGGAATTTCTGCAGAATACTATGAAACCTTGGCCCAGGCTCTGCCGGATTGTGAGATTCTATGGGACGTTCCGTTTCAGGATGGCTACTTCTCCGAGGATACTCAGGAGCTGACTGTTAACAGTCTTACAACCAAAGACATTACTTCTTTACAGTATTTCCCCGAACTTAAGACAATCCATGCTTTCGGATGTACAGAATACGAAGTCCTGATGGAGCTTCACAATACATACCCGGAGTTGGAACTACAGTACACCGTCCGTATCGATGGTCAGGAATATCCCGAGGACACAAAGGAGGTTACAGTCACTTCCCTTTCCGATCCGGATATCAATTCCCTTCAATATCTGCCTTTGCTGGAAACTGTGAATGCATCCGGCTGTGATCTTGCTCAGCTGAAAAAGCTGCAGGAAGCCTATCCCAATATCCAAGCTTCCTATTCTGTTTCTATCGGCGGAGAAACTTATGGTCGCACCACAACAGCCCTCTCCCTGAAACATGCAAGTCTTTCCGAACTTTCGGATGCTCTGTGGCATCTGACGGATCTGGAAACCGTAACCCTTGCAGATCCTGTTGGAACAGCGGAGGAATTATGGGAGCTGACCGAAACTTATTCCCACGTAGATTTCACCTGGACCAGAGATGTGCTGGATATTACCGTCTGCAGCACTGACACTGAGGTGGACCTGTCCGGAACCACGCCCGTTTCTCTGGATCAGATTGAACAGGAAATGGCCTGGTTCCCTGCCGTTGAAAAACTGATCCTGTGCGACTTAGAATATGACAACGAAACCATGGCCGCCTTCCGCAACAAAATGCGTCCGGAATATAAGGTTGTCTGGAATGTGGATGTTGGATATCTGACGGTGCGAACAGACGAAACTTACTATATGCCCGGCAAATACAATCTGGGTGTCACCGAAGAACAGGCCTACAATCTGCGCTACTGCGAGGATATGGTCTGTATTGACGTAGGTCACAAGCCTTTGTTCACCTGTGAATGGGCCGCCTTCATGCCCAACCTGAAGTATCTGATCATTGCCGATACGATGATCAGTGATATCAGCCCTCTGACGGGTCTGGATCAGCTGATTTATCTCGAAATGTTCATTACCAAGGTTACTGACCTCTCTCCCCTGCTGACCTGCACCGCCCTGCAGGATCTGAATCTTTGCTATACCCACGCGGATCCGGAGCCTGTCACCAAAATGACCTGGCTCAACAACCTCTGGTGGGCCGAACCGCCCATGGAGGAAGCGGAATTCCAACAATTCCTGCCAGACACCCATCTGATGTTCCTGCATCATTCTTCCACCGGAAACGGCTGGCGCCAACTGCAGAATTATTACGACATGCGGGATTATCTCGGCATGCATTATATGTGGGGCTAAAATAAAAACCTGGATGCACAGCATCCAGGTTTTTTTATTAGTATCGCGTCATGGCTTCCACACGAAGGCCATTATCCGTTTCCACCAGCATGACCATCAAATTATTCGTCGTCTGCACACGTCCGGCCTTTCCGAAAGTGCTGACAAGATAGGTCACATCACAGAAGTAATGGCTGTCATCGATCCAGCTAAACCGGTTTACAGTCACTTCATCCAGAATATCGTTATAGCTCTGGGCATAGGCCAGACCATCCAGCGCGGTATACAGGCGGTTGCACAGCTCGCTTCCTTCGATCAGGAACTGCCGCATCAACTTTACATAGTTAAGCTTGGATGCCTGGTTGGAACCACTTGTAAAGCGGACATAACTGACCAGAAAATCCTGCATATACTGGGTCAGCATAGCCGTTTCCTCGTCAGTACAGTTATCCAGTACGATATTGGGATCCGAATCTTCCCAGTTATTCATCACATTACCGGATTCATCCAGCACCGTCAGATTCAGTTCTCCCAAGACATTTCCCGCGGTGTAGGTCACCATGGCAGGAAGCTCCGGATAATCATCATAAAACTCTTCCAGAGCTGCATAAGGAATCCCGCGTTCGGTGATATATTCATCACTCAAGGAAATACCGTTGGCCTTCACCACATAAGTTTCCGGAACTGTTACAGACACCGGCTGGCAGATTAGATGAGAAAAGTCAAAAGTTTGCTCCTCAACGGACCAGACAGTAAAGCCATACCGGTCCGGGTCGGCTGCATGGATTACCGTTTCACCGATAACCTGACTTCCACAGCGCAGAACATAGGTCTGACTGGTTTCGGTACAGGCAGAGCTTTTCCGGGCATAGGTGAGTTTACCATTCAAAGATTCTGCAATTATCCGGGAAAATTCTTCTTCGGACTGTACATTTTCATCGATCTGCTGCACCCATTCACCGCAGCTCTGCACCATATCTGCCACCGTCAATTGAGTCAGATACTGATCCAGGGTATTCTTGGGCCGGGACTGTTCATACGAATCGATAAAATCCCAGAATACAGAAAGTCCGGCAGCGGTAATAGCCAGGAACACAACGGCATAGATCACCATTCCAAGGGCGAAATAATCCTTTCTTTTCTGTCTTGCCATATTACTGCACCCCTTCCTTCAGAACCACAAACGTGGTGGGAACAGGACGGATGCCGATAACGGAAGCGCAGTTGTTCACATAGCCGTCATTATACCACATCATACTGGAAGAACCACCGTCCAGGTTGCAGGCATTCACCGCGCCGTATTC
>JAZNKW010000010.1:0-3637 GCA_045578745.1 Anaerovoracaceae bacterium
AGCAGGTGCGGCTACCGTTGGCTGCTGCTGCAACATGGTTGGTTTCGCAGTGGCAAGCTACCGTGAAAACAAGATGGGAGGCTTGATTGCACAGGGCATCGGTACTTCCATGCTGCAGGTTCCGAACATTATGCGCAAGCCAGTCATCTGGATTCCGGCTATTGTATCCAGTGCTGTTTTAGGACCGGTTTCAACTATGCTCCTTCATATGACAAATAACGCCACAGGCTCCGGTATGGGTACAGCCGGCCTGGTGGGTCAGATTATGACATGGCAGACCATGACTGCAACCGAACCGCAGACTGTGGTTCTCATCAAAATCCTGGCTATCCAGATTATCCTGCCTGCAGTCATCACTTTGCTGGTTTCCGAATTCATGCGCAAAAAAGGCTGGATCAAGTACGGCGACATGAAGCTTGACGTATAGGCCGGACTAGGGGTAAAATAGAGGCAGAATGTTTTGAGAGGAGAACTGCCCATGAAGGGGACACAGCGACGGGAAGAAATCATCAGAATACTGCAGACAAGCGAGGTTCCGGTACCGGGAACAGAACTGGCGGAACAGCTGGGAGTCAGCCGGCAGGTCATCGTACAGGATATGGCACTGCTGCGGACCGGCGGAGCTGAGATTGTATCTACTCATCGGGGATATGTTCTGACCGGTGCGAAACAGGTGAGCCGTGTCTTTAAGGTAGTTCATACCGAAGATCAGGTGGAAGATGAACTGAACCTCTATGTGGACTTCGGCGGGAAAGTGGAAGATGTTTTCGTGTACCACAAGGTTCACGGTGTCATTCGCGTGCCCATGAATATCCGGTCACGCCGAGATGTGCGGAAGTACATGGAGGACATTTCTACGGGTAAGTCCACTCAGCTGATGAAGCTGACTTCCAACTATCACTACCATACCATTACCGCCGACAGCGAGGAAATCCTGGATCAGATTCAGGAAGAGCTGACCGCACGTGACATGCTGGCACAGCTGCAGGACTGGGAACCGGTGGATTTCCGGAAGGAAAAATAAATATATAAGTATAAGCGAAAAAGAAAGAGGCTGCCGGGAGAATCCCTGCAACCTTGCTTTTTGAATTGGGATATAGTAGAATATTTATACGGATTTTTTGAGAACGGAGGACAAGAGATGAAACGGAAAACTTTACTTGTTCTTCTGGTTCTGTTAGCTTTGACTGTACTGAGTACTGCTGCAGCCTTTGCCGGTGAGCTGGAAGATGGAAACTACTATATCAAGCAGGGAAGTAAAAGTCTGAATATTGACATTGAGTACCTTTCTGAAGCAAAGAACAACACGAAAATCAATATGATTGCGAGTAATGACAGTGATTGGCAGAGATTCAAACTGTTGCAGCAGGCTGACGGAAGCTATAAGATTCTCCTTGCGAAAAGAACGAATCTTTCTCTGAATGTAAAGGCGCTGGAAACCGATACAGCAGTGGTTTCATACCTGGATGCTACGTCTTATACGAAATATTATCTGATTGAGAAGACAGACCGACCTGGTTATTATACCATTCGTATGAAAGATAATCCGTCTCTGGCAATAACAGCTGCTGGAGAGATGGGACTGACTTTACGTGAATTCACAGGGGCTGAAAACCAGCAGTTCTATTTCCATGCAGAAGGAACGGTTTGTCCTGATCTGCCTGCGGTAACAGAACCAACCACAGAACCTGAAGTTGTCACTCCAACAGAACCTCCAAAGACAGAAACTGAGTCTGAAGTAAAGCAGGAAACTGCAGCGGAAAAAAAGACCTACAATATCAAGCTGGCCGTACCGAAGCTTTCCACACAGGACAAGCGGTGGAAGAATTATAAGTACAGTGGAAGTGCAAAAATTGGTAAATATGGTTGCCTCCTGGTGAGCTGTACAGCGGCGTTAAGCTATATGGATGATGAGGATTACCGTCCGGACAAACTGAGTGCGAAGTTTAAGTTTTCAGACGGAAGTATGCAGTGGGGATATAAGTGGGGCAAGTCCCGGTTCAAGAGCGGTGTAAAGTATTCTCTGACAACCGTTCGCAAACAGCTGGAAGCAGGAAAACCGGTTCTGATTCACGGTTACAGCAAGAAAAACGGTCATCACTGGGCTGTTATAACCGGCGTAAAGGGTGACGGAACCAAGAGAAGCCATTATACTGTTATGGACCCAAGTTACAGCAAGGTGAAGACCCTGGATCAGTTCCTGAAGAATTTCCCTGATAAGAAGAAGCTTGTGACAATTAAAAAGTAGTAAATGAAAACTGCCGGAGCATACGCTTCGGCAGTTATTTTTTTACTCTATGGCGAGCCAGGCGAACATCCCCGGCAGTATCTTCTCATAGCACCCCCAATTGTGGCTGCCGTCTGCTTCAGCCCAGGTGATGTCAGCTCCGGTAGTTTCAAGAAGGATCCGCAGACTGCAGTTTCTGGAATACAGCAGAGAGTCATCTTTACCGCATGCAAGAAAGAGAGGCGGCAGAGTTCTTTCGGAAAGGGCGTAAAGAGCCGCAGTTTCCGGGTTTCTGTTTATGTCACCGTCCAGAGAAGGAATGTCACCGAAGAGATTTTGGAAGTGCGCAATTGCATTCGGTGATGAACCAATAACTTCCGGATTCCCAATAAGCAGGTCATCGATAATGAATGCACCCGATACAGATGCAATCCGTCCGAACAGTTCAGGGTGACGGCTGCCCAGCAGAAGAGCACCGAACCCACCCATAGATATACCGGCCACAGCAGTGCACTCAGTACCGTGAGGCAGGGGATATTTTGCCCGGAGAGCGGGGAGAAACTCAGAAGTCAGGAAGGTTTCCGTAAAACATTCCGTCCACGGCTGGTCCATGTAATACGTGTCCGGCACATCGGGAATAGCCACCGCCAGACCATGCTGCTCTGCCAGCTGTTCAACCAGAGAATGCTGCAGAATCTGTGTACTGCGTTCCTGATAGCCATGGGCCCAGAGCACCAGACCGCGGCAGTTTTCCGGCAGAATCAAAGTATATTCAATTGTGTTCCGGCCCGGTGGAAAACAGGCGGTTGTCATTCTGTCAGTGATACGCATGACGGCTCCTTTCCGTATTGTTAATTAAACTGTAGCACAGAGCGGCGGCCGTGTCAAATTTCAAGACAGCCCGAACAACTGTTTGCGAATTGAGGCGGTTTATGGTATGATAAAGGGGTATAATATTATAGAGAATCTTGTGATATTGACAGGAGACAAATATGGATAAGTTCGAGTTAGTATCTGAATATAAAATGATGGGTGACCAGCCGGAGGCAGTGGCCCGACTGAAGGAGGGGCTGGAAGACGGTCTCAAGTATCAGACGCTCATGGGGGTTACCGGTTCCGGGAAGACCTTCACCATGGCCAACCTGATCGCCCAGGTGAACCGGCCGACTCTGGTCATTTCCCATAACAAAACTCTGGCAGCTCAGCTTCACGGTGAGTTCAAGGAGTTTTTCCCGAACAATGCGGTAGAATACTTCGTATCCTACTACGATTATTACCAGCCGGAAGCCTACGTGCCTTCCACCGACACCTATATTGAAAAGGACTCCGATATCAATGCGGAGATTGAAAAGCTGCGCCATTCGGCTACTGCGGCCCTGGCAGAGCGGCGGGAAGTCGGATCGTAGCCAT
>JAZNKW010000011.1:0-32008 GCA_045578745.1 Anaerovoracaceae bacterium
CTATAAGCCCCCCCATTTTATTTTCTCTATAACTTGCCACTGCAAAACCTACCATGTTAGCGCAACATCCAACAGTAGCTGCTCCCGCTGCAAGGCCATTAAGATTTAAAATAATACCAAGAGCTGCAGAACTGATTGGAAGAGTCAGAATCATACCCATCAGAACAGATACGATGATGCCCATGAGGAACGGCTGCTGTTCAGTACCCCAGTTGATCATTGCACCCAGTGCAGTCATGAACTGGGAAATCGGAGGGCCCAGAATCAGCCCTACCACAGAACCTGCACCGATAACAGTCAGCGGTGTCACCAGAATATCAACTTTTGTCTTTCCGGACACGCGCAGACCCAGCTCCATACCCAGATATGCCGCCAGGAATGCACCCAGAGGTTCTCCCGGACCTGCCAGTACGATGGCACCTTCCACCAGCACGGAACCTGCCAGCAGCTTGCTTGCAAAAGCCCCAACCATACCTGCCACGCCGGCAGAAACGGTTACCAGCGGGCTGGCTTTGAACTTGCAGCAGACACCCACACCGATGCCGGCACCTGTCATAGCCGCAGCCATCTTACCCACCAGGTAAATCATATCACCTGCTGTGCCTCCCACCAGGGATCCGATCTGCTGAATAATGGTACCCACAATCAGGGTTGCAAACAGACCCAGAGCCATGCCGGACAGTCCGTCTATAAATACGCGGTTAAAAAGTTTTTTCATTATCTTTTCTCCTTATGTTGCTTCTATAATTTTCCTTTCGGACTGTTGTCCTGGACTATCCTACCACGTCTTTTTCAAAAAGTAAAGAAAAGTTTACTATTTAACAATACATCTGACAAGACAGTTGTGTAAATAGTGTAAAGATTGACTTGATGAGACTGCAGGAGTATAATATATAAGTTAGATATGATACATTTCACAACATTTATAAAGGCAAACAATATGGAAAAGAAAAAAAATAACAATTCTATTTTACTTGGGGCTGCCCTTCTGATGGCAACCTCCGCAGTAGGTCCCGGTTTCCTGACACAGTCCGCTACCTTCACTGCTACCTATATGAACCAGCTGGCCATCGTTATCCTGCTGGTAATCTCTATGGATATCATCACCCAGATGAACGTGTGGAGCATCGTGGGCGTATCCGGCAAGCGTGCACAGGATCTGGCAAACGACGTTCTGCCGGGTCTGGGCGTCGTGATTGCATCTCTGGTAGCCTTCGGCGGTCTGGTATTCAACGTGGGCAATGTGGGCGGCGTTTCTCTGGCACTGGATGCTCTGCTGGGCATTCCGGTCACTGTGGGCTGTCTCATGGGCGGCGCACTGGCGATCTGCATTTTCCTCTCAAAGAATGCTTCAGCCGGCATGGATATTCTGGCCAAGTGCCTGGGGGCTGTCATCATCGCAGTTGCCCTCTTCGTAGCCTTCTCCACCAAACCACCGGTTGGTGAAATTACAGGCGGTCTGCTGGATATCGAAGATCCTGCCAAGCTGTTCACTCCGATGATTACCATTCTTGGCGGTTCCTGCGGCGGCTATATCTCCTATGCAGGTGCACACCGTCTCCTGGATGCGGGAATCAGCGGCCGTGAAAACCTGAATGATATCCGCAAAGGTGTCCTCATGGGTACCGGTGTTTCCGGCACTGTGAGACTGCTCATGTTCCTTGCAACTTACGGTGTATGTTCTGTTGGCGGCAGTGCCGTGGCAGAAGCCGTTATCGCATCCTCAAACCCGGCTGCAGAAGTTTTCCTGCAGGCACTGGGCAACCTGGGCTATAAGCTCTTTGCGGTAATTCTTCTCTGTGCCAGCATGTCCTCTGTAGTAGGTGCGGCTTATACCTCCGTATCCTTCCTGAAGACGCTCCATCCTGCCATCGAAAAGAACCAGAAGAAAGTTATCGTAGGCTTTATCGCAGTATCTACCTGTATCATGGCCATCTTCGGCGGAGCTGCAAAACTGCTGGTTCTGGCCGGTGCCGTAAACGGTCTGATTCTTCCGGTCAGCCTGTCTGTTATCCTGATTGCAGGTCACAAGAAGAGCATTGTAGGTGATTATAAACACAGCCGTTTCCTCACCATTGCAGGCTGCATCATCGCTGTTATGACCCTCTTCTTCGGCATCAAGGGCATCGGCGCACTGCTGGGTTTCTAAATCAAAACATCCAAAAAACGAAAACAACCCCGACGTTCATGTAAACGCCGGGGTTTTCTGTTTTGCAAAGTAAATCACAGTCCCGTCCAGACAGCGACAAGGTGACAGACCGTAGGAAGTATGGCATCGGCCACAAAAAGCCGGAGCACCTGTACTACAATCAGTGCGGCACTGTGAATCCCCATGTCGGAGGCAATCAATGCCATATCGCTGGCACCGGCCGGAGTCAGCATAAACATGGCTTCCGCACGGGATATACCGAATTTTTTATGAAGGAAAGCAGAAATCAGCAGGCTGTTAAGCACGTAAATCAGCATTACCAGCAAAATCGGCAGAACCATACCGTGTATTCCGGCCAGTGCGTCTTTCGTAATGGCACACCCGATGTAGGCGCCTGAAAGAACCTGCGCAAATCGTTTCAGCGGCATTGGAAGGCGGGCATCATATCCGAAAACAACGCGGACAATGGTAATCCCCACCATACTGAAAACCAGCGTACCCGCAGGTACACCGCTGATTCGCCCGAGAAGCCCCAGAACTGTGGCAATCCCAAGGGTAACAGCCGTAGTAACCGGCGAAGGTCCCGGTTTCTTCTCTTCTTTTCCGGAAGTATCTGTCCTGCACTGTGTATTCCGGTTCTCGGATTCTTTACGCTCATCTTTGCAGAGCCCCGCTATTACAAACGGAAAGATTCCGATTCCCATCACGATGCGGCAGAAATGGGTAATAACCACGGGCAGCATCTCTGCACCCATGTCAGCAGCAATGAGGGAGACATCACTGATGCCGCCTGGGATTGTACACATGAGCATGGTCAGAAGATCGTACGGTGAGAAATACCATGCGATAAACCCGGACAGAAGATTTACCATGCACAGGCTGCCAAGGATGATGAATGCAGCCTTATACATCCCCTTCAGGCGCAGAAGTTCCTCCCTCTTCATCATGGAACCGATAAATGCACCGGAAACAATCTGGGCCGTAACCTTTGCCGGCATTGGCATATATGCCGCCTCAAACCCGAAGTTCAGGATGCAGGTACCGATTACCGCTCCGATCATTACACCGCCAGGCAGTTTCAGTTTTAAAGCAATAAACCCGACGCCTGCCGCAAACAGCAGTGTCAGGCATAAATTTTCTGTCATAAATATCGCCGTTATCTCGTAGGAGGTTTATAAAACCGTCCGGTAATCTGTTCTGTCTGAATTACATTGATAAAAGCAGCCGGATCAATCAGATGAATTTCCTGAATCAGCTTGTCGACCTGACTGCGGCCTACCACGGAATAGAGAATGTTCCGTTCCGCTCCCTGATACATGCCCACACCACTGATCATGGTCGCATCATGTCTGGTCAGGCGGCTGATGAGCTGATACACTTCCTGTGGCTGCGAAGTGATAATCAGCAATGTATCTTTCTGATAGCGCTTATAAAGTGTCTGGATAACCTGTGTGGAACAAAACTGATAGATGATGGAATACATAGCTGCATCAAAACCGAACAGAATGCCGGCCAGCGTCAGAATGCACACATTTCCCATGAAAACATAGTTCCAGGTATCAATCCCCTTCTTTTCAGAGAAATAGATGGAAATGAAATCGGTTCCTCCTGCACTGGCACCGGACAGAAGACACAGGCTTACGGAAGCACCGGTGAGAATTCCGCCAAAAACACTGATCAGCAGCGGATCTGACGTAATCGGCATTTCCGGCAGCAGGTCCGTCAGAAAAGATGACAGTGCCACCATATAGAAGGACATGACAGTAAACCATTTTCCGATGAATTTGAACGCTACCAGAGCCGGAATCAGATTCAGCGGCAGATATACCAGAGAATACGGAAGGGTAATACCAAAAAACTCACTGGCCGAGCGGGTAATCAGCAGAGTAATTCCTGCAAAGCCGCCCGGAAACAGTCCTCCGGTGTTGATGAAGCTCTGCATGTTAAATGCAAAAACCACTGCCCCCAAAGTCAGCATAATCAGACTCTTTACTTCTGATTTCAGCGTAACTTTTTCTTCCATTTATTCCGCCTCCTCCGCGCCTGCCGGTTCCGGCAGCTTGCAGACATCAATCCAGCTTTCTGCCTTTGAATAATGGAACAGCTCATCGCATGTCAGCTCAATGGCGCTGTTGCTGCTGCCGCAGGCTGGAAAAACAGTCTCGAACCGCTTCATGCTTTCGTCACAAAACACACGTACTTTCGGGTTTTCAACAGCAAAAGCACATACGCCTCCAATGGCATGTCCGGTAAATTCCACCACTTCTTCTGCCGTCAGCATCTTCGCCTTCAGGCCGAAGGTATGCTTAAACTTCTTATTATCAATCTTGGTATCGCCTGCAGTCTGAATCAGAATGCAGCCATCCTCATGGTCATGGAACGACAGTGTCTTGCAGATGCGGGCACCATCCACACCCACAGCCTGAGCGGCCAGTTCCACCGTCGCACTGGATACCGGAAACTCCAGAACCTGCTCCTCCATACCAAACTGTCTGAAATAATCTCTTACTTTTTCGATTGCCATATGTCACGCACCTCGTTTATTTCAAGATTTCATAAATTATAGTATAACATACTCCGGCACAGGAAAGTCCAAAAAAACAAAAAAAATCCCCGGTTGCGAGGATTTTGCCGGGGAATCCGGCCGAAGCACAGGTTCGGACCTACAGCAGGAACAGAATCAGCAGCAGCAGGACTCCCGGAATTCCCAGGACTCCAACCACCAGAGCTGTCAGCAGATTCAGCGGAATCAGCAGCAGGCCGAAAAGTCCTGCCGCAAGATTAATCAGCAGAATCAGGGCTCCGCCGATGATGCTGCTCACCACCAGCTTGAGAACCAGCTTCAGAGGCCACAAAAAGATTTTACCCAGCAGAAAGACCAGCAGAATTGCACCTGCATAAGTCAGAAAGACGCTTGCCTGCAGTCCAAACATAATATCCCCCTCTGTGTTGTATAAAATTTTGCATTTTGGAATAAAATAGGTTAAACAGTTTGCGAAAGGTGTGATAAATATGAAACTTACCAAAGCTTCCGGCTCCGAGTATGATTTTCTCCTTCAGTCCATTCAGTCTGCAAACAGAGAACTTCATGAAGCAGCGGACCTGTTTAATCAGCTTACAGATGACGATGCCATCGATTACGCTTCCTATAATTTACTGGCCATCCGCACCAAATATTCCTATCTCATAAAACTGGCCAAAGAAAAGGATCTTTCCCTTTAGCCTCCCCTTTTTTACAGCTGCCGGCGTCCTTCCAGGGACTTCAGCAGTGTGACTTCGTCTGCGTATTCCAGATCGCCTCCCACAGGAATACCGTGGGCAATACGGCTAACCTGAATTCCTGCAGGTTTAATCAGGCGGGCGATATACATGGCTGTAGCTTCCCCTTCAATATTCGGGTTGGTAGCCACAATCAGTTCCTTCACATCGCTTGCCTGAAGCCGTGCAATCAGGGATTTCAGGTTGATATCCTCCGGACCGATTCCTTCCATCGGGGAAATTACACCGTGAAGCACATGGTACAGACCGTTGAATTCACGGATTCTTTCCATGGCCATTACATCACGCGGACTTTCCACCACGCAGATTACATCCTGACGCCGTGAAGGGTCGCTGCAGATTCTGCATGGATCGGTGTCTGTCAGATTGCCGCAGACAGAACAGTATTTCATCTGCTCCCGGGCATTGGTCAGAGAAGATGCCAGCTGACGGACTTCCTTTTCATCCAGAGACAGGATGTGGAAGGCCAGGCGCTGTGCGGTCTTGCCGCCGATGCCGGGAAGTTTGGATAATTCGTTAATCAGAATTTCCAGCGGTTTCGGATATTGTCTCATATGGACTCCTTCCGGTTCCGTTGCTTACAGCAGACCAGGGATGTTCAGACCGCCGGTCAGCTTACCCATTTCGTTGTTTGCCAGTTCTTCGATCTGACGGATACCTTCGTTTACAGCAACCATGATCAGGTCCTGCAGCATTTCGATATCATCCGGATCTACGATTTCAGGCTTCAGTTCCAGCTTGGTAACTTCCTTCTTGCCGTTTACGGTTACAGTTACTGCACCGCCGCCTGCAGTGGTAGTCAGTTCCTTTTCCTCGATTTCAGCCTGCAGCATTTCCATCTTTCTCTGCATAGCCTGCATCTGCTGCAGCTGCTTCTGCATGCTGCCGCCGCCACCGCCCATAGAAGGCTTCTTACCTGCTCTCATTCCTTTTCCCATTGTTCTTTTCCTCCGTTTTTCTCTTATTTCCGCCCTCGGCCTTTGCTGCCGGGGTCATTTTTTTATTATGTAGGAAATATCGTTCTGATATTTCCGAAATAACAAGAAAGTCTACCGCTGAAAATCTAATCGGCAAAGCCGACTTTCTTATTCTATTTCAACGTGAATTCCCAGAGTTTCGCTGGCCATCTTCGCCAGGGCCTCCATATCGGAATCTCCGCCGTTTCTCAATTCTTCCGCCTCCTGACGGCATACCATTTTCACATGGCGTCCCAGGTGACGTTCCATCAGCCGTTCCAGTTCCGGCTTCATTTTTTCTGCGTATCTCTGAGCAAAACCGGTCTTGGCCAGCACAGTAAACTGGCTTTCTCCCACGTTGCCCAGGGTGGTTCCGCTTCGGATCAGGTTAAAGCTGCTTGCGCTGCCTTCTCCTTCTTCGAAAATCTGATGCCACAGATTATCCATTTCACTGCGGCTCATAACCGGTGCCTGGTCTCTGACAGGTGCTGCACTCTGTGCTGCTGCAGGTTTCTGTGGTACTGCTGCGGGTTCTGCCTGAGGTGCCGGCTGCTGCGGTGCAGCAGTGAATACCGGTGCTGCCGGTGCAGCTGGTGCCGTTTCATAAACGACCTGCGCTGCCGGTGCCTTTCTCGGAGCCAGTTTGCCTTCATCAATCAGGTCTGTTGCAATGGCTACGATAGCCAGTTCCAGCAGGATACGCGGCTGGGTGGACCAGCGTGCATCGTTGATGGTCTTTGACAGACGGATGATAGCATGGTTGATTTCCTCCAGAGAAATCTGGTGGCTCTGTTCCCGGATCCGCTCTATGTTCTCCGCAGACATGTTCAGCATGTCCTCCGGATTCTTGATGAATTTCGTAATCAGCAGACTGCGGTAATGTGCCGTCCAGTCCTTCATCAGCTGCTTTACATCCTTACCGTCGGCCAGGGCTTCATCCAGCAGGACAATTGCCTCTGCCACATTGTGAACTGCAACCAGATCAGTCAGCTCAATGAAGAAGTCTTCCCCTGCTGTACCGATGTATTCCAGAACCTTGTCACGGTCGATAAACTTATCCCCTGCAGAAATTACCTGATCCAGTACGGACAGTCCGTCACGGACGGAACCGTCTGCAGTGTTCGCCAGCAGTTTTACTGCTCCGTCGGTAATTTCGATACCACGGTTCTCGCAGATCCGGCGCATGCCCTGTGCCAGGATATTTTGAGGGACACGTTTGAAATCCAGACGCATACAGCGGGACAGGATGGTAGCCGGCAGCTTCTGAGGTTCAGTGGTTGCAAGGATAAACATGACGTTTTCCGGCGGTTCTTCCAGAGTCTTCAGAAGTGCGTTGAATGCCCCTGTGGAAAGCATGTGGACTTCGTCGATGATGTAAACTTTTTTACGGCCTACAGCAGGCGGATATTTCACGCTTTCCCGAAGTTCACGGATGCTGTCTACGCCGTTGTTGGATGCAGCGTCGATTTCCACCACGTCCATGAAACTGCCGCGGCGGATTGCCTCGCAGTTTTCACAGTGACCGCATGGACGGCCTTCACCATCCGGATCTGCCAGACAGTTGACTGCCTTGGCCAGGATACGGGCAGTGGTTGTCTTCCCGGTACCGCGGGTTCCGCAGAACAGATAAGCATGGCTCACGGCATCTGTTGCAATCTGATATTTTAAGATTTTCACAATGTGTTCCTGTCCCAGAATCTCCTCAAAGATTTCCGGACGCTGCGCTCTGTAAAGTGCGGTATACATGCTGCTCTCCTTTTCCACATAGAAAAAAACAATTGCCCTTAAAAAGCTTCGCAGGCGTTGGAGAAGGCTAGTCTGCGGCACATAAGAACTTCCGCTTATTGCTGCTTCCTTCCGGACCTGACAAGGTTCACGGCATCCCATTGCGCAGGACCCAAACCATGCCAAGACGAAGCTTTTTAAGGGCAATTTGTCACTCAAGATATTATATCAGCTTTCCCTCTTCAGGTCAAGCAAAATTATTTTACAGCAGCTGCGGTTCTTCCGGTGTCTTGATTACCTTACCGTCAATCAGCACATAGCATACTTTGGTCGGTACAGTCAGTGGACTTCCATCTGCAATGACGATGTCAGCATCCTTTCCAACTTCCAGAGAGCCGACACGGTCTGCAATGAGGCAATGTTTAGCCGGATTGATGGTTACAGCCTGCAGTGCGGTGAACGGATCCAGTCCTGCTTCCACTGCAATACCTGCACATACCGGAAGGAATTCCTGCGGAATTACCTGAGCATCTGTGATGATGGAAATCTGACAGCCTGCCTCAGCCAGCAGTTTCGGTGTGGTCCAGCTCAGATTGCGCAGTTCGTACTTGGATGCACTGGTCATAGTAGGGCCTACTGCCAGCGGCACATTTTCTTTCGCCAGCTCTTCCACAATCAGGTGGCCTTCTGATACATGTTCCAGGGTGATATTTACATCAAATTCCTTTGCAATACGAAGCGCTGTAAACATATCGTCTGCCGCATGGGCATGGGCCTTCAGCGGAATTTCCTTCTTCAATACAGGAATCAGTGCCTCATGTTTCATATCCAGTGCAGGCATCTTGGAGATGTCATCTCCTGCAGCTTCTTTCTGCAGCATGTATTCTTTCGCTTTCGCCAGGGCCTGACGGAGATAAAAGGCCGTGGTCATGCGGCTGGTTGTGGACGACTTATGCCAGGTCTTCGGATTTTCCCCGAAGGAGCATTTCATACCGATGGATTCTTTTACAATCATATCATCGATACGCTTTCCCCAGGTCTTCACAGCTGCAAAAGTCCCGCCCAGCACATTGGTACTTCCCGGTCCGGTACATACTGTAGTTACCCCTGCCAGCGCAGCTGCACGCATTCCCTGATCCATTGGATTGATACCATCAATGGCACGGAGCTGCGGCGTTACGATATCATTCATTTCATTATAGTCTGCCTGGATGGAACCTGCCCCGTGTCCGTCCATTCCTGTATGGGCATGAGCTTCCACAAAGCCGGGATATACTTCCAGTCCGGAAGCGTCAATAATTTCAGTACCTTCCGGAACTTCCAGATTCACTCCGATGGCGGAGATTTTGCCGGAATCCACCAGGATATCGGCGATATATGGTTCTCTGTTTACAGCATCATTTACAAGTCCGTTCTTTATACAAAGCATGATTTTTTCCTCCTTTGTCTGCCTCTATTTATGACATCATTTTAGCATAACTTGCCACAGCGGACAAGATATGCTAAACTTGCCATAAAAGGATTTGAGATACTAAAGGAGGAATTATTTATGCTTACTTCCAATATGCTCAGGGGCCTTGCCTGCATCTTCATGCTGAGCGACCATCTCTGGGCGACCCTGATTCCCGGAAACATGTGGATGACCTATCTGGGCCGTCTGGCATTTCCGATTTTCGCTTTCCAGATTACCGAAGGATACCGGCACACGTCAGACTTCCGCAAGTATGCACAGCGGCTGCTGATTTTCGGACTGATTTCGGAGATTCCCTTTAACCTGATGTATGCAGGTTCCGCCATCTTCCCCTTCCATCAGAACGTGATGTTCACCCTGCTGCTGGGGCTGCTGTCTATCCGTTCTATCGATACGGTTTGTGAAATTATAAAGTCCCGCGGCCCGGCAAAATCACTGATCAAGCCTATTCTGATTGTGGCCGGCTGTCTGCTTGGTGCTACCGTCGGTTTCGTTGACTATGGGTTCTGGGGAGTTATGATTATGATAACATTCCACCTCTTCCGCGGTTTCCGCGGTGCGTGGATTCTCCAGCTTGCTGCCATGATTTACATCAACTGTGAGGCATTCCAGGGCATGTTTATTCCTGTGGAAGTATTCGGTCAGACCATCGAGTTTGCCACCCAGGGATTCGCTGTGCTGGCACTGATTCCAATCTGGCTTTACAGCGGCCGCAAAGGAAAAAGCAGCAAAGCACTGCAGTACGGATTCTACGCCTTCTATCCGGTTCACATGCTGATTCTGGCCTTACTGCGAATGTATTTATAGAGAGGTACCGCTATGAAAATTTACGAAAACATTAAATACGCTCCTGCCGATGCGCAGGCTCTGGACGTTTACATCCCTGACGGTAAAACCTTCCCTGTGTTTGTCTATATCCACGGCGGAGGATTCGAAAACGGTAGTAAAAAAATGAATTTTATCCCGGCTCTCTGCGAGAAGGGAGTGGCGGTTGTCAGCGGCGAATACCGCAAATACACCGATGCGGAACCTGCCCATTATCCTGACTTCATCGAAGATGGTGCTTCCATTGCAGCCTGGGCGAAAAAACATATTTCAGAGTATATCGGTGATTCCAAAGTAACCCATTTCTACGTGGGCGGCAGCAGTGCTGGCGGTTACGTAACCCAGATGCTCTGCTTCAACCCGGCTTACCTGGCAAAACACGGCCTTTCCGGCTCTGATATCGACGCATGGTATCACGACGCAGGCCAGCCTACAGCCCACTTCAATGTTCTGAAGGAACGTGGCCTGGATTACCGCCGTCTCATCGTAGATGAAACAGCGCCGCTCTATTACGTGGATGATTCTCAGACCTATTCTCCTATGGAAATTGTCGTTTCTGAGTATGACATTGAAAACCGTTATGAACAGACCATGCTTCTGATTTCCACCATGAAACACTTCGGTCATGACATGTCCAAAGTCAAGCTGACTTACATGGAAGGCTGGAGCCACTGTAAATACATGTACGAACCCGGAGATCACGGCAACTGGATCTTCGCAGATATGATATATGACTTCATAGAAAGAATGGAAGGCAGCCTGTAGCAGGCTGCCTTCTTTTATTACTTTATGTTATTCTGTTACCGCTCCGGCTTCCAGCCATCCCTTTACCGTTTCTTCTTCGATAATCGGAATACCCAGCTCCTTTGCTTTTTTATTCTTTCCTGATGTGGAGGTCACATCATTGTTAATCAGGTAGCTTGTCTTGGCACTGACGGAACCTGCCACCTTTCCGCCGGCAGCCTCAATGGCTGCCTTCAGAGCGTCACGGTTTGCATAATGGTTCAGGCTTCCGGTGATTACAAAGGTCAGTCCTTCGAAAGCAGTACCAGCCTCTTCAAAGGTTTCATCCAGCTTCACTTCTGCCAGCAGAGCGTCCACGGTCTGCTTGTTTTTCGCATCGTCAAACCACGATACATACGCATCTGCCATGATTTCGCCGATACCGTCGATGGTCAGCAGTTCTTCTTTCGTCAGACTTTCAATGGCAGACCACTGATTCTTACAGTGAGCTGCGATAATCTTGGCGTTTGCAGTTCCGATGTTTGGAATGCCCAGGCTGTAGAGGAACTTGTTTACTGTCGCACTTCGACTTTTTTCGACAGCTTTCGTCAGGTTAGTGAAAGACTTTTCCCCAAAACCTTCCATAGCAACAATTTCTTCCTTATATCTTTCCAGATGATACAAATCAGCCAGTTCATGAACCATGCCTTCCGCCACCAGTTTTTCCAGAGTCATTTCAGACAGCCCGTCGATATCCATGGCATCACGGGATACGAAAAGAGTCAGGCGCTTGATCTGTTTTGCCAGGCAGTCCGGATTCGGACAGAAGAGAGTTTCCACACCGTTTTCGTTATGGATTTCGGTACCGCTGCCGCAGACAGGACAGCTGCAAGGAATGTCAATCTTGCCGCTTCTGGTCAGGTTTTCTGAAATCTGCGGAATAATCATGTTTGCCTTATAGACCATAATCCGGTCACCGATTCCAAGTCCCAGCTCCTTCATCACACTCAGGTTGTGAACAGAGGCACGGCTCACAGTAGTTCCTTCCAGTTCCACCGGTTCGAAAATAGCAACAGGATTAATCAGTCCTGTTCTGGACGCACTCCATTCGATTTCCTGCAGGGTGGTTTCCTTTACTTCATCCTGCCACTTGAATGCGATGGCATCTCTTGGGAACTTGGCCGTCTGGCCCAGAGACTGTCCGTAAGCAATATCGTCTAATAACAATACAAGGCCGTCGGACGGAATGATGAAATCTTCCACTTCCTCTGCGAACCACTCAATTGCGTCCTTCAGACTTCCTGCATCCACAATCTTATGCTGCACCACATTGAATCCCTGAGATGTCAGCCATGCCATCTGCTCAGAACGCAGACGGAACTCAGGCGCATCGTCACCTTCCGCGCTTACCAGGCTGAAACCGTAAAAACGCACGTGACGCTCAGCCGTCACCTTGTTTGACAGCTGACGAACGGAGCCGGAGCAGAGGTTTCTTGGGTTCTTGTATTTTGCACCGTCATCGGCGATGGTTTCGTTGATCTTCTCAAAATCCGGATAGCTGATTACTGCCTCACCGCGGAGCACCAGGCGGCCCTTGAAATCGATAGCCACCGGCAGATTGGTGAACATGCGGGCATTGCTGGTTACCACTTCACCGATTTCGCCGTTTCCACGTGTTACGGCCTTCACCAGTTTACCGTCCTCGTAGGTCAGCACGATGGTCAGTCCATCCAGTTTCCAGCTGAGTACCCCCTGCTGACTGCCCAGCCAGCTTACCAGCTGATCACGGTCTTTGGTCTTATCCAGGGAAAGCATCCGGGACGGATGCGCTTCCTTCGGCAGGTCAGAAAGCACTTCGTAGCCTACTTCCATGGTCGGGCTCTTGGACAGAGTAACGCCGGTTTCTTTTTCCAGCTCCACCAGCTGATCGTACAGCCGGTCATACTCGAAGTTGCTCATGATTTCCCGGCTTTCCTGATAGTAGGCTTTGGAAGCCTGGTTCAGCAGAACAATCAGGTTCTGCATCTGTTCTATTTTTTCTCTATGTTCAGACATGTCTGTCCTCCCTATACTTTTTTAATCGGTGCGATACCCTTGGCCAGCTTTTTCTGGCCTGCTGCTTCGAACATGACGGTAACGGTCTTGGCATCCACGTCAACAACGGTACCGAAGCCGAACTTGCCGTGGGTTACCTGATCGCCTACGCTGAAGTCTGCACCTGCAGAACCTGCTGCTGCCTGAGCAGAGGCCTGTCTGGATGCCTTCAGAGGGTCATATCCCATGCTGCCGTAGCTGCTGCGTGCGGCAGGAGAACCGTAAGCGCCGGTCATTCCCGGAGTCTGGCTGCGTCCTGCTGTACTGCTGGTCATACCGGTCCGTCCGCTTCTTGCCGCTGCAATTTCTGCCGGAGTCATGACACGGCCATGGCTGGCATATGTACTTCCGCTCTGCACCGGAATATTCTGTCCGCCGAATGGGGAATATACCGGTTCAGAGAATCCATCCGGACTTCCGGTATATACGCCCAGACGGTTGTCTGTACGGCGGGTCGGTTCATAAACCGCATCCCCTGTCAGCAGACGCTTATCCAGTTCCCGCATGAAGGTTGACTCACGGGTAGAGTCGCCCTTACCAAAGAGTACTCGGTAAGCTGCACTGGTCATGTAGAGTTTTTCTTTCGCTCTGGTGATGCCTACATAGCACAGACGGCGTTCTTCTTCCATGCCGTCCATATTTTCAAAAGCTCGGTAACCAGGGAAGAGTCCGTCTTCCATACCCGGCATGAAGACCACCGGGAACTCCAGCCCCTTGGCGGAGTGCATGGTCATCATGGTTACCTTGCCTGCATTTTCGTCATATTTATCCTGGTCGCCGTCCGTCGCCACCTTTTCCAGGAACTCTTCCAGAGTGGCTTCTTCGCCGGCATCCGCCTTATCCTTCTCAAAATCGGCAATAAACGATTTGAAGTCCAGCAGGTTTTCGATGCGGCTCTCGGCTTCCACGGTGTTGGTATCTTCCAGTGCTTTCATATAACCTGTTTTGATAATCAGATTATCGTAGATATCGGAGATACGCAGATTCTGGCGTTCATCCTGGCAGAGGCGGATGATGTCCACCATGTCCTTCACAGCCTTTCCTGCCTTGGACGGCAGGCTGTAAATCACCTCATCCATACAGAGAGCATCAAACATGCTGATACCGTGAACACCCGCGATGGCTTCGATTTTGGCCAGAGTAGTGGCACCCACACCGCGCTTCGGCTCATTGATAACACGCTTCAGTGCCAGATCATCGGCCGGATTGATTACCAGACGCATATAGCAGATCATGTCCTTGGTTTCTTTTCTTTCATAGAAGGAGAATCCGGAAAGAATCTGATACGGAATGCCTCTTGCCTTCAGTGCGTCTTCGAAAAGACGGGACTGAGCATTTGTACGGTACAGAATGGCAAAATCATTGTAACTGTCATCTGCCAGACTGCCGCTGCTTCTCTTGCTGTTCAGGTTATAAATCTCCTGTGCTACGTAGCGTGCCTCTTCACGGTCGCTGTCCAGGCGGCAGTAGGTAATCTTTTCCCCCGGTTCTCTGGTGGTCCAAAGCTTCTTATCCTTACGGCTGCTGTTGTTCTTAATAACGGAGTGGGCCGCTGCCAGAATATTTCCGTAAGAACGGTAATTCTGTTCCAGCTTGATAACCTTCGCACGCGGGAAGTCACGTTCAAAGCCCAGAATATTGCTGATGTCAGCCCCTCTCCACTGATAAATACACTGGTCATCGTCACCTACGACACAGAGATTTTGATGGGCGCTGGCCAGCATCTTGATGATCTCGTACTGAATATGGTTGGTATCCTGATACTCGTCCACCATGATATACTGGAAACGCTGCTGGTATGCCTTCAGCACATCCGGTGCCTGCTGCAGCACATGGAGTGCATTTACCAGCAAATCATCGAAGTCCATGGCGTTATTGGCCATGAGCTGTTTCTGATATTCTGCGTAGATTGCTGCAATCTTTTTCGCCTTCGGGTTGCTGCAGTTCACCTCCGCGTATTCTGCCGGGGAGATGTCAGCTTCCTTCTGCTTGCTGATGATGGAAGAAACATAGGCCTGAGGATATTCCTTGGTATCTATATTCTGCTCCTTCATAATGTTCTTTATAATGGTTTTCTGGTCCACGGTATCGTAAACCACGAAATTCTTTTCGTAGCCGACCACATCATAATGCTCTCTGAGAATACGCAGTGCCATGGCATGGAAGGTAAGAATCCACATGTAGCTTACCTTGCCCACCAGCTTTTCCACACGTTCCCGCATTTCGCCGGCCGCCTTGTTTGTAAATGTTACAGCCAGAATGTTATATGGGCTGACGCCCTGATCAATCAGATAGCCGATACGGCTGGTCATGGTGCTGGTTTTTCCTGATCCCGCCCCGGCCAGAATCAGCAGCGGTCCCTCTACATGGGTGGCTGCTTCCAGCTGTTCTTTATTTAAATGACTTAAGTCCATAAATACTCCCTTCCATTCTAATTCGGTTCTATAATGCCAGAATAATCTGAATCCCCGCAAAAATCAGGCCGCCGACCGCAATTGCAGTTCCCAGACGGTTGGTGCTGGTGTTGTATAACAAGTCCAGTTCAGATTCCAGAAGTTCCAGCAGATACTTGAGTTTTTCAATGAGCGGGTCAATCTGCTGTCCGATGAGAAGCACCCGTTCCATCTCTCCTATTTCGGAAAGCTCCAGATTTTCCACTTTGTTCAGTGTCGTAATCAGTTCACCTCTGTAAATCTTGATTTTTCTGATTTCTTCAGCCGGCTTTCCTCCATCTTTTCCCGCATAATGACCTGCCTGACGGCGCAAAATCCGGTTGCAGATGGTTTTCACCACCATAACCAGTTCCATGGAAAACAGAATACCATGATTCAGTCCGGCTGTATTGCTGTCCAGACTGAAATACGGATCCATGTCTCCATAGTAGGAATGGTCAAAGTTAAGACGGTTCGCACGGTAATTTACTGCATCCGGTGACTGGCTCAGGTTGAAAAAGATGCTGTTGGAGCCGAAGGAAATCAGCCGTATAAAGTCGCGGCTTCCCCACCGGTTCTGGAGCCGCTGATCCGCCATTTCCAGCGGTACATGCTTCCACCCCTCATCGCCGGTCATCAGTCCGTAAACCAGTTTCTGCTCTGTGTGGAGAATTTCTTCTACGTTTTCTTCATTGCCAAAACGTTTGATTTCAAGCAGATAGTTTTCTGCGATGTCGCTCACATTTCGTTTCAGGCTTCCGCTGACTTCTTTAAAGATATCTTTAATGGTTATTCTGCGGCCGTCTTTATTAATCAGTCTTGCACCATTGCCCTGTACATGGCGGAAATACACAAAGTCATCTTCTTCCGCATCCAACACACTGAGGCATATGCAGACCTGTACTGTGTCGGATTCAGGAAATACGGTCATAAATACCTTGGTTTCCTTAATATCATATGTTCTTTTTCGGGTACCCGCTGCGGATCTGGTTTCCAGCCCAAACTGCAGGTCATAATCCTTCAGCAGCACGCGGAAACAGTTAAATGGCAGCCCGCCGCCATGAAGGAATCCCTGTCCAATAGCCAGTTCCTTAAAAAAGGTTTCATCCTTCGCCGCTTCGTCATCATGAAAAACAGCTGTCGGATAAGCCTGACGAATTGCCTCACGCAGCTCCTGCTCATCGTCAGTGCGTAGCCCCTTATCCTCATCAAAGATACTGAAGCTGAAATGATAGCAGATATTGCCGTCAATATCCACCTCATGTCTGCGCCGGAAAATATACATCACATCACGTGCCCCGCTGCCTTCACCGGACAGGTTTGCTTCTGTATCCTCCGATGCACTGTGATGCTGCTGATAATGGTAACGTGACATCCGGACCAGTTCCAGATTCTCTGCGTCAGCAAGCTGGAGAATAGATTTTTCTGCAAACATCCTCACTGGCAGAACCCCGTCTGCTCCGAAGCTCTGATTAAATCCTTCCCTGTCGATGATTTCATTGAAACGATCTCCGTCTTTCCAGCTTTCCCGGAAAAACAGATCCTCGTCCCCTTCGGTATATGTGGTTGTCATAATAAGCAGACCATTTGGTTCCAGACGTTTCGCCATGGCTGTCATCAAATCTGCTGCCATTCCGCATGTGATATGCTGCATCACATGGCTGGATACAATCACACTGTACTTCTGGTCTTCCGGCAAAACACGTACATCGCCATGTCTCACGTCGATTGGAGTTCCGGTCTTCCGGCTTACTTCTGCTGCTGCATCTACTGCAGCCTGCCAGCGTGCTTCATCCGGTTCTGCTGCCGTGATTTCATCCGCCTTATGTGCATATACCGGAAACAGCCGTCCCATGCCGCATCCCAGATCCAGCAATGTGAACGGCCGACCTTTCGAATGGCGTTTTTCCGCCAGATGGTCAACTTCTTCCATGGCCTGGCGAAGCACTTCGTCCTCACTCTCGGCCCAGTATTTACCGTCAAATTCTGTATCTATCAGCTGACAGGTCAGCATATCGTTCTTATCAGGATATGTATATGACATGGTGGTACCTCCTTTTCGTGACTTCCAGTATACCATAAATTCTGTCCGATAAAAATCCCCTAATCACAAAAAACAGGAAAACCCCGGATTCAGCCATACAGCCGAACCTCGGGGTTTTGATGTTTAAATTATATTGACGAAACTAAACCAGTTCCAGGAATACAACTTCTGCGTTGTCTCCCTGTCTAGGTCCCAGCTTCAGAATTCTGGTGTAACCACCGTTTCTGTCAGCATACTTAGGTGCGATTTCGTCATATGGCTTTGTCACTACGTCTTCATCGAAAACGTAAGCCAGCACCTGTCTTCTTGCGTGCAGGTCGCCGCGCTTAGCTAAAGTGATCAGCTTTTCAGCTTCTCTTCTGGCTTCCTTTGCTCTCATGTCTGTAGTCTGAATTCTGCCTTCTCTGAACAGGTCAGTTACGAGGTTTCTCAGCATAGACTTTCTGTGAGCAGAAGGTCTGCCCAGTTTTCTATATCCTGGCATGTGTAATGCTCTCCTTTCTTAATTACTTACTATTTCTTAATCATCGCTAGGTCTTAAGCCCAGACCCAGTTCTTCAAGCTTCGCTTTTACTTCGTCGAGAGACTTCTTACCGAGGTTTCTAACCTTCATCATATCTTCTTCAGACTTCTGTGTCAGCTCTTCTACTGTATTGATTGCAGCTCTCTTCAGGCAGTTGAAGGAACGAACGGACAGTTCCAGTTCTTCAATTGTCATTTCCAGAGCCTTTTCCTTCTGGTCTTCTTCCTTTTCAACCATGATATCCATGGAAGCGGTAGCGTCTGTCAGCTGGATAAACAGGTTCAAATGTTCCTGCATAATCTTTGCGCCGATAGAAACGCCTTCATCCGGAGAAATAGAACCATCAGTCCAAATTTCCAGAACCAGTCTGTCGTAGTCAGTTACCTGACCTACTCTGGTGTTTTCTACAGTATAGTTTACCTTTCTAACAGGTGTATAAATGGAGTCCACAGGGATTACAGAAATCGGTGTAGAGTCGGTCTTGTTCTGTTCAGCAGGAACATAACCTCTGCCTCTTGCCAGATTCAGTTCCATCACCAGTGTTGCACCTTCTTCCAGAGTAGCAATGTGCAGATCAGGATTGAAGATTTCCAGTTCGGAATCTCCCATGATGTCTGCAGCAGTTACTTCCTTTGGACCTACTGCATTGATGATAGCTCTCTTTGTGCTGTCTCCATTCAGTCTGATAGCGAGTTTCTTCAGGTTCAGAATGATTTCAGTTACGTCTTCTTTCACACCAGGGATGGTGGAAAACTCGTGAAGAATACCGTCGATTTTGATGGATGTTACGGCTGCACCAGGTAAGGAGCTGAGCAGAATTCTTCTCAGGCAGTTACCCAGAGTTGTACCGTATCCTCTTTCCAGAGGTTCTACTACGAATCTGCCGTAGTGTCCGTCTTCATCAATAAACTTATTGATTGTTGGTTTTTCGATTTCGATCACGCAAAACCCTCCTTTGCATTCCAAAGTGTTAACTACTTATTACTTGGAATATAATTCGACGATTAAGTGTTCAGCAACTGGCGTATCAATGTCAGCTCTTGTAGGCAGAGTTACGATCTTACCTTCCAGCTTTTCTACGTCAACGCTCATCCAGGAAGGAACTGTGATAGACATTTCCTTTACTTCCTTGAACTTTGGAGAGCTCTGGCTCTTTTCCTTTACTCTGATAACATCGCCAGCCTTCAGTTCCATGGATGGAATGTCAGCCTTCTTGCCATTTACAGTAAAGTGACCGTGAGTTACCAGCTGTCTTGCTTCCTTTCTAGAAGAAGCGAAGCCCAGTCTGAATACCACGTTGTCCATTCTTGTTTCCAGCAGGATTAACAGGTTTTCACCAGTCTTACCAGCCTTCTTAGCAGCCTTTTCATAGAGATTTCTGAACTGAGTTTCCTGCATTCCGTAGAATCTCTTTGCCTTCTGCTTTTCTCTAAACTGAATACCATAGTCAGACATCTTCTTTCTAGCCTGACCGTGCTGTCCAGGAGCGTAATTTCTTCTTTCCAGAGCACACTTGCTGCTGTAGCATCTTTCACCCTTTAAGAACAGCTTCTGACCTTCTCTTCTGCATAATTTGCAGTTTGCATCTGTATATCTAGACATCTTAAATTACTCCTCCTTTCCTAGACTCTTCTTCTCTTTGGTGGTCTGCAACCGTTGTGTGGGATTGGTGTGATATCACGAATCATAGTGATTTCCAGACCAGCAGTCTGCAGTGCTCTGATAGCAGCTTCTCTGCCGGAACCAGGTCCCTTTACATAAACTTCAACAGTCTTTAAACCGTGTTCAATTGCACCCTTAGCAGCTTCTTCAGCAGCCATCTGTGCAGCGTATGGAGTGGACTTTCTGGAGCCCTTGAATCCCAGGGAACCAGCGGAAGACCAGCTCAGAGCGTTACCGCCCATGTCAGTCAGAGTAACTAAAGTATTGTTAAAGGTAGACTGGATATGTGCCTGGCCCTTTTCGATATTCTTACGTTCTCTCTTTTTCTTTCTTACTGTTTTCTTTACAGCTTTAGCCATTACATTCTACCTCCTTTACTTCTTTTTCTTTCTGCTAACGGTCTTCTTAGGACCCTTACGAGTTCTGGCATTAGTCTTAGTTTTCTGACCTCTAACAGGCAGGCCTCTTCTGTGTCTGATACCTCTGTAGGAACCGATTTCCATCAGTCTCTTGATGTTCATGGAAACTTCTCTTCTCAGGTCACCTTCTACCAGGTATTCCTCATCGATGATCTTTCTGATTTTACCAGCTTCATCTTCAGTTAAATCCTTAACTCTAGTGTCAGGATTGATTCCGGCTTTCTCTAAGATTGGCTGGGATGGTGTTCTGCCGATACCATAGATGTAAATCAGACCGATTTCAACTCTTTTTTCTCTTGGTAAGTCTACACCGGCTATACGAGCCATATTTTTCTCCTTCTCCCATCTTCCGTCACCGTCCGGTCAAACTCTTCATGCCGGGCTTCCCAGGAGTGATATAGACGGGTTGTCATACATAAAAGAATCAGTTCTTTCTGAACGGGAGCGGGCCTGGTCACCGCTCCAACTGAATAATTGATTAATTAATTAACCCTGTTTCTGCTTGTGCTTAGGATTTTCGCAGATAACCATAACTTTACCGTTTCTCTTGATTACCTTGCACTTTTCGCAGATAGGCTTTACGGAAGCTCTAACTTTCATTGATTTTCCTCCTAATCTGTTTCTTAAACTTTACTTATCTCTCCATATAATTCTTCCTCTGGTCAGATCGTAAGGGGAAAGTTCAACCTTCACCTTGTCACCAGGCAGAATTCTTATATAGTTCATTCTAATTTTACCTGAAATGTGTGCAAGCACCTCGAAACCGTTGTCAAGCTGCACTTTAAACATTGCGTTCGGCTGGGCATCGACAACTGTTCCCATAACTTCGATGACGTCTTTCTTCGCCATATTCAGTCTCCTTCTATTTACAAAGTAAGCAGCTCAGGCTCACCATCAGTGATAACAACAGTATTTTCATAATGTGCAGATAAACCGCCGTCTACGGTTACCGCAGTCCAGTCGTCCAGCAGAACGTCCACTTCCCAGTCGCCTTCACAAATCATTGGTTCGACAGCCAGGGTCATGCCTCTCTGCAGACGCGGTCCTTTTCCAGCTTTGCCGTGGTTCGGGATCTGTGGATCTTCGTGCATATCCTTACCGATTCCGTGACCTACGAAATCGCGGATTACACCGAAGCCCTCACCCTCTACGACAGACTGAATGGCATGGGAAATATCAGACAGTCTGTTGCCTTCTTTAGCATACTTCATGCCTTCGAAGAAGGCACGCTCAGCAGTCTCAATGAGACGCTTTGCTTTTTCGCTGATGTTCCCCACACCGTAGGTTCTGGCCGCATCGGCCATGTAACCTTTGTGTTCAACCACCAGGTCTACGCTGACAATGTCACCGTCCTGGAGGATTCTGTCTTCGCTTGGAATACCATGGACTACTTCGTCGTTGATGGAAACACAGATACTTGCCGGATATCCGCAGTATCCCTTTTCCGCAGCGATCATTCCGTGTTCCTTCACAGTTTTTTCTACAAACCGGTCGATTTCAATGGTAGCAACACCTGGCTTCATGAACTGTTCCAGTTCTCTGAGGATCAGGGCAGTTACCTTACCGGCCTCGCGCATCAATTCAAGTTCCTGTTTGGATTTGATGATGATCATGCTATTCTCCTAAAGCTTTTACGATGTCAGCAAACACGTTGTCAAGTCCAGTTGCACCATCAATGTGTGCAATATTTCCAGCTTTTTCATAGTAGTCAACCAGAGGCATGGTCTGCTTTTCATATACATCGATTCTGTTTGCTACAGTTTCGATAGTGTCGTCAGCTCTCTGAATCAGTTCGCCGCCGCATCTGTCGCAGATGCCTTCAGTCTTCGGAGGAATGTTTACCACATGGAAGCTGGCGCCGCATGCTTTGCATACTCTTCTGCCAGTCAGTCTGGTAATCAGTTCTTCCTTTTCTACTGCGATGTCAAGTACTTTGTCAATTTTGGAACCGTGAGCAGCCAGGAATTCATCCAGCTTTTCAGCCTGATAAACGGTTCTTGGGAAACCGTCTAAGAGGAATCCATTCTTGCAGTCATCTTCCAGCAGTCTTGTAGTTGCAATTTCAATTACCAGATCATCCGGAACCAGCTCGCCGCGGTTCATGTACTCCTGAGCTCTCTTGCCCAGTTCAGTACCGTTCTTGATGTTTGCTCTGAAGATATCACCGGTGGAAATGTGCGGTACACCGTACTTATCCACGATATTTACTGCCTGAGTACCTTTGCCGGCACCCGGAGGTCCTAATAAAATTGTTCTAAGCATTCTTCTCATCTCCCCACTATTTCAGGAATCCCTGATAGTTTCTCATGATCATCTGCTGTTCCAGCTGTCTTACGGTATCCAGTGCTACACCGATTGCAATCAGCAGGGAAGTACCACCGAAGTGGATGCCGCTTAAGGATGGAACTAACGCGCCCAGAATTGTAGGTAAGGTAGCAACTGCTGCCAGGAAGAGAGCACCTACAATAGAGAGTCTTGACATAACTTTTGCTAAATATTCTTCGGTTGCCTTACCAGGACGCAGACCTGGGATAAAGCCGCCGTTTGCCTTCATGTTTTCAGCTACTTCGTTTGGATTGAAAGTCATCGCATTGTAGAAGTAGGTGAAGAAAATAATCAGTGCAATATTCAGAATCCCGTATACCCAGATACCAGGGTTACCTGCTGGGGACAGCCACTTCTGAACGAACTGAGAGAAACCACTGTCAGAGTTCAGGAAGTAAGTGATTGTCAGAGGGAACTGTAATAAGGACATTGCGAAGATTACCGGAATAACGCCGGACTGGTTAACCTTCATAGGGATATGGGTGGACTGGCCGCCGTACATCTTTCTGCCTACTACTCTCTTCGCATACTGTACCGGAATTCTTCTCTGGCCTTCCTGAATCAGGATTACTACTACGATACCAGCCAGTGCAAACAGTGCAAACAGAATCAGAGTCACGATGGACATCTGGCCTTCAGTAACATTTACGAACAGGCTTCTGATGCCGCTTGGAATTCTGGATACGATACCTGCGAAGATCAGCAGAGAAATACCATTACCAATGCCCTTTTCGTTAATCTGTTCACCCAGCCACATCAGGAATGCAGTACCAGCAGTCAGAACCAGTACTACTACTGCGATGGAGAATGCGCCCTTATCAATAACAGCGCTTCTGAACAGACCAACAGTCAGTCCGATGGACTGAACCAGTGCCAGTACAACTGTCAGATAACGAGTGTACTGAGCCATCTTTTTCTTGCCTTCCACACCTTCTCTAACGAGTCTTTCGAAGAATGGGAAAACAGTTAACAGCTGAATAACGATGGATGCTGTGATGTAAGGGGTAATACTCAGAGCAAATATCGTGAAGTTACTGAAGGATCCACCGGAGAACAGGTCGAATAAATCGAACAGTCCTGCATCTCCTGTGAACATCTGTGCCAGTGCTTCTCTGTTGATATTTGGAACTGGAATGTTAGAACCGATTCTGAAAACCACCAGCATCAGCAGAGTAAAAATCATTTTACTTCTGATTTCAGCAATTTTCCACGCCTGAGCGACGGTCTTTAACATACCCATTTACTTCACCTCAGCCTTGCCGCCAGCAGCTTCAATCTTTTCTACAGCAGAGCCGCTGAACTTATCAGCAACTACAGTTAAAGCAACCTTCAGTTCGCCGTTACCCAGAACCTTGATGCCGTCCTTAACCTGCTTAACAATGCCTGCAGCTTCTAAAACTTCCTGAGTAACTACAGTACCTGCTTCGAATCTGTTCAGATCTTCTACATTGATGGTAGTGTATACAGTTGCCCACTTGTTGTTGAAGCCTCTCTTAGGCAGTCTTCTGTACAGAGGCATCTGACCACCTTCAAAGCCCAGACGAACGCCGCCGCCGGATCTGGAGTTCTGACCATTCATACCTCTGCCGGCAGTTGTACCGTTACCGGAACCAGTACCGCGGCCTTTTCTCTTAGGAGCCTTAGTAGCGCCTTCAACCGCTCTTAATTCATGAATTCTCATTATTGAGCACCTCCTACAGTTCTTCTACAGTAACCAGGTGGGAAACCTTAGCAACTGCACCGCGAGTCTGCGGAGTGTCAGCCAGCTCTACAGAGTGGTGCATCTTTCTCAGTCCTAACGCTTCTACAACCTTCTTCTGCTTAGGGGAAGCGCCGATAGTGCTCTTTGTTAAAGTGATCTTAATCATTTTTGCCATTTCGCGTTTCCTCCTATCCTAAAATTTCTTCCTTTGTCTTGCCTCTCAGCTGAGCAACCTTTTCTACAGTCATCATGTTCTTCAGACCTTCGATAGTTGCGTAAGCCATGTTACCGGTGTTGTTGGAACCGATGGACTTAGCTCTTACGTCCTTGATACCTGCAGCTTCCAGTACTGTACGTACGGAGGAACCTGCGATAACGCCGGTACCCTGTGCAGCTGGCATGATCAGAACTCTACCAGCTCCGAATACACCCAGATTCTTATGAGGCACTGTAGTTCCTACTGTAGGAACATATATTAAATTCTTCTTTGCATCTTCTTCAGCTTTTCTTACAGCTTCAGGAATTTCCAGGGACTTACCCAGACCAACGCCTACATAGCCGTTGCCGTCACCAACTACTACAGTAACGGAGAAACGCATGTTTCTACCGCCCTTAACAGTCTTGGAAACTCTTCTGATGCTTACGATTGTTGACTTTAAGTCCAGCTTAGATGCATCAACGATATTACGCATTCTTTATTTCCTCCTGTTAGAATTTTAAACCGCCCTCACGAGCACCAGCTGCTAATTCAGCAACTCTTCCGTGGTATAAGAAACCGCCTCTGTCGAAGCATACTGCTTCAATACCCTTTTCCAGAGCTCTCTTAGCCAGTACTTCGCCGACCTTCTTTGCTGCTTCCTTGTTTCCGCCGTTTTCCAGTTCAGCCTTCAGTTCCTTATCCAGGGAAGAAGCTGCAACCAGAGTGATGCCGTTTACGTCATCGATAATCTGTGCGGAGATGTTCTTATTGGATCTGTATACGCAAAGTCTTGGTCTTTCAGGAGTTCCATTCAGGTTCTTTCTTACTCTGTCGTGTCTCTTAACACGTCTGTCATTTCTGCTTACGTTTGCCATTTTCACTTCACTCCTTTCTATTACTTACCGGTCTTTCCTTCTTTTCTGCGGATTACTTCGTCAACGTACTTGATACCCTTGCCCTTATAAGGTTCAGGCTTTCTCCAAGCTCTGATGTTAGCAGCATAGTTACCAACTAAAGCCTTGTCAGCACCTCTAACGATGATTTCAGTTGCCTTAGGAACTTCAGTAGTGATTCCTTCAGGGTCAACCATTTCTACAGGATGGGAGTAACCCAGGTTCATAACCAGAGTGTTGCCCTTCTTTTCAGCCTTGTAACCAACACCGATCAGTTCCATCTTCTTTTCGAAGCCCTGAGTAACACCTACGATCATGTTGTTGATTAATGTTCTAGCAAGACCGTGCTGTGCTCTGTCTTCTCTGTTGTCGGTAGGTCTGGTAACTACTACTTCGCCTTCCTTAACTTCAACAGTCAGGTTCTTGCTGATTTCCTGCTGCAGCTGGCCCTTAGGACCCTTTACTGCTACAACGTTACCGTTTACGGTAACTTCTACGCCAGCAGGAACAACTACAGGTTTTCTACCAATTCTAGACATTCTTAGTTCCTCCTACTACCATACATAACAGATAACTTCGCCGCCAACGCCCAGCTTTCTAGCTTCCTTGTCGCTTACTACACCGTGAGAGGTGGAGATGATTGCGATACCCAGTCCGCCCAGAACTCTTGGAACTTCATCAGCCTTAGCATATACCTTCAGGCCTGGCTTGGAAATCTTCTTAATTCCGGAAATAACTCTTTCTTTATGTGCACCGTACTTCATAGTAACTTTGATAGTACCCTGCTTGTTATCTTCAATTACTTCATAATCAGTAATGAAACCTTCAGCCTTTAAGATTTCTGCGATAGCCTTCTTCATCTTGGAAGCAGGAATTTCAACAGTTTCGTGGCCTACAGTGTTTGCATTTCTGATTCTGGTCAGCATATCCGCTATAGGATCTGTCATTGTCATTACAGTGTAACTCCTTTCACTCTATATTACCAGCTTGCTTTTCTTACGCCAGGAATTTCTCCTTTGTAAGCAAGCTCTCTAAAACAGATACGGCAGATACCATACTTTCTTAATACAGAGTGAGGTCTTCCGCACAGTCTGCATCTGGTATATGCACGTGTTGAATACTTAGGTTTTCTAGCCTGTTTAACCTTGAGAGATGTCTTTGCCATAATTCCCTCCTATTACTTTTCAAACGGCATGCCCAGCAGTTCCAGCAGAGCTGCTGCTTCTTCGTCAGTCTTAGCCGTTGTAGTGAATACGATGTTCATGCCCTTGATTACATCAACCTGATCGTAGCTGATTTCAGGGAAGATTAACTGTTCCTTGATACCCATGGAGTAGTTACCTCTACCATCAAAGGAATTTCTGCTTACGCCCTTAAAGTCTCTTACTCTTGGAAGAGAGATGTTAAAGAACTTGTCAGCAAACACATACATGTTGTCGCCTCTCAGAGTAACCTTAGCACCTACAGGCATGCCCTGTCTAACCTTGAAGTTAGCGATGGACTTCTTTGCTCTGGTGATTACAGGCTTCTGACCGGAAATCAGTGCCAGTTCAGCAACTGCGGATTCCAGCAGCTTAGTGTTGTCCTTTGCTTCGCCCAGACCCATGTTGATGGTGATCTTAGTCAGCTTAGGAACTTCCATTACGTTTTTATATCCAAACTTTTCTTTTAAAGCGTTGAAAACTTCATTATTATAAGTTTCTCTTTATCTAGCTGTCAAAATCGTCTCCTCCTTTCCTAGTCGATTACAGCACCGGTCTTACGGTTAACTCTAACCTTCTTACCATCCTTAACCTGGTAACCAACCTTAACTGCTGCCTTTGCCTTTGTATCGTACAGCATTACGTTGGACGCGTCGATAGGTCCTTCGATGTGCTTGATTTCTGCTCCAGCATTTCTGGTAGCCTTAGCGTGCTTAGTCTGAACATTTACGCCCTGAACAACAACCTTGTTTTCAGCAGGCATAGCCTTCAGAACAACGCCGGTCTTACCCTTATCCTTACCAGTGATTACTACCACTGTGTCATCTTTCTTAATACGCATCAGTGATTGCCTCCTATAATACTTCCGGTGCTAAGGACACGATCTTCATGAAGCCCTTGTCTCTCAGCTCTCTTGCAACCGGTCCGAAAATACGAGTTCCAACCGGGTTCTTGTCTTCTTTATCCTTAATGATAACTGCTGCGTTCTGGTCAAACTTTACATAGGAGCCGTCAGCTCTTCTTGCACCATGCTTAGTTCTAACTACTACAGCCTTAACAACGTCGCCCTTCTTAACAACACCACCTGGGGTTGCTTCCTTTACTGCGCAAACGATTACGTCTCCAATGTTCGCATACTGACGGGAAGTACCGCCCAGGATACGGATGCAGAGCAGTTCCTTTGCACCGGAGTTATCGGCAACTCTTAATCTAGTTTCAGTCTGAATCATGATCTGGTGCCTCCTTTATTTAACCTTCTCAACAATGTTCACAACTCTCCATCTCTTATCCTTGGACAGAGGTCTTGTTTCCATAATTCTTACCTTATCGCCAGTCTGGCATTCGTTAGCTTCGTCGTGAGCCTTAACCTTCTTAGTGCTCTTTACGGCCTTGCCATAAAGGGAATGTCTTACGAAGTCTTCGATAGCTACAACAACGGTCTTATCCATCTTGTCGGATACTACAACGCCAACTTTAGTCTTTCTTCTGTTTCTTTCAACTGTCATATTACATCCTCCTTTCTATTACTTAGCCAGTTCTTTTTCTCTGATGATGGTCTTAACTCGAGCGATATCTCTCTTTAATTCACGCATCTTAACTGGATTTTCCAGCTGACCGGTTACATGCTGGAATCTTAAGTTGAATAATTCCTTCTTCATCTTGCCGAGTTCAGTGTTTAATTCAACTTCGGTCATTTCTCTCATCTTCTTTAATTCCATTATGCTTCACCACCCTTTACTTCCTGGGCCTTAACTGCAAACTTGCACTTTACAGGCAGCTTATGGGAGGCAAGTCTCATGGCTTCTCTTGCCTTATCTTCAGATACACCTTCGATTTCGAACATTACTCTGCCCGGCTTAACTACTGCTACCCAGTATTCAGGAGCACCCTTACCGGAACCCATTCGTACTTCAGCAGGCTTCTTAGTTACTGACTTGTGTGGGAAAATCTTGATATATACTTTACCACCTCTCTTGATGGAACGGGTCATCGCAATACGAGCCGCTTCGATCTGGTTAGAGGTGATCCATCCACATTCCTGTGCTACTAAACCGTAGGAACCGTAAGTGATAGTGTTACCCTTGGTTGCTACGCCCTTCATTCTTCCTCTGTGAACTCTTCTACGTTTAACGCGCTTTGGCATTAACATGGCTTAGTTCCTCCTTTCTCCGATTCTTATTCTTCAACTGCTTCTACAGTTTCAACTGCTTCAACCTGTGGTTCAACCTTTGGAGTCTTTCTAACTCTTGGGTTTACAGCCTTTGGTGCTTCGAAACGATCGTTTCTGTCACGTCTTTCGCGTCTTTCGCCATCGCGTCTTTCGCGTCTGTCACGTCTTTCGCCGTCTCTTCTGCCCTTTCTTTCGCCTCTCTTTTCGCGCTTTTCTTCACGAACTGCACTCTGTAATCCCTTGTCTAAAACTTCACCGTGGTTGATCCAAACCTTAACACCGATCTTACCGTAAGTGGTGTCAGCTTCAGCAAAGCCGTAGTCAATGTCAGCTCTTAAAGTGTGCAGAGGCACGTTACCTTCGCTGTACTTTTCGCTTCTAGCGATTTCAGCACCGCCCAGTCTACCGGAGCAAACAACCTTGATACCCTTAGCACCGGACTTCATGGTTCTGCCGATAGCCTGCTTCATAGCTCTTCTGAAAGATACACGTCTTTCCAGAGCCTGAGCTACGGATTCAGCAGTCAGCTGAGCATCCATTTCAGAACGTCTAACTTCTTCGATGGAAATTTCTACTTCCTTGCCAGTCAGCTTCTTCAGGTCTGCCTTCAGAACATCGATACCGTCACCTGCTCTGCCGATAACCATACCAGGCTTTGCAGTCAGAACGATTACTCTCAGCTTGTTTTCAGCAGCTCTTTCAATCAGAACCTTGGAAACGCCAGCCACATATAATTTCTTCTTTACATATTCTCTAACTTTGTTATCTTCAATCAGATAATCAGCAAAGTTTTTCTTGTCTGCATACCACTTGGAATCCCAGTCTTTGATTACGCCGACTCTTAAACCATGTGGACTTACTTTCTGACCCATGAATGAACCTCCTTATTTCTTCTCTCTCAGAGTTACGCCAACGTGGGAGCTTCTCTTTAAGATGATAGATGCTCTGCCCTGAGAGCCTGCTCTCCATCTCTTCATTGTAGGGCCCTGATGAGCATAAACTTCTGCAACGTATAAATTGTCTGGATTCATATCGAAATTGTTTTCTGCGTTTGCTGCAGCAGACTTAACAACCTTTTCTACGATTTCGGAACCCTTACCAGGTGTGAACTTTAAAATGTTCAGTGCCTCGTTTAAGTCCTTGCCTCTTACTAAATCAGTAACTGGCTTCAGCTTGATAGGAGACATCTTCACATATTTAGCAACTGCTTTTGCTTCCATTTTTATTTATCTCCTTTCTTATCTCTTTACCTTAGAGGACTTGTCAGCCGCATGACCTCTGTAGTTTCTTGTTGGAGCGAATTCGCCCAGTCTGTGACCAACCATGTCTTCAGTGATGTATACTGGAACATGCTTCTTACCATCGTGTACTGCGATAGTGTGTCCAACCATCTGTGGGAAAATTACGGATGGTCTGGACCATGTCTTGATTACTTTCTTTTCGTTAGCTGCGTTCATTTCTTCGATTGCTCTCAGCAGCTTAGCGTTTACGAAAGGACCCTTTTTAAGTGATCTACCCATTATATATGCTCCTTCCTAATTACTTTTCGTTTCTTCTCTTTACGATATACTGATTAGAAGCCTTATTCTTCTTTCTGGTCTTGTAACCCAGTGCAGGCTTACCCCATGGAGTAACCGGACTCTTACGACCGATTGGAGATCTACCTTCACCACCACCGTGTGGATGGTCGTTAGGGTTCATTACGGAACCTCTTACGGTAGGTCTGATACCCATGTGTCTCTTTCTACCTGCCTTACCGATCTGGATGTTAGCGTGGTCAGCATTACCAACTTCGCCGATAGTAGCTCTACATCTCATGCTTACCTTTCTAACTTCGCCGGATGGCAGTCTTACCTGTGCGTAGTCACCTTCCTTAGCCATCAGCTGAGCGCCGTTACCAGCGGATCTAGCCAGCTGGCCGCCCTTACCAGGCTTCAGTTCCACGTTGTGGATGATGGTACCTACTGGAATGTTTGCGATTGGCAGTGCGTTACCAACCATGATATCTGCATCTGGACCAGATTCGATCTTGTAACCGATCTTCAGCTTGTTTGGAGCCAGGATATATCTCTTTTCGCCGTCTGCGTAAACCAGCAGAGCGATATTTGCAGTTCTGTTTGGATCGTATTCGATAGTCTTAACAACTGCTGGAACACCATCCTTATCTCTCTTGAAGTCGATAATTCTGTACTTATGTCTAGTACCGCCACCGTGATGTCTTACGGTGATCTTACCTCTGTTATTTCTACCCGCGTGCTTCTTCAGAGTTACGGTTAAAGACTTCTCAGGTGTGCTGGTAGTGATTTCCTCGAAAGTGGAAACTGTCATACCTCTCAGACCTGGAGTCGTTGGATTATATTTTCTAATTCCCATTTTGTGTCAACCTCCGATTACAGTCCCTGGAAGAATTCAATTTCCTTACTCTTTTCAGTCAGAGTAACGATTGCTTTCTTGTAAGCAGCAGTTCTGCCAACATATCTTCCCATTCTCTTTACTTTACCGTCATAGTTCATGATGTTTACCTTAGCTACTTCAACACCGAAGATTTCTTCAACTGCGTGCTTAACTTCAGTCTTGTTAGCATCTACAGCAACCTTGAAAGTGTACTTCTTGTCTGCTGCAACGTCCATGCTCTGTTCGGAGATAACCGGTGTGATGATTACGTCGTATGCTGTTCTCATTATGCGTATACCTCCTCAATCTTCTTTACTGCTTCCTGAGTAACGATGAAGCTTTCGTGGTTGATGATTTCGTAAACATTCATAGTACCAACCAGTGCGGTTCTAACACCAGGAATGTTAGCTGCGGACTTGATTACGTTTTCGTCCTTTTCAGCCATAACGATCAGTGCCTTCTTACCAGCCTTCACGTTTTCCAGCACCTTTACCATTTCCTTAGTCTTAGGTGCATCAAATCTCAGTTCATCTAATACGATGATTTCCTGTTCAGCTACCTTGGAAGATAAAGCAGACTTCATAGCCAGTCTTCTTAACTTCTTAGGCAGAGTGTATCTATAATCTCTTGGCTTTGGAGCGAATACGATACCACCACCGATCTGGGATGGGTCAGTGGAATGGCCCTGTCTGTGACGGCCAGTACCCTTCTGTCTGAAAGGCTTTCTACCGCCCCCTCTGACTTCGCCTCTGGTCTTTGCAGACTGTGTACCCTGTCTCTGGTTAGCCAGATAGTTCTTAATAACTGCGTGTACAGCGTTT
>JAZNKW010000012.1:0-50013 GCA_045578745.1 Anaerovoracaceae bacterium
AACGTCATCCTTAGGATCGCCGAATACGATTTCAATACCGTTTTCTCTTGCGAAGTCAAGCTGAGGCTGAATGTGCTTACCAGCGCCTGTGTATTCAGTTTCAGTTACAACCAGGATTGCATCTTCAGGCAGTTCCTGAGCCAGTACGAATGCTGCTGCCAGAGCAGTGTTTCCTGCAGGACCTCTTTCGATACCTTCCAGGTTAGCCAGCATTTCAGTCATGTACATAACTTCGCCCTGAGTAGTGGTAACATATCTGTCCATATATCTCAGAGGTCTTGCTGCAGAACGAGGAACGTCGCCGGTGTCAGGGTTTGTAGCGTGAGGTACGCCGAAACCGGTGTGACCGGTTGTGCAGGACTTCTTGTTGAACTGTACGTCAGATGCCATGTGCAGACCAGTCAGGTCGATGGAAGCTGCAACTACTTCAGTGCCGGTTGCACCAGCCTTCAGCAGACCTCTTGCTGTACCGGTAACCATACCGCCGCCAGCCTGAGTACATACTACCATTTCAGGATCCTTGCCGAACTTTGCACGGCAGTCCATAGCGATTTCATAACCCAGAGTTTCAACGCCTGCAATACCGAATGGAGAGTACAGGGATGCGTTGAAGTAACCGGAGTCTTCCATTACAGACAGGTGTTCATAGAATAATTCAGGACCTACGGTCAGCTGGATAACTTCTGCGCCCAGTGCTTCGCACTTTCTTGCCTTTTCTACGATTTCAGGCTGGCCGATACCCTTGGAGTCGTAACATTCCTGAACGATGATGCACTTCATGCCCTGCATAGCAGCCTGGGAAGCTACTGCAGCACCGTAGTTACCGGAAGTTGCAGCGATAACACCCTTGTAGCCCAGCTTCTTTGCGTGAGCAACTGCACATGCAGCTCTTCTGTCCTTGAAGGAACCGGATGCGTTAGCAGCTTCGTCCTTAACCAGGATTCTTGCACCGTAGCCTGGCTTAGCATACTTTCTAGCCAGCTTGGTGATATTTCTCAGTTCCAGCAGTGCGGTATGACCTACACCGGTTCTGGACTGAATTCTGTCAATTTCTTCGATAGTGTAACCGGTAGCTTCCATTAAACCTTCGTAGTCGAATGCAACGGAACCAGATTCAAAATCATTGAAGTCCAGACCCAGTGAAGCCTTCATGATCTCAGCAGATCTACCCATTACGGAATTATAGTCCTTTGCTAATGTCATTATTCTTCACCTCCAAACTGCATGATTTCTCTTAACTGCTTATCGATTTCCACGATTTCAGGTACGAACTTGCCGTAGCTGTGAGTGTAGTAAGGGTTTACTTCCAGTAACTTACCGGTTTCTTCACGGCCGGTTGCAGTTACGATAGTAACTTCTTCACCGATTTCTGCAGTTTCGTTCTGCAGAGTACCCTTTACCCACATTTCAAAGTCAACCTGCTTTGTATCATCAGGAATTTTAGCAGTTCTTTCTGCTGCAGGCAGCACTACTTTATGAATGCGTACCCAATCACCTTTTTTAGCCATGTCAGTTTTCTCCTTTATTCTGTCCAGAACGCCCGGGCTGATTCCCAGGCGTATCTGTCAGGATTTAATAATTGTTTTTCTTTAAATTACTTAACGATCTTGCATTCAGGTTCGATCATGTCTCTCATGTCGCCCATGATTGCTCTTACAACTGGAATGTCGATCATAGTCTTCAGACCAGGTCTAGCGTTGATTACGTGTGGAATGGAGTTCAGGATCATAGCCATAGTACCGATACCGCCTTCGATTTCAGGAGTATTGGACATGTTTACATCTGGAGTACCCTTGATGAATACGTAGTCACCAGTGTGAACGCCAACCTGTTCAGGTTCGATCTGCTGAGGGTGGTCCATTTCAATCTTCATTTCACCGTCAACATAGCCCCAACCCTTCATTGCTACACCAGCAACGTGGCCTGCAGGAGCGAAGCCGTAAGGAGACTTTCTGTCAACGTCAGTTACGATTGGTTCCATATCCTGTTCGAACTTGTCCAGCTTCCAGCCCAGACCTTCGCAGATCATGCCTACGGATTCAGCGAAGCCTACGTGACCAGCCATAGTGCCGTCAGCCTTTCTAGCGTTGAATTCGTCAACAGTGATACCGATACCCTGTTCTTCCATTACAGCAGGACCGAATGGGGACAGGGAGTTAACTCTTCTGGAAACGATGTGGTCTACGGATTCGCAAGCACCAGTCCATACCAGAACCAGCAGGTCCATGATCAGACCAGGGTTGATACCAGTACCCAGGCAAGTTACGCCGTTCTTCTTACCGATTTCGTCCAGCTTCTTAGCCAGTTCAGGTTCCTGAGCAGCAGGGTAAGCCATTTCTTCAGCGGAAGTGATTACGTTCATGCCGTTTTCCATAACCATAACCAGCTTGTCATATACCTTAGCAGTGAAGGAGTCGGTACAAACAACAACGATGTCTGCAGCACCTGGCTTGATTACTTCTTCAGCAGTGCCAACGATAACATCTTCTCTGTCGCCTCTTTCGATACCAGGAACTACTTCATACAGGCTCTTACCCAGCTTAGCACCGATGTCGATAGCGCCAACGATGTCTACGCCCTTCTTCTTGGTCAGCATCTTACCGATACCGCCGCCCATAGCACCAAGTCCCCACAGGATTACTTTTACATTTTCCATTTTAACTCTCTCCTTTTTTCTAAAAAAATTCACTTGATAACGTGTTATAAACGATATTCACATCTATAATGTATAGCAAACTCCGTGCCATATTGCGTTGTGAATATTGTATACATGTTTCCCTGCAAAATTTAGTTTTCAGGCACACTTTTCGACCTGAAATCATGTTTTTTTGCAGATACATCACCAAAAACCTTCCCCGGCAGCTTCCCGGTTCCTGTAACTTCCGTTCTTTTCCCGTTCCGTGCCCTTCGAATGCAAAATATTTTGCGCATTATGTGCCAATATATTTGCAGTTACCGTCTTTTTACCCCATAATGTGATACTTTTTCAGCTTGTGCTGCAGTGTCTGGCGCTTGATCTGCAGTGTTTCCGCTGCCTTACTGATGTTGCCGTTGGCATTGATCATGGCTTCTTTAATCACCTGACGCTCAATAGCCTCCAGATACTGGTCCAGCGGAATCTGTGCATCGTATTTCGGAGCAGACTGGCGTGATTTTTTCGCAGTCCCCGGCATATTCAGCAGTTTTTCGCTGAGCACATGTTCCCTGTCAGCCATGGCTACCGCCTGTTCGATGATATTTTCCAGTTCCCGGACATTACCCGGATACTCATAGCTGCGCAGACGCTTGGCTGCCGCATCAGAAATCATCCACAGTTCCTTGTTAAACCGCTTATTGTGCTTTTCCAGGAACCGTTCCGCCAGCACCGTTACATCACCAGGCCGCTCCCGCAGAGGTGGAATGGAAATGTTTACGATGTTCAGACGGTAATACAGGTCTTTTCTAAGCTTACCGTGAGCCATCAGATCCTCCGGCGATTCATTGACAGTGGCGATAATACGCACGTCTACAGGGATATCCTTCGTTCCGCCGATTCTTCTGATGTAGTTTTCCTGCAGAACTCGCAGCAGCTTGCTCTGCAGATCGTAAGGCATGGCACTGATTTCATCGAGAAGCAGGGTTCCCCCGTTAGCCTGCTCGAACAGTCCTGCCCGGTCTACTGCCCCGGTAAAGCCCCCCTTGGCTGTACCAAACAGCATGCCTTCCAGCAGAGGCTCCGGAATGGCCGCACAGTTCTGCGCCAGAAACGGCTTGTTTCTGCGGTCTCCGCCATAATGAATGCTCTGAGCAAAGAGTTCCTTGCCGGTCCCTGTTTCCCCATAAATCAGAACCGATGCATCCACGGATGCGGCACGTTTTGCACGGTCTACCACTTCCACGAAGCCCGGGTTCTGGCCCCAGATGTCTTCGAAGGAATAGCGTCTGATAGACGCCTGCCGTTCTTCACGCTCCGGCTGTCCGCCGCCGCCCAGCTCCATCAGCTTGTCGGACATCTGCCGGATATCGGTAATGTCCTTGGCCAGCTCGATGGCCGCCACCGTTTCTCCCCCTACGATGACCGGGATAGTGCTGTTGATGGTGGTAATTTCCTTGCCGTAGAGATTCTTATAGGTCTGCTGCTGACGCACGGTTGATATTTTCTTTTTCAGCGCCTTGAAAAGAGTGGACTCATCCAGATTGAAGTCCGGAAATGCCTCATGGAAGGTCTTCCCCAGTACATCCTCCACGTTCACCTTTTCCAGTTCCGCCATGGTATGGTTATAGAAGATACCCTTGCCTTCCTGATCCACGATGTAAACCCCTTCATCAATCAGGTTGATCAGCTCGTATATAATCTTCTTATAATATTCAGCCCGCATCATGCCGCATACACCTCACTTTCCCACAAACACAGTATATCATAAAAAAAAGAAAGGTGCAAATAAATTTGCACCCATTTCTTTTCTTCCCAAAACAGATTTTTTGTAGTATAATGTCATACGGTGTGTTTCAGCACCGCCTGATTTTGAATCATAAAATTTATCATAAAGGAAGTTTAAATCATATGAGACTGAGAAAAGAAACTGATCCGACAACAGAGAACATGCCGGAAGAAGAGATTCTGCTGATTGCAAATGTGTCCGATGCTCTGGCACATCCTGCCCGCATCAACATTTTCCGCTACATCATGCAGTGCAATCGCTCCATGACCACCGTATGCAACAAAGACCTGGTGGAGCACTTTGACTATGCACAGGCTACCATCAGCCAGCACGTGAAGAAGCTGGTACAGTCTGGTCTGATTGAAGTGAAGAAGGAACAGAAATTCGCTTATTATTACGCTAATCTGGGTATGCTGAGCCGTTATGTCAACGCGACCCGTAAGTTCAGCGTAATGTAACCCCGTAAAACTCACAGCAAACGCAACCAAAAGTACGCAGAACCCTGCGTACTTTTATTTTTTTCCGCTGTATTTCCCAAACCGTACTTTTACCTCCTTTTCCAGTTCCGCGCGCCTTTTCAGTATTTCGGACATGGCGTCACGGTTTTGCCGAACCATTTCTTCATGCACTGATTCCACGCTGCTTTTGCGTTCATCCGGTGTATTCTGTTCTTCGTCAAGGCGATCCCGGTACACCTGAGAAATACATGTCAGGTAACGCACTTGCTCCCTGTCAATGAGGATAAAAAGAAAACGGACCATCTCCTCACTGACCCATCCCCTCAGTACAGTTTCTGAAAATACCTTTTTTTCCTCTTTCGTTGCAGATGAACTTTCCAGAAATTCCCGAAGTTCATCTTCTCGTTCCATCATATCTGCCAGGCAGACCACTTCAGCCAGAAGCTCCGCTTCCGTTCCGGCTTTTTTCGCGGCCTCATAAAGAGCGTCCCCATAGGCCACCGCCACCATTGATTCTCCCATTGACCATTTCCCCCTCTGTTCTGCCGATAACAGGCAGCTTCCGTTTCACACACATTACAATTTTTGAATCAACTGTAGCATATTCTGCTGCAGAATGCCATACTTTCTGCCGTCACAAAAATGCCAAGAAATGTTGAAATTCTGTGGTTTCTCGAGCACTTCCTTAGCGCACACCCAATAGAAAACCCCGGTGAAGATCACCAGGGTTTCTGTCTTTATGATTTCATTACGGTCTCAGCATCATAAGCGATACCATGTTTCCGTTTTTCCCTTTCTGCCCTCTGTAGGAGTAGAAAAGATCCGGCCGGCATTTGCTGCACAGGCCCATATCGTGAATATTTTCAGGCTTCACGCCGCTTCTCATCAAAGTCTCCCGCACCACACTCTTCAGGTCGATATAGTGTTTCCTTCTCTCCTCACCGGTTTCACTGCAGATGCCGATTTCTCTCTGAAAAGCCATGGGCTGCCATGCAGTGTTCTTCCGGTAGAACTTCTGCGCCACATCTTCATCCACCTCAAAGCAGGTCTGGCAGAGCGCCGGACCGATGCCCACGATAACATCGGCTGGATTCGTGTCGAATTCTGTCGACATTTGTCTGATAATCTGTGCCCCGATTTCCTGCAGGGTTCCCTTCCAGCCGGAATGAGCCAGTCCGATGGCCTGCTGTTTCGGATCATAAAAGAACAATGCGTTGCAGTCGGCATGGCTGGTAATCAGTGAAATTCCACGTTTATTCGTAATGAGCCCGTCGATATTGGTGTATTCCCGTTCACGGAGAATTCCCATGGAAAGAAGTTCTTCCGTTACCGTCAGAACATTAGCCGTGTGGGTCTGGTCGGTGCGGACCATGTGCTCCCGGTTCACAAGGCCTGGCTGGCCTGCCTCTTCACTGAGGGCTGCGGCCAGAATCCGGTAGTTTTTCAGGATGTTATCCCAGGTTTCGTCAGGTCCTTTGCCGAAGTTCAGGCTGGTCTTTTCACCGGTGCTTACGCCGCCGTGGCGGGTAGTGAAGGCATGGATCAGCTCCGGATACACGTCTAATTCCGGGAAGGTGAGCCATTTTACCTCACCCTGCTGATGCAGGCTGTAGTTTTCTTCTGTGTTTATAATCGCCATCGTCTATCGCCTATTTATGATATGCTTCGTTTCGATTGATTTTGAATGCACGGTACACCTGTTCCAGCAGCACCACACGCATCATCTGATGCGGGAAGGTCATGCGGCTGAAAGACAGCTTGAAGTCAGACCGCTTACTCACTTCGGAAGATAAGCCCAGGCTGCCGCCGATGACGAAAGCAATGTCACTTCTGCCCATGTTCGCCAGGTCATCCATCTTCTCTGCCAGTTCTTCGGAACTGAGCTGCTTACCCAGAACCTCCAGGGTGATGACATAGGTGGAATCCGGAATTTTAGCCAGAATGGACTTACCCTCTTCCACTTTTACTTTTTCTTCGTCGGCCGGAGATGCGTTATCCGGCAGACGGGATTCCTTCAGTTCGATAATTTCCAGGTTGGCAAAACGCTTCATTCTCTTGCTGTACTCCGCCACCGCATCGCTCCAGTATTTTTCTTTCAGCTTGCCGATACAGATAATCGAAATTTTCATGCTATACCTCCATGAGCACCGGCACCGGATCCGGTCCCAGCACGTCTATCTTTAAATCTTTGCCGATATAAAAATCTTCTTCCTCCAGTACATTTCGCACTGTCAGAAACGCCTGCTGCGGCGTGTTGTTTTCCCTGCTCAAGTGAGCCAGAAGCACCCGCGGCACTCTGGTGTCCTCATTCTCACGGCGTTCCTTCAGCATCCTTGCCAGGCACTTGCCCGCCGCTTCATTGGACAGGTGGCCCTCATCACTGAGAATTCTCCGTTTCACGCTGTAAGGATAGCTTCCGTACAGCAGAATATTTTCTTCATGGTTTGACTCCAGCACCAGAAGGTCTGCATCCTTCAGCGCTTCGTAAATCTCTTCCGTAACAACGCCTGTGTCTGTGACGATGGCGATTTTACGGCCCTCTTTGCTGAAGGTGTAGGCTGTCGGTTCTGCCGCATCATGAGACAGGCAGAAAGAATGAACTTCGATGTCTCCGATCATCAGGTCACGGCATTGTGTACCGTCACAGCATCCCGGTACCACGACGGTCAACTGGTTTTCAATGGCAGTTCGTACCTTTTCATCCAGTCCGTTAATGGTTCCCCGGGATGCAATGAACCAGGCTGCCGGTGCCTTCTTATGGAAAGCAGATACGCTCTTTACATGGTCCACGTGCTCGTGGGTCAGGAAGACTCCTGCGATTTCCTGGGCACTGACTTCCAGCGCATCCAGGCGCTTGATAATCTGCGCCGCACTGATCCCCACATCCACTAATATGCTGGTTGTTTCACTTTTTATGTAATAACAGTTTCCGCTGCTGCTGGAAGCCAGCGTACTGAATCCTAAAATCAAATTAATTTCCTCCTTCGTCAGACCAGTGTCTAACCAATATATTATACCACGATTCGCCAAAATCCGCACTCTTTTTCTCCCTGTACAGATACCATTAAGGAAACTGCTACAGTTATTGTCACCCTTTCTTCTCCGTGGTAAAATATAAAAAAATCAAAGGAGGAAACCGAAATGAACAGACTGCATAAGGAAAATCCGATTTTGTTTGCAGTGCTCTGGATTATTATATACGTGGTGGGGCTGAGTCTGGCTGACAATGCTTCGGCTTCTCTTGGCATTGAGAAAGCAGTAACCTTGCCGCTGGCCCTGGTGCTGTCACTGGTGCTCTACAGCTGGATTTCCCGGCAAAATCTGAAAGAATACTGCGGCCTTTGTCCGTCGGCGGTTCCGGAAAGCCGTCTTCTTTGGTATTTCCCTCTGGGCGCACTGGCTTCAGTCAATCTATGGTTCGGGGTAAACATGAACCTTTCAGTGCCTGAAACGGTGCTTTATGTGGCAAGCATGTTCTGCGTAGGTTTTCTGGAAGAGGTCATCTTCCGGGGCCTGTTATTTAAAGCTATGGTACCGCTGGGTCTGAAGACCGCAGTGGCAGTATCCAGCCTGACCTTCGGTATGGGTCATCTGGTGAATCTGATCAACGGCAGCGGTGCAGATCTTTTCGCCAGCCTGCTGCAGGTCGTCTATGCCTTTGCCGCCGGCTTCCTCTTTACAATTCTGTTCCTGCGCACAGGAAGTATCCGGGCCTGTATCCTGACTCATGGGGTGCTCAATGCACTCAGCGCCTTCGCCAATGAAGCTGTCAGAACCACCGGCCGCGACATCTTCAGCGCAGCAGCACTGACCCTGATTGCCCTGGGATATGCTGCATATATTTTAAAGGTTACGGAAAGTCGGACTTGTAAAACTGCCGAAAACCGTCCATAATATAGAAGACAACGACTTCGAAAGGAGAACTGCCCTCTATGGCAATTTTGAGAATATACACCGACGGCGGATGTTCCGGCAACCAGAGTAATGAGAATTTCGGCGGCTGGGGTGCCATCCTGGAGTTCGGGGAACATAAAAAAGAATTATACGGCGGCGAAGCCAATACCACCAACAACCGGATGGAACTGACTGCGGTCATCGAAGCCTTCAAGGCATTAAAAAAGACCGGCCAGTACATCCAGGTCTTCACCGACAGCTCCTATGTAGCCAACTGCTTCCGGGAAAAGTGGTACGAATCCTGGGAGAAAAACAACTGGCGCAATGCAGCCAAGAAGCCGGTGGAGAACAGAGAACTCTGGGAAGAGCTCCTGTCCCTGGTCCGCCAGCATAATGTAGCGTTCTACCGTGTAAAAGGCCACGTGAATTTGGCGAGCAAGTCGACAAATTTCGACAAGCTTTACGAAAAATTCGTGGAATGGAACAGTACCTCCTTCAACTTCGAGGACTTCCAGTACGTAACCAAAATGAACAACCGTGCGGATGAACTTGCCAATATGGGGATTGACGAAGCTCGTCAGGGTACTTGCACGCTATTATAGTAAAAAACTCCGTTTTAGTGTGCAGAATCCCATCACAAATTCAAATAATTTAATAAAAATCACGCCTTTTCACAAAAAAAGTGAAGAATAGCGTGATTTTTTAATGCTAAAACTGTTAAATTCGCCTAATAATCCGTATATTTCTGAAGAATCGCACGCTATTCCTTATTTTTCATTTGAAAAAGCGTGCATACCCTCAAGTTCAAGCAATGCATTCTTGTTTTCGATTCCACCGCCGTAGCCGGTAATATTCCCACCGGCTCCCATGACCCTATGGCACGGTATGATAAGGCAGATTGGATTCCAACCCACAGCACCACCCACTGCCTGAGCAGACATTCGTGCAATGCACCGCTGTTCGGCCAGCCGCACCGCGATTTCACCATAGGTTACGGTCTCACCCCATGGAATCTCCAACATACATTCCATCACATCCCGGCGGAACTCCGTCAGCCCATCGACTCGATAAGCCGGCGTAAAATCCGGCTGCCGCCCGCCGAAGTAAATATCCAGCCAACACGCCGTTTCTTCGAAGATGGGCAGAAGCTCCTCTTCACAGGCCATTCCGTGTTTCCGCTCGTCCCGGGACCCTTCGAACCAGAGCCCTGTCAAAACCTGCCCGTCGCTTCTCATCCAGATATCCGAAAAGCCCGGAGGCGTATTATATTTCCACCTATAATTCATTATCCCGATTCCCTTCCGTCAGCTACCGCACAAACTTGCTTTCCCATTTACCGCTCTTCCAGCGCCAGATGAACAGCACACTGCGGAACACCCAGTCCGCAAACATGGCCAGCCAGGTACCGATGACGCCGAAACCCATGTATTTTGCGAAGAGATATCCCAGGAAAATACGGAAGAGCCACATGGAACCCACTGCCGCAATCATAACGAATGAAGTATCGCCCGCACCTTTCAGTGCCTGCGGCAGAGTGAAGGATACCGGCCAGAGAACAATCCAGAAACCGCCGTGGAGCCACAGAATAATCATGGCCAGACAGGCCGCTTCTGCAGATACATTGTACAAATCCACGACGAAAGGCTGTATCGCAAACAGGAATAGAATCCACACAGTGGATGCAATGTAGGTCCATTTCATCAGCTTTCCGGCATACATCCGTGCATGATGGAAGTCATGTGCACCTACGCACTGACTCACCACCGTAATCATGGCAATTCCTATGGAATTGCCGATCAGGTTCTGAATCACGGCCACGCTGTTGGCGATGGCATTGGCAGCAATGGATGCTGTGCCAAAGGTGGAAACCAGGGAAAGAAGAAGGATTTTGCCCAGCTGGAACAAACTGCTTTCGATGCTGCTTGGTACACCAATCCGCAGGATTTTACCCACGGTGCGTGGGTTGTAGCGGTATTTTCTGCCCTTTTTCAGATGAATGTCCAGTTCCGGATTCCGCAGGAGAACCAGCACCGCCCCGGCCGCCACCATACGTGCAGCCAGAGTCGGAATAGCTACACCTTCCACGCCCATGCCCAGGCCAAGAATCAGCAGGGCATTTCCGCCCACGTTAATCGCATTCATGACGAGAGAAATCTTCATGGAAACGGAAGAATTCCCCATGACGCGGAAAATGGCCGCGCCGGCACTGTACAGTGCCATAAACGGAATGGATGCTTCCACGATTAAAAAGTAGGTGTTGGCATAGGCCATTACATCCTCTTCAATCTGTCCGAAGAGAACGTGGAGAACCAGGTATTTGCACAGGTACAGCAGAGCTGTAATTCCCACTGCCAGCAAAGTCACGAAAACCAGCAGCTGCTGAGCCGCATCTTCTGCCCTCCGCAGCTCCCTCCGGCCCAGAAACTGACCGCAGATTACCGCACCGCCGGTAGCCAGTGCATTCAGCGCAAATACCAGCAGTACGTTGATGGAGTCCACCAGGGAAACTGCAGATACCGCTGCCTCTCCTACGCTGGCCACCATCAGGGAGTCCGCCAGCCCTACCGCCACGTTGAGGAACTGTTCGATAACCAGCGGTACGATCAGTGTAATCAGTGCTTTATTGGTAAATGTTATTTCGCGATAAGGTTTTTCCACTACACTCACTTCTTTCTGTTTCTTCCTTATTCATCCCAGCGGTATAGTATCAGACCGCCCTTCTGTTCATAGCCGGTGTCCCACAGCCGGTCAAAATCCACCCAGGCCCACTCTCCGTAAGTCACGGCTTTTACGTGGCGTGCCGTTTTTTCTTTTGTTTCCTCATCAGAATATCCGATCAGCAGGAACCAGTGCCACACGAAGTCCTTCAGCTCCGGATCCTTGTGGCGCAGCACCAGAATCGGTACCGGAAATCCCGCATCAATCTGTTGGATTACTGCATCCCAGGCCTCATCCGCAGGGCGTTCTCCCGAAAATCCACTCATTCTCAGCATTCGCGGCGCAGAATCATCAATATTCGACAAATTCCGACAGTCTGCCGGATGTTCCTGTCTCCATGCTTCCGCTCGTCCTCTGAGATAGGACGAAAAGCCCCGCATATACAGTTCCAGCCGGTTGATGCCGCCGGAACGGGGCCGCAGATATGGTTTCATCACTCGGCCGAAATGCAGGAATTCTGCGCGGCTGAGATTTTGCAGGGCAAATGGGTAGAGCCATTCTGCTCCCTGAGACCGTGCCAGCCAGATGCAGGTGTCGCAGGCCGTCACTGCACCGCAGCCGCCCAGCTTCATGAAGGGATCCATGAACCAGTCCTGACTGCCGCCCAGTGCTTCTCCTATATAAAAATGTTCAAGTTCTTTCCGCATAAACATTCCTCGCTTAATAAAGGATACGATAAGAGGGATATCATTCGACATCCCTCTTCATTATATTCCAATATTGAAAATTATTCTACTACCAGATCGCTGATATCTACGTCTTCTTCCTTAACCATCTTGTAAGTTTCGCCGTTGAACAGGTCATAAATAACCGGTACCACGAAGAGGGTCATAACGGTAGCGTATGCCAGACCGCCGATGGAAACCAGAGCGATTGGCTGCATCATGTCGGTACCTGCGGTTTTGCCCACAGCCATGATTACCAGACCCAGGATTGTGGTCAGGGATGTCATGAGAACCGGACGCATACGGGTTGCACCCGCTTCCACGATGGCATCCTTCTTCTTCATACCTTCCGCACGGAGCTGGTTAATGTAGTCTACCAGCACAATACCGTTATTTACGATGATACCTACCAGCATGATCAGACCGATCATGGCGATGATACTGATTTCCTTATCGAAGATCAGCAGCGCGCCCAGACCGCCGGTAAAGGCCAGCGGGATGGTAAACATGATGATAAACGGAGAACGCAGGGACTGGAACTGAGCCACCATGATCAGATAAACCAGCAGAATACCCAGTACCATCATCAGCATCAGGTCTTCCATGGCGTCCATAATCATTTCATTTTCACCACTGAACTTATAAGAAACATCTTCCGGTGCGTCCCATGCCTTCAGGGCTTCTTCTGCAGCATCGGTAACCAGAGTTACGTTATAACCATCTGCAATGGTTGCAGACACACCCAGATAAGTTCTCTGGTCGATACGGTTCACAGATGGCAGACTCTCAGTTTCAATTACTTCTGCGATATTCTTCAGCTTTACAGTAACTTCCTTGCCTTCCGCATTGGTTCCGGTCAGCTTCAGGTTCTTGATATATTTCGGTGTCAGGTCACTGCTGTCACGTTCCACTACAACCACATCATAATCATTACCGTCCATACGGAGGGTGGTCGCGTTCTTTTCATTGGACAGAGCATCGGATACCTGCATGAATACCTGTGCCACAGTCAGGCCCTTTTCCATGGCCTTCTGCTTATCCACTGCAAAGTGGATTTCAGGTTCGGCTTCTGTCAGTCCGTTGTCCACTTCATCTACGCCTTCGACACCTTCCAGGATTTCACCGATTTCCCTTGCGGCATCCTGCAAAGTATCATTGTCGTTGCTGAACACCTGGATTCCGATGCCTTCGCCGCCCATAGCAGATGTGTAGGACATCATGGAGCTGGATGTCATAATTGAAATTTCACAAGGCAGGTCCTTACAGAGTTCTACGATATCATCGTTGATTTCTTCACCGGACCGCTTGGTATCTTCATCCAGAATAATATATAAGCTTACAGAAGCATTTTCTGTACTTCCCGTCAGGAGACCCATGGAGCCGCTGCTTTCCAACATTGCACCTGCAGAAGTTACGCCATCTACAGACTCAATGCGCTTCAGTGCTTCGTCAGAAACTTCCGCAGTTTCCGTAATGTCTGCCTCTTCATCGTTCATCACCAGGGAACCGGACAGCTGCGGTGTGGACATTTCCGGCATGAAGATAAAACCTTTCGCCAGAACTGCGGAAGCAGTAAACACCAGCAGTCCCACTGCTACCAGCAGAACAATGGCCTTATGGCGCAGGTTCCAGGATGCCAGTCTGCGGTACGCATTCTGGAAGGAAGTAAAGCCCTTTGTTTCCGGCTTTACCTTCTTCAGCATCATGGAGGACATGGCCGGTACCAGAGTCAGTGCCACAATCAGGCTGGCGCCCAGTGCATAGGTAATGGTCAGGGCCATATCGGTAAAGAGCTGCCTGGTCAAACCATCGGTGAAGATGATTGGTACGAATACGCACACAGTGGTCAGTGTGGAAGATGTAATCGCTGCAGCTACCTGCTTGCCGCCTGCTACGGCTGCCTTAGCCGGGGAAACGCCCAGTCTGCGCAGACGGAAGATATTTTCGATTACAACGATACTGTTGTCCACCAGCATACCTACTGCCACGGCAAGGCCGGACAGAGAAATCATGTTTATGGTTACTCCGGAGAAGTACATCAGCACCAGTGCAAATACGATACTTACCGGAATACTTAATAATGTAATTAATGTAGGCTTCAGATCACGCAGGAAGAAGAGCAGAACCAGGATAGCAAAGAGTGCCCCATAGCCCAGGCTCTGTCCGATGGCACCGATAATCAGGTAGATATAGTCACCCTGGTCCATCATCATGGTGAAGGAAAGGCCTTCATATTCAGCAGACAGCTCTTCGAACTTGTCAGCGATATTGTTGGAAACGGTTGCAGTCGGATAGTTGGACTGCTTGGAGAAGGTCAGCATGATGCTCGGATTTCCGTTGATGCTGCCATACACCGCATCACTGTTATCGGAAATGAATACATCAGCAACGTCCTTCAGATAGATTTTGCCCAGGCCTTCGATATCGAAGAGGAAGAGATTTTTAATATCCTTTTCGTCTTCCAGCTTGTCGCCTACGCTGACCAGATAACGGGTATCCCCGCTCTGTACGTAGCCGGCCGGCATGGAGAAGTTCTGGCCCTGAAGAATTCCGGAAACCATATCCATGGTAATCATGGAAGACAGCCCTTCGGTCAGCAGCTTGTTATTGGCCGCTTCGTCCAGCTGTGCCATAGCGGAATTCAACTGAGATCTCTGGGATACAATCTGGTTCTGTGCCTTATCCAGCTGCTCTTTCGCATCTGCAAAACCTTCAATTGCATCGTAGCTTCCGCGCTCTGCCTCACGGTATGCCTGCTGCAGCTGCTGAAGCTGCGCGTCGGCTGCTGCGCTGTCCATCTGCAGAATGGTCAGCTGGCTTTCCACATCGGCCAGCTGGGATTCCAGCTGATCTTTTGTAACAGTAATCGCTGTACCTGTCTGCTGCTCAGCATACATGGCAGCCATGCTTCCTGCATAAAGCTGCTGCTCCAGCTGTGCCTGAATTGCCATCTTGCGGCCTTCCAGAGTCTTAATCTGCGTAGTCAGAGCACCTGCCTGTGCCACACCGGCATCCAGCTGTGCGGCAGCATCTGCCAGCTGATCGTAAGTTTCATCCTTGGTAGTTTCCAGTTCTGCACGGCTTTCCGCAATCTTGGATTCAGCTTTCTTCAGTTCAGAAAGGCCCTTGTTCAGCTGCGCTCTGGCTTCAGCCAGATCCGGACTTGCATCACCAAGCAGCTCGTCATTGAGCTTTTCAATCTTATCCTCATTGATGACTACATTGACCTTGGATTCGATCATACCGCCGGTGCTGATGCTTGCAACCCCTGTGATACCTTCCAGCTCATTCAGCAGAGTATTTTCCACAAAGGAGGACATGGATTCCATATCAGTACCTTCCATATCCACTGCAGCAATTGCAATCGGCAGCATGGTCGGATTAATCTTCAGGATGTTCGGAGATCCGATGGAATCATCCCAGCTTCCTTCAATCAGATCCACGCTCTGCAGCGTATTAACGACTGCCGTATCCATATTGGAACCATTCTCAAACTCCAGCATGATAAGCGAGTAATTGGAATTGGACACCGACTGTATACTTTTCAGATTTTCCAACGTAGCCAGACTCTGTTCCAGCGGTCTGCTTACCGTCGCTTCGACTTCCTCCGGTGTTGCCCCCGGATAAGTAGTCATAACCACCACGTAAGGCAGGTCGATGCTCGGCAGCAGGTCCGGCGTCATTTTTAAAGTGGATACAATACCGAGTGCGATGATTACGACAACCACCACGAAAACGGTCATTGGTTTTTTTACACTGAATTTAGGCATTCCCCTGTTCCTTTCTTTTCTTTATATAAAAATATTATTTTGCTTTTTGACAATTTATTATTATACCATATTTCATGTTTTCAGACAATGTACAAACCCTGTGTGAATGTTGAAAAAACAGTGAAAACACACACCTTCCGGATTTTAACGAAATTTTAATTTTACTCCGGTATGATTTATATAAACTCAGGTTTTCAACTTGCATCTTCCCGGGTATATTAACCATATAAACAAGCATACAGATTATGACTCAGGAGGATTACAATGATGATTACAAATATTACAAAAGAAAATTTCGAAGCGGAAGTACTGCAGGCTGACAAGCCGGTTCTGGTGGACTTCTGGGCATCCTGGTGCGGCCCGTGCAAAATGATTGCACCGGAGGTGGAACAGGTTGCCATGGAGCGTGAGGATATCAAGGTCTGCAAAATCAATGTGGACGAACAGGGTGAACTGGCCATCCGTCACGGTGTCATGAGCATCCCGACCCTGCTGATTTTCAGGGACGGAAAAGTAGAAACCACCGCAGTAGGTTACCGCAAGAAGGATGAAATTCTCGAACTGCTGTAAAAAAGAAGGAGAACAGTATGCGTTTGCTGGTAGTAGAAGACGAAAAAAATCTGAATAAACTGATTACGAAAAAACTCACGTCGGAGGGCTACACAGTAGACAGCTGTTTTGACGGTCTGGAAGCTATGGATTATCTGTCCATGGCTTCTTATGATGGAGTAATTTCCGATGTGATGATGCCCCATCTGGACGGATTCCAGATGCTGCAGAAAATGCGGCAGCAGGGGAACAGCACACCGGTACTGTTTCTTACCGCCAGAGATTCCATTGAAGACAGAGTAGAAGGACTGGATATGGGTGCGTCCGACTACCTGGTAAAACCATTTGCTTTTCAGGAACTGCTGGCCAGAATCCGTGTTCTGACCAGAGTAAAAGCACAGGATACCGCCGGCAGTACCTACTCCATCGCCGATCTGACCCTGAACACCGCGACACGCCAGGTTACCCGCGGCGGCCGCAGCATCAGCCTTTCCGCCAAGGAATTTGCTCTGCTGGAATATTTGATGCGGAATAAAGACCGGGTTCTTTCCCGTGATCAGATTGAAAACAATCTCTGGAATTTCGACTATGAGGGCGGAACCAATGCGGTAGACGTATACATCCGTTATCTCCGAAAAAAAGTTGATGAAGATTTTGACCGGAAACTGATTCACACCGTACGAGGTGTAGGCTACGTGCTGCGCACCGATGAGGAGGTGAACCCATGATCCGTAATCTTTCCATAAAAAAGAAAATTACCATCTGGTTCTCCCTTTCCATGATTTTTATCGTGGGTATCATGATGGGACTGATTTTTGCAATCAGTCAGTCCGTGTTCAATACGGATATTCAGACCCAGCTGGTCAATCAGGTCAATACCAATGCGGAGGAAATTGAGTACCTGAACTCTCTGGAACTGAAGGAAGAATATGAAATGGGCGACCACTTCCTGGAATTCGAAAACGGTTACCTGGAAATTGATGACGATTTCTGCTACTATGTTAACGGAATTTACACCTGTCTGGTGGACAGTGAAAACAATCTGATTTACGGTGAATCGCCGATTCGGCTGACCCGTGACCAGGTATTTACCCATCTGAAAGTGGAGCCGCTGAAATATCAGGGCGAACACTACTATATTTTCGAGCGGCCGCTTCATGGAGACAATCTGGACGGACTTTGGGTCCGCGGCGTGGCATCCCGCAGAGAAGGAACCCATCTCCTCTCTGATATCATGGGGTACGCCACCTGGCTTCTGCCGGCACTGGCGCTGTTTTCCGTACTGATGGGATACCTGATTACCCGCCGATCCTTCGCTCCGGCGGAGCAGATTATTGCTGCCGCCGAATCCATCACCGGCGGAAATGACCTGTCCCGCAGAATCACACTTCCGGATGGGCGAAGCGAGTTCAATACACTTGCCGACTCTTACAACCGGATGTTTGACCGCCTGGAAGCCTCCTTCCAGAGAGAAAAACAGTTCACTTCTGATGTATCCCATGAACTGCGGACACCGGCATCAGTGATCCTGACCCAGTGCGAGTTTTCCCTGGAAATGGAACAGACACCGGAAGAATACCGTGAGGCACTGGAAGTGATCCAGCAGCAGGGGCTGAAAATGAAGGATCTGATCAGTCAGCTCCTCTTCATCTCCCGGCTGGAACAGGGACGGGAACCGCTGCAGATTGCTGCCTGTGACCTGAGCAGTCTGGTAACCGAAATCTGTGCCGAACAGTCTCAGATTTCTGACCGCGGGATTACCCTCCTGCAAAACATCCAGCCTGAACTGATTGCTCCGGTCGACCCGCGTCTCTTCTCCCGGGTTGTGACAAATCTGATTTCCAATGCCTATAAATACGGCCGTCCGGGAGGCCGCATTACCGTATCCCTTACAGAAGCAGACGGTCAGGTCCGCCTTCAGGTCTGCGATGACGGTATCGGTATTGCAGCAGAGCACCTGCCGAAAATCTTTGACCGGTTCTATCAGGTGGATGCAGCCAGAACCTCCGATGGTTCTGCTGAAGCAGGCGCCGGCCTGGGACTGGCCATGGTCCGTGAAATCACCGAACTTCACAGAAGTCAAATCAGCGTCGAAAGCGTCCCGGGCGAAGGCAGCACCTTCACTGTAACCATTCCTGCACATCTTTGAAAAATTTACATGTTTTAATTTTTCTTTAATCTTGACAGACTATAATAAAACCACAAAAGGGAATTGAGATGAAAGGGGATTAAAATATATGAGAGAATTTTTCAGCAGCACAACAGGAAAAATCATTACCGCAGCTGTGGGAATTCTGCTGGTTATTGCCATCATTCTGCTGGCCACATCCGGTGCCGGAGCATCCAGTACCACAAGAGGAATCGGTCTGGAACAGAGCATCAATGTAGCGCTGGCAGATGCAGGCCTGAGCCGGGATCAGGTGTCGGGTCTTCAGGGTCATTTTGACAAGGATGACGGGCCGGATGCCTACGAGGTTTCGTTCTACGCCAACAGCTGTGAATACGAGTACACCATCAAAGCTTCCGACGGTGACATTCTGGAATGCAAAATCGAATCACCGGAAGGTCAGCGCGTAACTGCCCAGCAGGCCCGCGACCTGGAGAAGGATTCGAAACCGGCAAAATCCGCATCCAATGCTTCTTCCGACTATATCGGTATAGATAAAGCGAAGTCCATCGCCCTGCAGAATGCCGGCATCGAAGCATCTGATGCTACCTTCACCGCAGCCAAGCTGGACCGTGATGACGGAAGATATGTGTATGAAATTGATTTCTATACAGCAGACCTTGAATTCGACTATGAAATCGACGCCATCACCGGCCAAATCCTGGATCGTGACAGCGAACCGCTGGATGACTGGGATGACGATGACCGTTACGATGATTAATTGAGGCAGCCTTACGAAATAGCGAACAGCTTTCTTCTACAATAAGAAAAAGAACTGCAGCCGATTCTGCAGTTCTTTTTCTATTTCTGTTCTTTTACAGCAGTTTGCTTGTATTTTTCCAGATACCCATACGTTCCGCGTCTTTGATGAGCTGGTCACGGAAATCCGGATGTGCGATATTAATCAGCAGTTCTGCACGTTCCCAGGTAGTCTTACCCTTCAGGTCCGCTGCACCATATTCGGTTACGATGAAATTGGTGGCCATTCTCGGTGTGGTTACGATGGCGCCCGGCGGCAGAATCGGTGAAATCAAGGATTCCAGAGTGCCGTCTTCTTTCATTCTTGTGGACGGTGTGCAGAGGAAACTCTGTCCGCCTTCTGACTGATATGCTCCCAGTACGAAGTCCAGCTGGCCGCCAGTACCGCTGATCTGGCGGTGACCTGCAGATTCGGAGCATACCTGTCCGTACAGGTCCACCTGAATGCAGCTGTTAATGGACACGAAGTTTGGAATCTTGGCGATGGTCGCAATATTATTCACATAATCTACCGGTGCACTGCAGCAGATTGGATTATCATCGATGAAATCATAGAGACGGCGTGTTCCTCCCGCGAAAGTATATACTGCCTTCCCTTTGTCAAATGGTTTATTTCCTGTCAGCTTTCCTGCTTCAAACAAGTCCACATAGGCATCCGTAAACATTTCTGTATGTGCATTGATATTTCTCTGGTCAGATTCCGCCAGCATGGAACCGATGCAGAGCGGAAGGCTTCCGATACCCAGCTGCAAGGTACTGTGGCTCTTAATCCGCGGTACAATATGGCTGGCAATCATCTTATCAATCTCAGACGGAGCCTTGGTCTTCAGTTCCGTCAGCGGTGTATTGCTGCCCTCTACCACATAGTCGATGCCGTAAAGGTTCAGCTGCGTCTGATAACCGTGAGCAATCGGCATGTTTTCATTCACTTCCACGATGATTTTCTTCGCAGACTTGATGACACCCCACATATCGGCAACCTGCGGCCCCAGGTTAAAGTTGCCCAAAGCATCCATCGGCGCTACCTGGAACATGGCGATATCGATTTCACAGTTATTATTTACCCACAGGAACGGCAGCTCATTAAACATCATCGGAATATACCAGCAGCGTCCGTCCGCAGACATTTTGCGGTCAAAACTGCTGAAGTGGGCCGAAGCAAAACGTACCTGCTCATTGCTGTCTGTAGCCAGATAGGTTTCAAAGGGCTTTTCACGGATGGAAACCGTACTGATTACTTCCACATCTCTCAGTTCTTTAGCCCTTCTGGCAATCGCCCGGTCAATATCCACCACAGAACCGCAGCCCAGACCGAAATGCAGTCTGTCACCATTCTGAACCATTGCCGCAGCCTGATCCGCGCTAATCAGCTTTTTCTTATATTCCGCAGCTAAATCAGATAATTTATACATACTTTTTCTCCCCCGCAAAATCCGTCAGTTCCGGCTCATCCGCCCTCCTTGACACTTATTTAACAATACTTGGATTGATTGTACTATAAAATCGCCTCCATTACAATATGCAAGTGCACTGCACACGAAAAAGAACACTTTCTTAAATCTTGCCATTTCCCCGGCCGGGTGGTAATATATTGTAATAAAATATGTCCTCGTAGTTAAATGGATATAACAGTGCTCTCCTAAAGCATCGTTGGCGGTTCGATTCCGCCCGGGGATACCAGAGAAAGAAGACAGTCACATCGGTGGCTGTTTTCTTTCTTATCATTTACTTCAGGGTTGAATCAACCCCCTGGCGCTTCACCTTGTCACAGGTCCTGTCCCGTGTTATAATATATTAATCAACTAAAGTACTTGCGTGGCAGTTTTACCTTGAAATGATTAAGGGGGAATCATTTATGAGTACAGACAGAAACAGTTCCAGGTACACGGATCCGATGTACACCGGAGAAAAGTATCAGCCAAATTTTATGGATATGTCCCTTTCGAAAATCCGGGGCGGGCTGTTTATTCTTATAACAGCCTTAATCATAAAAACAGCTGGCTGGGCTGTCGCTGCCGGCTCCGCTGCAGGTGCTGCAGCCGGTTGGATACTTTGGAAACTAATTCGCAGAAAAGAAATCATAAAGTCATCTGCCGCCGGATATGTTAATTCCAATGGCCAGGTTACAGGTAACTGTCTGACTCCCGGCTGGAAGTACGACCAGTGTTTCTATAAACTGGAATGCAGTCACTGCGGTCAGACTCAGGATATACGCGCCGACAGAATTAAGAACGCCAGATGCCCGCATTGTCAAACGAAATAATCGAAGCAAAATGAATCAACTGAACCACCCTGACAACCGAAATCGTGATTTAAGCAGCCGGCGCCAGCTCCGCCGGCTTGTTCTCATGCTCGCAATTCCAATCATCGCTGAGAACCTGCTCCTTTCCATGATGGAGTATGTGGATACGGCCATGGTAGGGAGTCTGGGGCCGAACGCTACTGCAGCAGTAGCCTGCGTCACTCCGGTCATCTGGGTTCTCAATTCCATGATTATTGCGGTGGGTGTAGGCGGAACGGTAGTTGCTGCCCAAAGCATTGGCGCCGGAGATTACGACCGGGCACGGAAGACTTGCGGCCAGGCCTTTCTGGCAGCTGCAGCCATGGCACTGTTCATCACCGCACTGCTCCTTGGTTTTCGTCACAAAATTCCAGTGTTCATGGGTGTGGAACCGGATATTTATCCAATCGCTTCGTCCTATATTCTCTTCCTGGCGCTGGGCATGCCCATGCACTGTACATCTGCGGTATTTTACGGGATTCTCCGTGGTGCCGGTGATACGAGAACACCTCTGGTACTGAGCCTTTGTACCAATATTATGAATATCATCGGAAACTTCCTGCTGATTTTCCCTGAACGAATGGTTACTCTTGGATCCCTCTCCTTCCATATGTGGGGTGCAGGGCTGGGTGTTGCCGGAGCATCCATTTCATCCAGTTTTGCGCGGACTGTCTCCGGCCTGATCGTTTTAGTTATCATGACACAGAGACATGATGTGACTCTGAAACTCCGCGGACTGAAGCCGGAATGGCCGCTTCTTACGGAGATTTTGAAAATCGGTCTTCCTGCCGCACTCGAAAAGCTTGCCATCAACGGCGGACACGTGATGTACGCCCGTCTGGTTGCCGGCCTCGGCACGGTCGTACTGGCTGCACATCAGCTTGCTCAGACAGCAGAGACCATCTGCTTCCTGCCTGCCATGGGTTTTGAAACGGCCGCCACAACGCTGGCCGGCCAATCTGTCGGTGCAAAACAGTACGAAGAAGGGCGACGCCGTGTATCCATGACGGTGGAACTCTGTATCTGTTGTGTTATGATTATGGCTGCAATCCTCTTCATTGGCTGCCGGTTCCTGCTGGGACTTTTAACTCCGTCGGAAGCTGTTATCACCCAGGGTGCTATCGCACTGCGGACCATTGCTGTGTTTGAAATTGCCTACGGAATTACAGCTGTATTCGCCGGAGGACTCCGTGGCGTGGGTGCTACCCGTGAACCATTCTATATCTGTCTTGGCAGCATGTGGCTGCTTCGTATTCCGCTGGCCCTCTTCCTTCTCAACTTTATGAACGGAGGAATCGGGGCTGTATGGCTGGCTATGGGACTGGATCTGGTACTGCGTGCTATACTCATGGGATACCGCTTCCACAGAGGAAGCTGGGAACAGAAACTTCGAAAAGGAGAACTTAAAGATGATTAAACCTGTTGTTAGAGATGTATTTTTCCTGAAGCAGCCTTCCGTACCTGCTTCCGACTGTCCGGAGGACCGTCAGACCATCCGAGACCTTTTAGATACACTTGCTGCAAACCGTGACGCCTGTGTGGGCATGGCGGCAAACATGATCGGCGTCCGCAAGCAGATTATGGTGGTTAATGCGGGTTTTGTGGACTTCATTCTGGTGAACCCGGTGATTACCGCCAAAGACAGTCCTTATGAAACGGAAGAAGGATGCCTGTCTCTGACTGGTGTGCGCCCTGCCACCCGCTATGAAAACATTACTGTGGAATATTTGGATCACAACTTCAATCCGATGACCCGTCAGTTTTCCGGATTTATTGCACAGATTATCCAGCATGAACTTGACCATTTCAGCGGAATTATTATTTAGAAATAGAAAAAGTGCCGGTTTCAAACCGGCACTTTTTATGTGCATATTTCCTGCCCGGCAGGACATTAAATGTAATGTTTTTCAAATTAACTCTCGCAAGAGTTTCCCGGTCTGGTTACCTGACGGATTCCGTAAATGATCAGTACGGTACCTGCCAGGGACAGGGCACTCACAGGCTCATTCAGGAATACTACTCCTGCGAAGGCTGCCGTAATGGTCATGAGAGCTCCCATTGTAGCCAGACTGACTACCGACATGCGCGCAGCCGCATAATTCACCATGAATCCTGCCACGATAGAGCAGAATATGCTGAGCATGAGCACTGAGAAGATATAGGATCCGGCGGTTGGTGCAGACAGCGGCGCCAGATATGCACCCAGACTGAAGTCCACAGTACGGAAGGCATCAATAGTAAACACCACCATACAGACAGCAATCACATAATAAGTACGTTCAAAGGTGCTGAACTGGCTGGCAGATCCCCGGTTTGCCGTCTTATATAAGGCGGAAGACAGACAGCAGCAGATCAGCAGAACTACACCGATGGGCTGAATGATTCCCATCTCCTGCCCCGCCGCAGTCATAATGATAACGCCCAGCACTGGCAGAATGCTGAAATACTTCTGCCGTCTGGTCGGATATTCTTTGAGAAGCAGCGCGGAAACCGCCATGGACACCACTGGCACCACAGCCAGAATCACACCGGCAAAGGTTGCATTCGTATAATAGATTCCAAAAGTTTCACAATAAAAATACAGGGGTTCTGTGATGCAGAGAGCGATCAGCGGAAGCCAGTTCCGTCCCCGAAACTGCAGCTTTTCCTTCTTCACCACACCAATCACGCTCAGCATCAGGAACGCCAGAATAAAGCGCATGGAAAGAAAGACCTGTGCCGTGGCGGTCTGCTGGGCCACCTTGGAAAACAGGAAGCTGAAGCCCCATATAATATGCCCTGCAGCCGCCATCACCAGCGGCAGCACAGTGCTTTTCTTCTTATTCGACAAATTTCGCACACTTTCGCCCTCTCTTCCCCTCATTTCCTTTATTTTATTGAACTTTCTCTCACAGGTCAAGGGCAATGTGTGGTATAATATTTTAGTTAAGACTACAATTCCAAGGAGGAACTGACATTGATCTTACTCAATGCGACTGATATATCCAAATCCTATACCGTCAATCCCCTGCTGACAAAGCTGTCCTACGCCATCAACGAGGGCGACAAAATCGGCCTGATCGGCGTCAACGGTACAGGTAAATCTACTTTGCTGAGAATCACGGCTGGCGTGGAAGAAGCCGATTCCGGCAAAATCGTACTGACCGGCGGTGTGCGCATCGGCTATCTGCCTCAGGCCCCGGCTTACGATCCGGAAAAGACCGTTCTGGAGCAGGCGGTTTCTTACCTGTGGCCGGAAGTGGCAGCGGAGGGAGACTACCGCTGCAAATCCATGCTGAACCAGCTGGAAATTACGGATTTTGATGCGAAAATGGGAACCCTGTCCGGCGGCGAACGCAAGCGTGTAGCCATGGCCGGTATTCTGACCAACCCATGTGACATATTGATATTAGACGAACCGACCAACCACATCGACGCAGACACGGTCGAATGGCTGGAAAACTACCTGCAGAAGTTCCGCGGGGCCATCTTCATGGTAACCCATGACCGTTACTTCCTGGACCGTGTTACCAACGTCATTCTGGAACTGACCGGCGGCAATCTGTACCGCCACGAAGGCAACTACGAAGTCTATCTGGAAAACAAGGCAGCCCGCGAGGAAATGGCGCTTGCTACGGAAAGAAAGCGCCGCACTCTCTACCGCCGCGAGCTGGAATGGATGCGCCGCGGTGCCCAGGCCAGAACCACCAAGGCCAAGGGACGTATCGACCGCTTCCACCAGCTGGAGGAAAGCAAGTTGGTCATTGACGACTCCAAAATCGAAATGAGCTCCGTCTCCAGCCGCCTGGGCCGCAAAATCATCGAACTTCACGGTGTTTCCAAGGCTTTTGAGGACAAATTGGTAATAAACGATTTTACTTATACTGTACTGAGAAACGACAGAATCGGGATTCTTGGCGAAAATGGTGCCGGAAAGTCCACCATGCTGAAGATGATCAGCGGCGAACTTCAGCCGGACAGCGGTGTGGTTGAAATCGGCGACACCGTTAAGATCGGCTACTTCTCTCAGGAGAATGAGCACATGGACAAGTCCCGCCGTGTCATCGAATACATCTGTGACATTGCACATAACGTACAGACCGTGGACGGCTATATCAGCGCTTCCCAGATGCTGGAGCGCTTCCTCTTCCCTGCTCACATGCACTCTATTCCGGTAGGACGCCTCTCCGGCGGTGAACAGCGCAGACTGTACCTGCTGGGAATTCTCATGGGTGCACCGAATGTGCTGCTTCTGGACGAGCCGACCAACGACCTTGATATCGACACCCTCTGCATTCTGGAAGATTACCTGGATACATTCCAGGGGGCTGTTATCGCTGTATCCCATGACCGTCACTTCATCGACCGTATGGCTGTCCGTACCTTCGTTTATGAGGGCGGCGGACACATCGCCCACTATCCGGGCGGTTACACCGACTGGGCCGAAACCCGCAAAGCACAGGCCGAAGAAGCCGCACTGGCACGTCAGTCCGCATCATTCGCAGGCGGCACCAATCCATCGTCTAACAGCGATGATGCAGCGAAATCAACCTCTTCACGGGACGCAAACCGTCCGCAGAAGCTGAAATTCAGCTACAAAGAGCAGAAGGAATACGAAACCATCGACGAAGACATCGCCAACCTGGAAGAGCAGATCGAAGCGGTGGAAGCGGAAATCAACACAGCCGGCGCTGACTTCGGCAAACTGCAGAAGCTGACTGCACAGCGGGATGAACTCTCTGCAGCCCTGGACGAAAAGATGGAACGCTGGGTCTACCTGAACGACCTAGCCGAACAGATTGAAGCCCAGAAGAACAACCGTTAATAAAATGAAGTTAAGGCCTCCCCTGCTTGACAATGGAGGCCTTTTTTGATACATTAAATACAACTTATGTTCTTAACAATATCTTAGCATTTTCTAATGAAAAATATGCTTAATGCCGCGGCTGCGGCAGCGGGAGAACCAATTTTTGGGGTGTATCCGGATACATCCGGAAGGGAGCCTTCTTTCCCTAACCCGTCAGCTAATCTCGTCAGCACAAGGAAGGAATTCACGCATCGCCTGCCCCTTTCTGGGTACAGGGGATGTCTCGTCGTGTTTTTTGCGCTGCCGGAAACGGCAGCTTTTCTTGTTTAGGGATTAAATTTGGAAAAGGAGATTTTTATCATGACTGCGCACACAGATTTAAACGGAAAAAGGGGCTTTCGTTTCAGTATGTTCCTCGTAACCATCGGTATCGTGTACGGCGATATCGGTACTTCCCCGTTATACGTTATGAAGTCCATCGTAGCAGGAAACGGAGGCATCAGCCAGATTGATGAGAACTTCATCATCGGTGCTCTTTCCCTGGTCATCTGGACGGTAACCCTGCTCACTACAGTGAAATTTATACTGATTGCTCTGAAAGCGGATAACCACGGGGAAGGAGGCATCTTCGCCCTCTACTCCCTTGTTAAACACTGCGGCAAATGGCTGATTATCCCTGCCATGGTCGGCGGTGCGGCCCTGCTTGCCGACGGTGTTCTGACTCCGGCTGTTACCGTAACCACTGCTGTGGAAGGTCTGCGAAGCATTGAAATGATGAACCGCTTCCTTGGAGAAGGACAGTGGAAAGTGGTTGTCATTACACTGGCCATCATCTTCGTACTGTTTTCCGTGCAGCACGCCGGAACCAGAAAAATCGGCAAGGCTTTCGGTCCCTGCATGTTGCTGTGGTTCACATTCCTGGGCGTTACCGGTGCTGCCATGGTCTTCCTGTATCCGGCAGTCCTGAAGGCTTTCAACCCTGTTTATGCAGTACAGGTTCTTTTCAGCCCATATAATAAGGCGGGACTGATGATTCTGGGCAGCGTTTTCCTGGCTACCACCGGTGCAGAAGCGCTGTACTCCGACATGGGCCATGTGGGACGTGAAAACATCTATATCAGCTGGCCTTTCGTAAAATCCTGTCTGGTCCTCAACTACATGGGACAGGGCGCATGGATTATCAGCAACATGTCCAACACGCAGTTGGCAGCCATTCCGGATATGAATCCGTTCTTCGAAATGCTTCCGGGAATTCTCCGTCCTGTTGCTGTAATTCTCAGCACCATGGCAGCAGTTATTGCATCCCAGGCACTGATTACCGGTTCCTATACACTGGTATCGGAAGCCATTCACCTCGATCTGCTTCCGCATCTGGAAATCCGGTACCCTGCTGACACCAAGGGGCAGCTCTACATCAGCACAGTAAATAATCTGCTGTGGATTGGCTGCAGTATGGTAGTTCTGATTTTCCGCTCCGGACACAGAATCGAATCAGCTTACGGGCTCACCATTACTATCGCCATGCTGCTGACCACAGTTCTTCTCTTCGCATATCTGAAAGATATCCGTAAGCAGAAACTGCTGGCCTGGGTGATGATGATTGTTTTCGGCCTGATTGAAATTGTCTTCTTCATCTCCAGCCTGGGGAAATTCCTTACCGGCGGCTACTTCACAGCAATCCTGACCTTGATTATCCTTCTGCTGATGATTATCTGGCACCGTGGAACTCAGTTGGAACGGAAATTCCGTACTAACCTGAAAATGGAAGACCATGTTTCCTCCCTGGAAGCTCTGAGCAGAGATGAGTCCATTTACCCAATCTGCCATAACCTGGTTTACCTGGATAACAACTCCGACCCTGAGTTCATCGACAGAGATATTCTCTACTCCATTCTGGACAAAGACCCGAAACGCGCTCAGGCATACTGGTTCATCAGCGTCAATGTACTGGATGAACCGGACACCATGAACTACCAGGTTGAAACCTACGGTACTGACTGCATCTTCCGAATCCGCCTGAATCTGGGATTCAAGTGCAGCCCTCGTGTCAATGTATACCTCCGTCAGATTGTACAGGATCTCCAGGCCAGCGGTGAGCTTCCGGTACAGGATAAGAAGTATTCTGTTTACGGCAAGTCCACTGTCGGAAACTTCCGTTTCTGCGTTATCCATAAGTCTGTTCCGACCAAGAGTGAGCTGGCCATAACGGATGAATTTATCCTCAATGCCAAGTACGCTGTCCGTCAGGCTGCCGGTTCCAGAATTAAATGGTACGGTCTGGACAATTCCTCCATTATCATTGAAAGCGTTCCTCTGGTTGTCTACGGCGGAGCACAGGAAAGAAGAATCCAGAGAGTGAAGGCAGAATAATTATTTTACACATTCATAAAACTGTGCTACACTGTACTCATCTGAAGGAAAGTGAGGCATGAGCCATGAGTAAAGTAAAGAACGAAGCAAAAATTAAATTCCCGTTAATCGTAGCCATCCGTGAGCAGTTGGAACACCGCGCACTGTGGATGTACCTGCTTTGCGACGAAGCGAAGAAGAAAGGTCTGAATCCGGAAGATTATGCTCCGGCAGCTATCAAACGCTGCGGCCTCTATCAGGGTGCCAACCTGCGTGCCAAGGCAGGCGGCGGCGAATCTCTGAAGGGACTGAAAAAGACCCTCTTTACCAAGCCGGCTCAGTGGGTCTTCGAAATGGACGTGAAACGCTGTACCGATGACAATCTGGATATCGACTTCCACTACTGCCCTCTGGTCAAAGCATGGCAGAAGCAGGGCTGCAGCGACGAAGAAATCGAGCTGATGTGTGACCATGCAATGTGCGGAGACCGTGGCATCGCCGAAAGCTTCGGCTGCGAGCTGGACCTGCCAAAGACCATCGCAAGAGGCGACGATGTGTGCGAAATCCGTTTTGTGAGAAGAAATAAATAAGTGTATTATAAAACCCGGTCTGCATCGACCGGGTTTTCGTTTGTCTTAAATTCAGTTTATTCGTAGCAGCGTTCTCTTTCACAGGACACGTAGAAACCGATTACATTATCTTCAGTTGCGAAAGCATCTACGGAAACCTTAATGGTTTCAGTGTAGCCATTGCCCTTAGCGGATGTGGAATCCTTAAGGGAGAAGTAATCCTGGGTTTCTGTAGCCTGTTCGAATGCCTGCTGAATGGCACTGTGCATCTTCTTTTCGGAGATGGTGATACCCATAGCCTTTTCCAGATCGCTTACAACAGACTTGGTATTAGCGGAAGATACTTCATAGAAGTTCTGGGATGCAGTCATAACATACTGGTAGTGCTTGCCAGTGGACTGTGCATGGTATGCACCGGTTTCCAGATATCTGCCTTCTGTGTCATCGTTTTCCATAGCAATAGCATAAGCCAGCTTGTCGATGTCATCTTCCGGAACTTCTTCATAATCGCCGAAGCCCATGAATTTGGAACCATATACGCTGTCTGCAGATTTCAGACGTTCTTCCATGACGGTTGCCAGTGCGGAAATATCGCTGTAATCCACTTTGGAAATCATGCTGTCCAGACCGAAGCTGTCAGCTGCATCGAACTTGAAATCGTATGCTGCTTCCATGTCGCTGTAGTCATCGCCGCCCATGATCAGTTCATCAGGATTTACAACAGCACCGGTTCCGATGCCGCCTTCATTGCTCTGGTCTTCTTCGCCGGAGTCTTCGCCTTCTTCCCCTTCTTCACCATCTTCGGTTCCTTCAACTACGTTATTTTCAGTTCCGGTTCCGTCAGTATCCGGTGTATCATCATTGCCGCCGCATGCTGTCATACTCAGTGTCAGCATGAGAATCAGTAAGAGTGTCAGTAATTTCTTCATGTGAAACCTCTTTTCTTTCGTAATTTCTTCTGCAAGTATACCACAGATTCTTGTATATTGGGTGAAAAATTTCTGCTATTTTCTGCCCTTTTCCGCAGCTGCTGCCAGTTCCCGCAGCGCATCGGCCAGACAGTCCATATCGGATGGGGTGTTATATGGGCCCACGCTGGCACGGATTGCACCTGTTTCCCAGGTTCCGATGGTTTTGTGAGCCAGCCCTGCGCAGTGATATCCTCCCCGTACGGCGATTCCGTAATGGCGGCTGAGTATTTCTGTGATTTCTTCCGTTTCATATCCATTCAGATTAAACAGTGTGATTCCTGTCTTCTTCTCCGGCTCCGGTCCGTAAAGCCTGATACCCGGGATTTCACGAAGCTTTTCTTCCAGACGGCAGATTAATGCTTCTTCATAGCTGCCGATAGTTTCAGCACCGATTCGATTCACGTAAGCAGCTGAATATCCCAGTCCGATGATGGCCGGTGCATTGATGGTCCCTGCCTCAAATCCATCCGGAAGTTCCGACGGCTGCAGGCGGCTCCGTGATTCCGTTCCCGTTCCGCCCTGCATCAGCGGCTCCAGTTCCAAATCCGGACTCACATAAAGCCCTCCCGTTCCCTGCGGTCCCAGCAAACCCTTATGCCCGGGAAATGCCAGCAGATCGATATGATGCTTTTCCACATCCAGGTCCATGGAACCTGCACCCTGCGCTCCGTCCACCATGAACAGAACTCCGTGACGACGGCAGATGTGCCCGATTTCCTCCAGTGGCATACGAGTTCCCGTCACATTGGATGCAGCTGTAACGATCATCATACGTGTTTTGCCGGTAATGCACTTTTCCAGGTCAGATACATGAATACTGCCGTCTCGATCTGCCCGGACAATGGACTGGCTGATGCCCCGCTTTTCCATCCACTTCAGCGGCCGAAGCACAGAGTTATGCTCCATGGATGTGGTAATCACATGATCTCCATCCCGCAAAATCCCCCGGATCCCCATGTTCAGCGCTTCCGTAGTGTTTTTTGTGAAGATCAGCCGGGATCCGTCCTCCACTCCGAAGACTTCTGCTACGGCCTGCCTGGCCCGGTACACCGCTTCCCCTGTCATCAGTGCCATTTCATGGCCGGAACGCCCGGGATTGCCGCAGTACTTCATGATACATTCTTCCATGGCTGCCATCATGCCCTTCGGCTTGGGAAAGGATGTGGCACCGTTATCAAGATAAATCATAGCTTATCCCCAATCTTTATATAAAAATAGAGGGCATTCCTGCCCTCTACATACTATGCGTCCTGCGCTTAAATATTTCCTTTTTCTATTCTCCGTGACTCACCAGTCCGCTTCCGCTGATTGGAATTGCCTCTCCTCCCAGTACAGGGTCGGCCTTAATCAGTGCCTTGAAAAAATCTTTGAATCTGGCCAGGGTTTCCCTGCCTTCACGGTACATACCGCCGAAGTAATTTCTCTGGTCCGATGCCACGCCCAGAACTTCCAAGCCCAGTTTCTTTCCGATATACAGTGCCCGGTACTCATGATACTGCTGGGTTACAACCACAGCACGCTCAATCTCGAAAATACTGCCGGCACGGTGCATGGAGTCATAGGTGCTGAAGCCCGCATGATCGCAGAAAATATCCTCGTCCGGAACCCCCGCATTTTTAGCGTAATTCAGCATGACATGGATTTCATTGTGTTCCACCTGTCCGTTGTCTCCGCTGAGCAAAATCTTCGGTGCCACACCCTGCTTGTACAGTTCAATGCCCACGTCCAGCCGGTCTTTCAGCATATCGCTTGGAGTTTCTGCATCTTTCAGACCTGCTCCCAGCACCAGGATGCAGTCCGCATCAAACTGATTCAGCTGATGGAGACTTACCGGGTTAATCTTAACTTCACCGGTTACGATGTATGTAATGTCATCTTCCGTACGGTTCTTCACCTGATTGCTGATAGTCATCACCATCAGCACGGCCACAATAGCCAGCACAATCACCAGGAGAAGCACCTTCAGAAAGAATCGCTTAATCTTCTGCATTATTTTGCCTCCCATTCCTCTCTGATCATGGAGTAAACCATATTATCACGGTCTGTACCATCGAAGATATGATAGCCCTTTCTCTGGCGTCCTTCGAATACGAAACCGCACTTTTCGATGACTCTCTGGGACCGTACATTTTCCGGTCCAGTGCAGATACCGATAACCACCAGACCGAATTCGCGGAAAGCGAAATCCACGACCGCATTGCAGGCCTCCGTCATGTATCCCTTGCCCCAGCAGTCTTCTGCCAGAGAATATCCCACTTCCATGCTGTTCACGTCCTCGCGGCGACGGTCCGGTTCCAGGCCGATGTTGCCGATGACTCTGCCGGTTGACTTGTCACGGATGGACCATACATGATATGGAAGGAATACATTTTCAATGATTTCTCTGGACTCCGCTCTGCTTGCATGAGGCTTCCAACCCGCATTGGGACCCACGTTCGGATTGCTGGCAAAAGCAAAAAGGCCGTCGATGTCTTCATCACTCAGGGTCCATTTATTCAGAATCAGCCGTTCTGTTTCAATCGATTTCAGCTGATAATTTTTATCTTCGAATGTACTCATATTTTATGCTCCTCTCTGCTGCGGTAGCCAAACATACAGATAAACAGGCAAACCAGAATGCTTCCAATCAGAGGATCCACCGGTGACCATACCAGATTGCTGAAGAGCATTACGGCAGGACCTGCAAGCATGGAAACAAGCACTGGCTTATAATGGAATCTGCCTTTAAAGAACAGTGCCAAAGTCAGAGGAATGAATACTACCGTTCCTCTGAGACCCATGGACAGGAAGCCCAGGTCATTGATCAGCGCACCCGGCAGCAGAACTGCTACAGATGCACAGCCTGCCAGTACCACCAGCATGGTGACACGCATGGCTTTGATATAAGCATCCCCCTTGCCCAGCTTCGGCCAGATCCGGCTTGCAATATCTCTTACAAAAATTGTGGAAACACCCAGAGTCAAGCCGCCGCCTCCGGTTACTACGGTAATCAGCAGCGCACCCAGACAAATCCCCCCTACTACAGGAGGCAGGTTTTCAATCAGGAACATAGGGAAAGCTTCTGCCGGGTTCACCAGTCCGGTTCCTCTCATGGACAGACCAACCATCATACCTGTAAAACCAACCGGCAGACAGATCAGACATCCCAGTAAGGTTGCACGGCGTGCTACGTGATAATTCTTTGCAGACCATACTGCCTGCGCATAAGTCTGAGTAGACAGTACGCCCAGGATGGCAGATACAACGTTAGATAAGTCTTTGCTCAGTCCGCGGCTGAACAGATCAGACATGTGGAGCTGCAGGCTTCCTCCCATGGAAACAGGTCCGCCGGTCTTCACCAGTACCACTGCGACACAAATCGCGGAAGTAACCAGGAGCAGACTTACCTTTACGATACCACCCATTTCTGCACCCCAGGCACCACCGAACACCACATAGCAGCACATGAGTGCCACAGAGATAATGGCTGCCAGCCAGAGCGGCAGATTAGTCAGCGCCATAATCAGTGCACTGGATGCCACCACATTGGAAACCACGCTGACCAGAATGCCCAGAGAACAGAGAACCGATCCCAAATATTCCGCCCGTTCTCCGAATTCTTTGCGGATTACTTCCAGCAGAGTCACGTCACGGCGCTTGCGCAGAGGCACCACGAAAATCAGACATAATACCAGAGATCCAAGTCCCGCCCCGAAGGAGAACCAGATGGCGGAAAGTCCGTATGTATAGGCCAGCTGTGCCGTACCGATGGTACACTGGCCGCCGATCAGCGAACCTAAAAGCAGTCCGGTCACCAGCCATACCGAGCCTTTCCTACCGCCGGTATCAAAGTCGTTCGCACTTTTTATTTTTTTTGCAGACTGCATCCCTACCCCAACCAGGATGGCCAGTGCAATTCCGATTCCGATAAAATGTCCAAGCTGCATTGTTTACTTCCTTTTTTCTTCTTAATTGAGCAGACCGCTTATTCGGTGGTGCTCAGAATTTCATTTGTTTTCTTTTCGATCTGGCTTACCTTCATATTTTCCACATCTTCCGGATCCACTTCCTCCAGCAGACCCAGCACGTTTTTCCCCAGGAAAATCGTATCCAGCTCTCTGCCGTTCAGTGTTACCTTGCTGTAAGCGTTGAAGTTTTCGCCTTTGATATAATATTTTTCACCGATTTTTACTACATCGGTAATCTTAATCTCGTTTACACCCATCTGCAGGTCGGTGGCCGTGAATGGATTTTTCCCTCCATAGATGTAATACTTTCCGTAAAGCATATCATAGCCCAGGGTTTTCAGATCCTGCAGGTATGTCTCGCTGTTCCTGTGATTGAGCTGGTAGGTAAATACCGTACCCACTTCCATATCAATCATGTCCATGATATAAGCGGTCAGCTGGTAAGTATGGAGGTCTTCCTCTTCCTTCGGCATATCAAAATTGGACCAGATGACGTACTCGGTTCCATAGAGGTTTCCGTTTTCCAGATCTTCTGCAGTCAGATCAATGGCCGGAATATGGTCACCATACATGGCCAGAATCACCGGTTCATCGAACTTCTCCAGTTCCAGAACCAGATCACGGATGAACAGGTCCATTTCATAAATCTGATTTATATAGTATTCCCACTTCCACTTCAGTTCCTCGGAAGGTGCATTTGTAACACGGATGGCAGGATTCTTCAGAACTTCTTCGTCCGGATACTGTCCATGCCCCTGAACGGAAATGGTATAAATCATATCCCTGCTTTCGGTAGATTTCAGGGCATCGGTAATATTCTCAATGAGCACCCGGTCCTTGGCCCAGTTTTTCGGCGTCTTCACTACATCGCTCATGTATTCGATACTTGTAAAAGTATCGAATCCGATATTTGCAAAAACTGTGTTCCGGTTGTAGAATACCCCCCGGTGATTATGAATTGCATGGGTGCTGTATCCCAGGCTCTTCAGGTCAAAGGCCAGCGATTCAGCAGGCTTGTCCTTCAGAACTGCTTTGTAAGGATATTCTCCCGGCCCGAAGAACTTCACAGACAGGCCGCTGAGTACTTCGAATTCCACATTGGCAGTCCCTGCGCCGCAGGCCGGCACCGTCAGTTCCCCGCTTGAAAACTCTTCTGCCAGCGCCCGGAAGTTTGGCACCACGTCCGCAGATGTTTCAATATAGTTCACCGTAGCCGGATCAATGAAGGATTCCAGCTGCAGGAAGAGGATATTCGGATAGTTTTCATCCTCATCTGCTTCTGTCAAAAGCAGGCGTCCGTCATCGTCCAGCTCGTCCCTGTCAAAGACACCCTGCACCATCTGGCTGCTGTAGCCGGACGGCTTGCTGATTCCCGTATTCAGCCAGGTGTTGATGAAGCTGTATACGACACCATTGTCACGGTATGCATAAGCCAGATTCCCGAAGAAGGTATCCACCTGACCGATTCTTACCATGAAGGATGTAGCTCCAAAGGTCATGACGATAACCAGGCACACTGCCACCAGGTTTCGTTTTCTCTTTATCTTTCCCTGCTTCCGCGGCCCTTTCACAAAGAGCAGAACCAGTCCGCCAACCACCAGCAGAATCCCCACCGCTGCCAGTGCAATGGTCAGAGGCGTCATATAGTTGCTGATGATGGAGAATCCGTCTTCCAGATTGCTCAGGTCTTTCACGGTAAACGGTGTCATACGTTTCAGCAGAATTACACCATTCACAATTCCGATAATCAGCCAGAACACACTCAGTATCAGGAATACAAAAGTTCTGCGCCGGAACACGGACGCAATCAGTATGGTTGCGAAAATAATCAAAGAGTTATAGCAGAATACAAGAGGCTCGTCCGCCATAAACCGGAGGCCGCCCCATATTCCCACTGTGCTGTACCGACCCAGTGTTTCAATAATCAGGTTCAGAAAACATGCCCACACAGCTGCGAATACGAAACTGTTGTGTATGAACTTCTCGAAGAAATCATGCCTGTCCATGTTCTCCACTTCATGTATGGTCTGCTCAATCTGCCGGTCCAGCTTTTCAAATTTGTCAAATTTTTCCACAGTAAATCCCCCTTATCTCAAATCCTCCTGCAATTTCGTTACTTCCCCTGCAGCTGTTCGTATACCTGGTTTGCCAGTGTTGCGAATTCTTCCAGGTTCAGCGTTTCCGCACGTCTGGATGGCTCAATCCCCGCACCTTCCAGCGCTGCTTTTACCCCGTCTTTCGTCATGCCGTCCACACCCATGAGGGAGTTCAGCAGAGTCTTTCTTCTCTGTCCGAAACCGGCCTTGATGCAGGACAGGAAAATATCACGGTCTTCCACTTCTACAGCCTTTTCCTTGCGGACAGTCAGCTTCAGTACGGCAGAGTCCACGTTTGGCTGCGGGATAAACACGTCTCTCGGTACTTTGGACAGAATCTCCGCTTCGCAGTAATACTGCACCGCTACGGACACTGCTCCATAAGTCTTCTTGCCCGGCGCGGACTGAATACGGTCTGCCACTTCTTTCTGCATCATGAAAGTCAGGCTTTCCGCCTCCACTCCGTCTTCCAGAATCTTCATGATGATTGGTGTGGTGATATAGTACGGCAGATTTCCGATTACTTTTACATTCTTGTACTTTCCTGTGGCCAGCTCACGGTTGATGACCTCATTAATGTCAGTCTTCAGAATGTCCTGGTGAAGAACTTCCACATTGTCACAGTCAGCCAGGGTTTCCTTCAGAATCGGAATCAGGTTCTTGTCGATTTCTACAGCGATAACCTTTCCTGCCTTCTGCGCAGCTTCCCAGGTAATAACACCCAGGCCCGGTCCGATTTCCAGCACCAGGTCGTCTTCACATACACCTGCGCCGTCTACAATCTTATCGATGATGCCCTTATCGGTCAGGAAGTTCTGGCCCAGGCTCTTTGTATTCTTAAAGTCATGACGGTTTCTGATTTCATTTACCGTCGATGGTGCATACAGTTTTTTCATATGTATCCTCTCTTTACTGCGCCTCCTCCAGCGCACTTACACTCTTCTCAAAATCTTCCCTGCTTATACCGAAGCTGTTCAGCTTTTTCAGGAAACCCCTGGCGTTTCCGTAGCCGATTCCCAGTGCCGCTCCCACCAGCTGACGCCGCTGTGCAGAATCCTTTCTGCCCGTCAGTCCTGCTTCGAACAGGTCCTCTTCCGTAAACTCTGCAGTTTCGGAAGATGCTGTATAATGAGCCTTGCGGATAGCCTCTGCGATATCTTCCGGTTCTGCGTTTTCTATACCGATATCACCTTTCTTTTCCGCCTCGCTGCGGGTAAGGAAAGCCTGTCGGCTATCCGGAAAACGTGCTGTCAGTTTTCTTCGGATTTCCTCTCCGGAATAGTCCGGATCGGTCAGAATAATCAATCCTTTTTCTGTATATGCTTTTTCAAGCAGCTTCCAGGTTTCTTTTTTAATTCCAAAACCATGTGTCTCAATGGTCAGTCCGTCTACCGCGCGGAGAACCGCATTGGTATCGTCCCGGCCCTCAACGACGATAACTTCTTTGACTTTCAGTTTTTCAAAATTACTCATGTTTTGCCTCCCAGTCATCCGGGAAATAGAAAATCAGTTCGTTCCCCTTGGCCAGCTTCAGTTCTTTTCTTGCCTGTTCTTCGATAAATTCATCGGAGTTTACATTATCCAACGTCATCAGCAGATCTTCCTTCAGATGAATCAGCTCGCTGTTCCGCTCCTGCAGTGCCGCCTCTTCCTCTTTCAGGTCGAAAATATTTTTCACGGACAGAGAAACCATAACCGCAAACACAATAATTACCGCCACACCCACCAGTTTTACCCAGTTTATGTGCCGGCCTGCAGTGCTCTGGCCTGCCTGTGTATCTGCAGAAGCAATTTCTGCTTCTGCTTTCTCAGCCTTTTCTTTTCTCTTTTGTTTCCGGCTTTCCTGTGCCGAGCTGATATCCAGAACTCTGTGTGTCTTCTCGAACTCCCGGAGACGGTTTCCTTTCTTCGCCATTTACTTTCCTCCAAAGCATTAGCCCTGCAAAAAAGCAGACTGCATCCTGCAGCCTGATATTGCCGCGGTCACTGTAATACAAAAATACACTTATTATATACGCCGCCAGAATCAGGGATGTAAGCTCCAGCATTCCGTCCAGAAGCCTGGACAGAAGAGATTTTGGGCGGCCTTCTTCGTCGAAATATATCATCCTTACCTGATAAAAAATATGATACACCAGTGATGCGGCAATTCCGCACATGACCATTACCGCCATGGAACGAAGCTGCTGACTGATCAGATCCGTCATTTTCTTCCAAACCTCTGCAGAAATGGTTTGCTGCTTTTCATTTTTTTATCGGTATATTCCAGTGAATGAATCCTGCCGGTCACAACCAGAAGCCCTGCTTCCAGATCCAGCTTTTCCATGTTCAGCTTTTCCCCGGTAATTTCCAGACTTCCTTCTTTCAGATTGGCCCAAAGCACCGCCTCATCAAAGGCGTCCACATCGGCAACCTGCGTTACAGTAATTCTTTCCCTGTTGTCAATTGTTATATGATGATTATCCATACAGTCCAGGCCTCCTTTTCGTCCTCTCTGGATTATATGGAAATGCAGGTCAGTTCAGAACTGACCTGCAGATTTTGTAATATTCTTTATACGTATGCAGACGGATTTACGTTCACACCGTTATGCTTGATTTCGAAGTGACAGTGAGGTCCTGTGCTTCGGCCTGTATTGCCGACTGCAGCAATCCGCTGTCCCTTGAAGACTCTCGCTCCCACAGATACATTCAGGGAGTTGCAGTGTGCATACAGAGTTTCGAATCCGTTTTCATGGTTAATCTTGACACATAAGCCATATGCACCATTCCAGCCTGCCATGGTTACTACACCACCGTCCGCTGCATAAATCGGTGTACCGATAGAAGTTGACAGGTCAATACCATAATGCATACGGCCCCATCTCCAGCCATAGCCGGAATATACACCTACATTTACCGGACGCATGAAGGAACCGGTACCTGCTGTAGGAGGTTTAATCTTGGTACCCTTGGCAATGATTTCATTTACAGGTTCTGTGATGACCTTCTTGCTCAGAACATCACGTTCCACAACCTTACCATTATGCTTGGTCAGACGTGCAGTTACTCTTGCCTTACCATTCTTACCGGCACGGGTTACGACCCTGTCACCTTCATAGTAAGAGCTGGATTCCACATATTCTGTTTCATATTTAATCTTCTGTGCATAAGTGGAAACTTCTACAGTTTCTACAGTCAGCAGAGGAACTTCTTCTGTAACCACGAACTTGTCGCCGATATGCAGAGTGGTATCCTCATCCAGTTCCGGATTCATAGACATGAGTTCCTTCATACTTACACCCAGCTTGGAACAGATTCCGGAAAGGGTGTCACCGGAAACAACCTCGTAGGTTACTTCCTGCTGTCCGCCGTTCTTAATCTTGTTATAGGCGGAATTCTTACTGGTTACGTTCGCCAGTGCGGTACTGTATGCTTTGATTTCAATATTTTCTGCAAAACCTACATACTCATATTCTACATCATCGTCGTCATCCAGATAGTAGTTCAGTACCTTATCCAGTACTTCCTGTGCTACCTTTTCACTTTCTACGATGGAAATCAGTTCGCCGTCTGCATAAATTGCATATGCCTCTGCCTGAATATCCCCCATGTAGGTAAAGCGGCGAAGTACAGTGTCCGCATCGTCGATTTCTTTTCCGTAGGAAATCACCGGTGCAAAGGTAATATCATTTTCCGGGTCAATGACGATATTGGAACCGTATTCCTGCGTCAGCTCTTCGCTGACCAGCTCCAGAATTTCCAGAACGTCCTGTTGGTCTCTTACGATACCCAGCTTACGGCCGTTATAGGAATATTCATAGTCGGTTACCCAGGAGTAAAGTCCGATAATCAGTGTGGCACTGAGCAGTCCGATGAGTGCCAGCTGTGCCAGTTCGCGGCGGTTCTCCTGCAGTTTCATTCTGACATCATGAATCTGGCGTAATATCAGAACAACTGTCTTCATTAGGATCCAGTCTACGATATCCAGAATTTTGTCCGTTGCGATAACGAGATCGGCACAGACTTCAAAAATGAATCCGCTTCCGTCTCCCGCCATTTCGCCCATTTCATCCATGATTTCATCTCCGCCATCGATGACAGCAGCCGCTAAAAGGAAGATATACTCCTGCACACCCTTTTTATCCCTGGCAAGCTGTTTCATCTGGCTGATGAGTCCGGGCTTTTTCTGTTCATCCGTTTTTCGGTTTTTCTTTCGAAAAATCTTTTCACGAATTTTTTCTAAATTGAATTTTGCCATATTTCTGCCTCTTCTATTCGCTTCTTTGTGCATTCACACCGTGTACCTTCGTCGGTCACGCCGGTATCTCTGCAAAATTCGCAAGAATATTTCACATCAGTATAGTCAATCATGAAGTTATTTTCTGTAAGCAGAACAGCTCTTTCGCCTTCCAGCTCGTCCATCTGGCGTCGGATGCGTTCCACACCGCTCCGGTCACCGGACAGGAGACTTCTGGAAACGCTGCTTCCCAAATCGTTGAGTTTCTGGTCGATTTCCGCAATCTGCGGGATCATGGCGTAAATCTGTTCTTTTCTTTCTTGCGCTTCTTCTTCTGCCTTCCTTCTCAGGAATTCATAATATTTATTAAGAACAGTCTGTGTAACTGTTACTTTCTTATTTACATCACGGCCCTCACGGCCTGCTTCCTGCTGCCAGTTTTCCAGAATCTTGTTCACATAGCGCAGGTTCGGATTGGATATGGACACAGTTTTACCGCATGCCTCCAGAATCCTCTCCATATTGAAATGCATGTCATCAATCCAGGTATCAATCAGCTGTCTTTCAGCTTCTGTTGCCCCCCTGTTCATGCCCAGCGCCTGCAGTACACGCTTATGCTCTGCATAGCGCTGATCCAGACCTTCCAGATGCTGTTTCACATCTTCTGTGGTCCGGTAACCCTTTTCGCTCCAGTCAGCTACAACCTTCGCGATATAATTTACATTACTCTTACCCCTGCTGACACAATACTCAAAGGCGTATTTAATCACCTCCGGTGCCGCACCGAAGTCCTGAATCCAGGAGTATACTTCCTGGGCTTCTTTAGCAGATAAAATTTTGCCGGACAGGCGCTCAATATCCCCCAGCATCATTTTCAGATCCTGGCTTGCGGTCATCTGCGGAACTTCCTGCAATTCTTCTTCCAGCTCTTCAAAATCCATGCTGCGGCCGTACATCTGATCCCGCAGGCTGAGGAATTCAATGTCGTAATTGAGAATCCCCGGATTTCCGTGGCTGTGTTTTTTCACAACGCCCATTTCTGCCCAGTATGTCCATGCCTTGTCCACATCTTCTGCGGACAGGCGAAGCTGGCGCGCCAGGGCCTGATGTGTCATTTCTTCAGACTGCTGTGCATACATCAGCCCAAAAAGATAAACCTTCACATAATCCCCCGGTGCAGCCGGCATGTATTCGTTCAGAAAAATATTTTCAATTTCACTTGTCAGAAGATAAAATTCCTTTATCTTTCCCTTGATATAGTTCATGTATTTTCGCCCTTCTCCGGTGCTTTTTCTATGCCTGATTCAGATCTGCCAGCAGTTTTTCGATATCGATACCGTGTCCTTCCGCAGCCTGCTCCAGAGTTTCCATGGAAGCCCCCGGACAGCCGGCACAGGTCAGGAAATACTTTTCGAAAACTTTTCCGTACTGTTCTCCCATATTGAGTATATCAATTACGGCCATGTCTCTCGTAATCATGAGAACCTCCTTATAATGCCTTGTCGCTGAACTTGGTATAACGTTCAACCCAAGTCAGTTCCACCTTGTCAGTCGGACCGCTTCGGTGTTTTGCCAGGTTGACTTCGCAGATACCGTGCTTTTCCGTATTGTCCGGATTATAGTAATCGTCTCTGTACAGGAAGATTACGATGTCTGCGTCCTGTTCGATGGAACCGGATTCACGCAGGTCGGACAGAATCGGACGGTGGTCTGTACGCTGCTCTACCGCACGGGAAAGCTGTGACAGTACGATAACCGGACAGTCCATTTCTCTTGCCAGCAGCTTCAGGTTTCTGGAAATTGCAGAAATTTCCTGCTGTCTGTTGTCGGAGCGACCGTCCCCCTGCATCAGCTGCAGGTAGTCGATGACAACCAGATCCAGACCATGTTCAGCCTTCAGTCTTCTGCATTTATTACGCATTTCCATGATGGAAACACCAGGTGTATCGTCGATAAAAATTTTGGAACTGTGGAGTTCGTCCAGAGCCATATTCAGACGGTCCCAGTCCTTTCGTTCCAGGCTGCCCGTCTTCAGTTTCTGCATTTCGACACGGGCCTGAATCGCCAGCAGTCTCTGACCCAGCTGTTCCTTGGACATTTCCAGGGAAAAGATCAGTACGCTTGCACCTGCTTTGGTAGCGGTCTGCTGTGCAATATTCAGTGCAAATGCAGTCTTACCCATCGCCGGTCTTGCAGCCAGAATGATAAGATCAGAACGGTGCAGACCACTGGTAAGATTATCCAAATCCTTGAAGCCGGTTGGAATTCCGACTGTTTTACCCTGGTTTCTGGAGTTTGCGTCAATGATTTCCACGTTTCTCAGGAGGACATCCTGGATTGGTGTGTAATCGCTCTTCTGACGCTTCTGACCAATCTGGAAAATTCCGGACTCCGCAAAATTAAGAATATCCTGGGTGTCGTCCTTTCCTTCATAGCCTTTATTCATAATATCCTCTGCGGTATTAATCAGTGCACGCAGAGATGCTTTTTCGGATACGATTTTCGCGTATTCACCCGCATTGGTGGTGGAAGGAACTTCTGTAGTCAGGGCCGCAATATATGCACGTCCTCCTACCATTTCCAGCGCCTTCTTCGTCTTCAGTTCTTCGCAGACGGTCAGCATATCCACCGGTTTATTGTCTCTGTATAAATCCATGATGGCATTGAAAATTTCCTTATGATTTTCGTTATAAAAATCATCGGCCTTTACTTCTTCAATGACATCAAACATGGCATCCTTACTGAGCATTGCCGCCCCAAGGACGCAGCGTTCCGCCTCCTCGTTATGCGGAGGAATCCGTTCCTTCATAAATAACTCCTTAAATTGCTACGATAATTACCTTCAGAGTAGTGGATACTTCAGGATACAGCTTGATTGCAACATCCATTTCACCAGTCATTTTTACAGGATTTGCCAGCTGAATCTTCTTCTTGTCTACGGTAATCTTATGCTGCTGCTGCAGAGCTTCCGCAATATCCTTGGAAGTGATGGAACCGAAGATCTTGCCGCCATCACCAGCCTTGGTCTTAATAGTTACAGACAGAGTCTTGATCTTTTCTGCATGTGCCTGAGCTGCCGCCTTTTCCTGTGCCTTCTTTTCAGCTGCTACAGCCTTCTGCTTTTCCAGGCTTCTTACATTGCCTTCGGTCGCTTCAGTTGCCCATCCCTTTGGAATCAGCATGTTTCTTGCGTAACCGTCGCTTACCTTTACTACATCACCAGCCTTGCCGGTACCTTTAATATCCTTATTAAGAATGACTATCATTTAAATATTCCTCCATTACTTCAATTATTTTTTCTGCTACTTCTTCCTTCGGCTCATCAAGCTGAGCAGCTGCCATGGTCAGATGGCCTCCGCCACCGAATTTTTCCATGATAACCTGTACATTGACATTCCCCAGGGAACGGGCACTCACCACAGTCTTACCTGCAGCATTGGTTCCCAGTACAAAGGAAACCTGTACGCCCTTCACTGTCAGAAGCTGGTCTGCAACCTGTGCACAGATTACCTGCTCATCAGAGTGAGGCACTTCACACACGGAAAGCGCCATACCGTTTTCAAAGAACCGGGCAGAAGCCAGTCCCTGAGCATGTATCTGGAACGTCAGCGGGTCTTTCTGGAAGAACCGCTTCACTTCCGTCGGATCCGCCCCCTGACGCCGCAGCCATGCTGCCGCCTCGAAGGTACGCACCCCGGTCCGCACTGCAAACCCGTTTGTATCTATGGTCATGCCGGCCAGCAGTGCTTCTGCTTCCAGCTTTACCAGACTCTTTTTCCCACCCATGTACAGCAGAATCTCGGTCACCAGCTCACACGTAGATGACGCGTAGCTTTCCATGTATGCAAGGGTTGGATTTTCGATAAACTCCTCCATCTTACGGTGATGGTCGATGACTGCCACCTTTTCCGTCATCTTCAGGAGCTGAGGACACTCTGTCAAACTTGGTCTGTGGGTGTCCACCACGATAACCAGGCTTTCGGAATCTGCCAGGCTGATGGCCTTTTCTCTTCCGATAATCTGATAATTTTCACTCTTTCTGGCCTGCATGTAAATTGTCTGCAGCGCCTCGTTATGTTCTTCCAGTACAATATATGCTTTCTTATCAAATAGCTCACAGAGACGGAAGATTCCCAGTGCTGCACCAAAGCTGTCCATGTCAGGATTTCTGTGTCCCATGATAAATACATTTCTTGACTGCTTGATCAGCTGCTTCAGACCATGTCCGACAATTCGGGATTTTCCCTTGTTGCTCTTCTCTACGGCAGCCAGCTTCCCGCCAAAATATTCAATCTTCAGGTTTCGTTTAATCACAGCCTGGTCGCCGCCGCGTCCCAGTGCCAGATCCAGCGCCGCATCTGCGTACTCTTCGGTCTGAGCAGGAGTTTTTCCGCCTGCACCTACACCAATACTGAGACTGGCAGGGAAGTCCGTTCCTGTTTCCAGTGCACGGATTTCATCCAGAATATCGAACTTGGCTGCTGCCAGTTTGTCCAGATGCTGCTGCTCAAAACATATCACATAAGCATTGTTTCGGATGCGGTTTACAGAAGCGTTTGATTTCGCGCCCCATTTCCGAATGATTTTATCAATTTCACTGGACAGTGCAAGTCTGGATTCTGCACCTGCACCGGACGTCAGTTCATCATAATTGTCTACCTGTACCTTGGCAAAGCACATTTTTTCGTTGCGGTACATATCCTTCAGTTCTTCCATTCCGGTCACATCATCGAACAGAATGGCCAGTCCGGTTTCCTCTGATTCCGGATCCATTTTCTGAAGGAGCAGACGGAATACGCGGTCATTTCTCCGAATCAGCGGGTGTTCACCCTTCGATGCCGCTTCATAAAGTTCTGCTGTCTTAATTCCTGTCAGCGCAAAAATATCACCGTCTTCGATTCCTCCGTAGATGAATACTTCACCGATTTTTCCGCTTGCTTCCAACACCTTACCCTGTCGGTTAATAATGCACACCGGCAGCGGTATATAGGAAGATATTCTTTTTTCCAGTTCTTTGTCAGACATACTGTTCTCCCTGGTATAAAGTCAATTATACCATCTGATAGTTTATGATTCGTGTGGATTTTGTGATAATCCGCACCACAAAAAACTACCGCTCCCCTCCGGTATCCATACTTCATTTTATTGTACCACATTTCTCATGAAATTTCATCTACAAGATGTAGTAGAAGTCAATGAATTTCAAGTTTTCCACCACATTTTCCGCAGCGGTATCTGTCAACATTTTCCACGAGACTGCACTTTCTTTTTCTCGGATATTCTGTTCCGCATTTTGTGCATTTTATCATGTATTTTACCGTTTCCCTGCTTCCCGGATCTTCCAGTCCCATTGAATGATAGGATGAAGTTGCCGTAATCCGGTATCCGTATTTATGGTTCAGTTTTTCAGCATATGCTTTCCAAAGCTTCCCATGGTTCAGACATCTCGGACATGTGTGAAGCAGTTCGTGAAGTATTACGGTTTCAATCGCTGTATCATCTGCCTCCATGAGGTGACCACTCAGTTCAATTTCATATCCGCTGCCTTTCTTTGTACATTTTCCAAAGCGGCTTCTCACTCTGCCATTGATTGTGAGTCTTTGTATGTATTCCGATGCCGGTATCTTTTCTTCCCGCAGTATGCATCTGCACTTTTCCAGCAGTCTTTTGGATCTTCTTAAATTCTCCTCCAATTGTTCCCTCCTGATTAAAAAACAGCCTCTGCAATCAGAGGCCGTTTACTGTCAGATATATAATTCCGAATACCACAGCTGCATTCAGGAACAGCATAATAGGTACCAGGATCTGAAATTTACGTTTTCTTGTCTTATGATGGAAAACCAGCATTCCGGTCGCTCCGCCGATTGCTCCCATTGCCAGACAGCTGAGCAGCAGTGTTTTTTCACTGATTCTGCGTCTTTCATGCTTGGCCTTCCATTTGTCGATACCCATCATGAAACAGACTGCCAGGTTCCATAAGCCCCATATTATCAGAAGATGTTTCATGTGAAACACACCCCTCTAACCCAGTCTTTTCAACAGATCTATTAATCTGTTGAGTTCATCTCGGCTATAGCATTCGATTTCAATTTTACCCTTCTTGCCCTTTTCGATGATATTAACTTTCGTTCCTAAAATGGATTTCAGTTCTTCTTCTACGTGAGCTGTGTCCGGGTTCTTTACCTTCTGCGCAGGTCTTTTTTTCGCAGGCTTGCTTAACTCTGCAACCAGTTTTTCTGTTTCTCTTACAGACAGACCTTCTGCAATAATCTTATCGAAAAGCTGTCTTCTCAGATCTTCATCTTCCACTGTAATCAGAGTTCTGCCATGTCCGGCTGAAATCACACCTTCTGCAATTCTGCTGCGGATATATTCCGGCAGTTTCAGAAGTCTCAGTGAGTTTGTGATGTATGGACGGCTCTTGCCTACACTCTTGGATACCTGTTCCTGCGTCATGCCAAAGGTTTCCACCATCTGGTGCAGACCCTCTGCTTCTTCGATTGGGTTCAGATCCTCACGCTGCATGTTTTCGATGATTGCGATAAGCATATTCTGCTCATCCGTCAATTCTTTCAGCAGACAAGGTACTTCTGCCAGACCTGCCTTCATAGCAGCACGCCATCTTCTTTCACCAGCTACGATTTCATAGCCTTTTTTCTTCTTTCGAACTACAATCGGCTGAATAATACCGTGTTCTGTAATGGAAGCAGCCAGTTCTTCAATCTTTTCTTCGTTGAAAGTTTTTCTCGGCTGATTAGCATTCGGCATGATTTCATGAATATTAATATAGTTCACTCTGTCTTCTGCCGGAATTTCTTCCTTTACTGCTTTTACAGCTTTTTCTTCTTTTATTTCTTCAGGCTGCGGTGCAGTTACCGGTACATCTGCAAATAATGCATCCAGTCCGCGTCCCAGTCCGCCCTTCTTTGGTTTTGCTGCCATACTATTCTTCCTCCAGCTCCAGGAATTCTTCTGCAAATTCCATATATGCTTCTGCACCCTTGGATTTAGGATCGTATTCTGTAATCGGCATGCCGTAGCTTGGTGCTTCGGCCAGTCTTACATTTCTCGGAATTACAGTAGTGTATACCTTGCTGCCAAAATATTTTTTTACTTCCTGTACTACCTGAACAGAGAGGTTTGTTCTTCCGTCAAACATACTCAGAATAACACCCTGTACAGTCAGTCTTGGATTCAGACTCTTTCTTACCAGTTCAATGGTGCTCACCAGCTGGCTCACCCCTTCCAGCGCATAGAACTCACACTGAATTGGAATCAGGACACTGTCCACTGCGGTCAGAGAGTTGATTGTCAGCAGTCCCAGTGAAGGTGGACAGTCAATGAAGATATAGTCGTATTTATGTCTGATTTTGTCCAGGCCCTTCTTCAGAGAAATTTCTCTTCCCTTCATAGAAACCAGTTCCACTTCAGCACCAGCCAGATCCACACTGGCAGGAATCAGGTCCAGATTTTCCACTTCAGTATGAATGATGGCTTCGTTTGGATCAAAATCAGGATCTACCAGAATATTATATACTGTTTTATCTAAAGTCTTTTTAGACACGCCAATACCACTGGTGGTATTCCCCTGTGGGTCGATGTCCAGAATTAGTACTTTCTTTCCTTTAATTGCGAGGCAGGCTGCAAGGTTGATATTTGTTGTAGTTTTCCCTACGCCGCCTTTCTGATTAAATATTGCGATTGCTTTACCCAAGTTGGTCCCTCCTGTTTGAAAATCGTTTTGCACTTTCGCAAAACTTCGAAGTCTATTATATAATATTTCTGCAATTATTTCTACATGTTTCACAACATTTTCATAAAATAAAAGACAGATGTTTCACGTGAAACATCTGTCCTTCTTCGGAATGGTTATTTTCAGTTCCAGGAAGTCCCCTTTATCCTCCTGAGACAGAACCGCGCCTTCTTCCATCTCTTTTATCTGGGCGAAGCTCTTTCGAATAGTATTTACATATATTTTATAACTTATGTAATTGATTTTATTTTTCTTTCTGCGTTGCTCTTCCAGCCCTGCAAGAAACTCATCGATTAATTTTTCGGACTGTTTTACATTAAGGTTATTTTTTACAATTCTGTTAATTATTTTCTTCCTGTCTGATTCAGCTGCTATACGGAGCAATGCTCTCCCATGACGCTCCGTCAGCTTATTGGCAGTTAGAACCTCCTGGATATCCTCCGGCAGGGAGAGAATGCGGATTTTGTTAGATATGGTCGACTGCTGCTTTCCGACCTTCAAAGCAATTTCACTCTGCGTAAGATGAAACTCATCCATCAGTTTCTTATACGCCCGTGCTTCTTCTATAAAATTCAGATTTTCGCGCTGCACATTTTCCACCAATGCAATCAGTGCCGCTTCTTCTTCATCCAGATTACGTATGATAGCCGGAATGGTTGTCTGCCCTGCCAGCTGACTTGCGCGGAACCGTCGCTCACCGGCAATGATGGAATACATGCCGTCTTCAGTATTACGAACCAGAATAGGCTGCAGCACCCCGTACTCCTGTATGGAACGGGACAGTTCCTCCAGCTCTTCTTCACAAAACACTTTGCGAGGCTGTTCCGGGTTAATAACAATTTTTTCAAGAGGAAGATGAATTACCTGAATTGATTCATTTTCCTCTCCTTCCGCAGGCACAGTTACCGATTCAGTTGGTGCCGCAGTTTTAAATACGCTTTTCAGTACAAGCATGTCCAACATGTTAATCTCTCCTTCCAAAAGCCTGTCATTGAGACAGGTTATAAACACACACGAGAATTTTTTCTCTGGGGAAATAATAACATTTCCCGGAAGATTTGTAGACACCGAAAACTGCTAAGACAGCACTTTAAATCGCTATAATTATGCATAGAAAAAAGACGGCGATATACGCCGTCTTATATTACTTAAGTGGTTCCTTTGCCGGAGTACCCGCTTTTCTTGGGTACTTGGCAGGAGTATTCTTTACTTTTTTAATGAAGATAATTCTGTGATCCAGGCCGAAGTCTTCAAGCTGTGCTTTCTCAACCTTTTCCACATGGCCGCCCAGAATGGAGATGGCCTTCTTTGCATCTGCCAGTTCAGCGTCTGCATCCGGTCCCTTATAGGCCAGCAGATAACCGCCAACTTTGATGAACGGCAGGCAGTACTCGGACAGGGTCGTCAGATTTGCTACTGCACGGGACACGCAGATATCATACTGTTCTCTGTGGGCTTTGTTTTTAGCCAGTTCTTCTGCACGGGCATGAACGGTTTCCACATTCATCACACCGATTCCTGCAGTCAGTTCATCGATAATCTTCAGACGCTTGTTCAGAGAATCCATGAGGACGAACTTCTTATCAGGAGATACGATAGACAGAGGTACACCCGGGAAACCGGCACCGGTACCCACGTCGAT